>JBBSCI010000180.1:0-6070 GCA_038250445.1 Candidatus Limnocylindrales bacterium | reverse complement strand
GTCGACCCGGGCGCCGATCGGGCGAATCCCGTTCGTGGTGAGCCACTCCTGTGTGGCGGCGGTCGTGGCCGTGGCGATCGGCATGCTGAAGATCGTTCCCAGGCTGGCCCGGATCGCGTTCGGATTGAACATGTCGGTCAACGGATCGGCGGCGATGACAGCATCCGCACCGGCGCCATCCGCAGTCCGGAGGATCGCCCCGAGATTGCCGGGCTTCTCGATCGACTCCACCACCACGATCAGCGGCATCGGTGGTGGCGCCAGGCGGTCGAGGCTGGTCTCGGGGGAGCGAATCACGGCGGCGACCCCGTCCGATCGATCGCCGAAGGCGACCTTGGCCATGACGTTCGCCGACACCTGGATCAAGTTCGTCCCGGCGATCCGCAGCCGCTCGACTGCCTCCTTGGAGTCGCGGCTCCTGATGAGCTCGTCGCAGATGAACGCCTCGGTGATCGTGACGCCATGGTCGAGAGCACGAAGAAGCTCCCGCGGCCCGTCCACGATCGTCAGGCCGGTCTCCTCGCGCGGGCGCCGATCGCGCAGCCGCACTGCGGCCTTCACCCGTGGATTGGCCGACGACGTGATGGCGAGTTCCGAAGGAGTCACTCGCGGATGATGCGCGCGTACGCACCAAGCCGCAGATGTGCCCCGCTGCGCGCGCGGATGCCCAGCACGCCGGCTTCGATCTCGTGCTCAAATTTCCCGAACGCCCGGGCGAGGTCGGCGGCCAGACGATCAGGGCCGAAGCCCGGCGTGTGGGCGGTGAGGACGACGAACGCCGGATCGTCCCCGGTCACGTCGGCGCACCGTCCCAGCAGCCCGTTGAGGCGCTCATCCAGGCGCCAGCCAACTCCGCCGGAGCGACGACCATGCCCGTAGCTCGGCGGATCGAGGATCACCGCGTCGTAGTCGCGCTTGCGTCGCTGCTCGCGGGCCACGAATGTCTCGACATCATCGACGATCCAGCGCACCGGCCGGTCGTCGAGGCCGGACAGCTCGGCGTTCCGGCGGGCCCACGCGACGGTCGGTCGGGATGCGTCGACGTGGGTCACCGACGCGCCTGCCGCGGCCGTCGCCAGCGTCATCGCCCCGGTGTAGGCGAAGAGGTTGAGGACTCGCGGGATGCCACCGAGGCGGTTGACGGCATCGTGAACCCAGGCCCGGTTCGCCGCCTGCTCGGGAAACAGCCCAACCTGGCCGGTCTCCGTAGGCGAGAGCTCGAAGCGGAGGTCGCCTTCTTCAACGACCCACGGCTCGCGGTCGCCCCCGGCCGCGGGTCCGCTCCAGCCGACGTACTTGTCGAAGCACAGGTCAGGGTCCGCCCACGCGGACGGATCGCGCGGCGCCCCGTCGGCCATCGGGGCCGGCCGGTCCACGACGAGCCCGCCGAATCGTTCGAGGCGCCGCCCGTCACCGGCATCGAGAAGCTCGTATCCGTCGTCTCCCATCTCGACATGATGGGGCAGGGAGAACCGGCGCGGCCCGGGCGACGTATCGGCGGTCAAGGAGAGTGCCCATGATCCGATCCGCCATCCTCGTGCTCATCGTGGTTCTCGCCGGCCTGTTCGCCGCCTGCAGCCCGGGTGGCGGCGGATCCGGCCAGTCCGGGGGGCCTGCGGCTCCGGCGGCCAGCTCGGGCTACTGACCCTCCGGCGAAGCGGTGCCGCGGCTACCCTGGTTGCCGCGGCAAGAGAGGGCTGCTTGACGGGATAGCTGGCCGCCGTGCGCCACGCCCAGCCGGTCCCGCGCCTGCCTGTGCTACGTGGAGGAGGGACGCCATGATCGCCCGGAAGGTCGCCGGATACGGGCGGGCTCGCCCCGCGGCACGAATGCTTCTGCTTGGGCTGGTCGCGACTGCGCTGAGGGCCCTGCCGGCCAGCGCCGCCGCGGCCAAAGCAGCTTCACCGTGCGCCGTCTGGGCGCCCGGCTCGCACACGATCTACTCGACCCTGCAGGCGGCGCTGGACGCATCGCCGGCCGGCGTGACCCTCCTCGTGCGCGGAACGTGCGTCGGGCTGACGGTCGTGTCCCAGGACGCCATCATCCGGGCCGCGCCCGATCGAGCGTCCTATCGGGCAACCCTGGATGGCGCCGAAGCTGGATCGGTGATCAGCATCAACGAGGGCGCAACCGTCAAGCTCGAGCGCCTGATCATCAGGAATGGGTTCTTCCAGTTCCCGAACGATGGCGGCGGCGGCATTTTCAACGAGGGCACGCTCGTCCTCAAGCGCTCGGTCGTCGTGGACAACACCGGGCAATTCGGCGGCGGCATCGCCAACCACGGCGACGCCACCATTCTGCAGTCGACGATCGATCACAACGGGGAGTACGAGGGGGGCAATATCTTCAACGCCGGAACACTCGTCGTGAAGGACTCCAGGCTGACGCGCGGGGGCGGGCGTTTCGGGCAGGGCCTCTGGAACGCGACTGGAGCGACGGCAACGCTGATCCGGACCAGCGTGACGGACAACGATGTCGGCATTCCGTTCAGTGGCGGCGGCATCGAGAACCACGGCGACCTGACGCTCAGCCACTCGGTCGTCAGCCGGAACGTATCGGTCTGGGGCGGCGGAATCCTCAACGGCGGGACGATCCACCTCGACTCGTCGACAGTCAGCCACAACACCAGCGAATTCAGCGGCGGCGGCATTCTCAACGGCCCGGCGTTCTTCGCGGGCACCGGCAACGAGCAGGTGTTCCTCAAGAATTCGAAGGTCATCAGCAACACCGGCAGCTTCGGCGGCGGGATCTACAACAAGGGCGGCGTAACGCTCGACGACGACTCACGCATCGGTAAGAACACCGCGGGCGGCGAGGGCCAGGGCGGTGGCATGTTCAACGACCCGGGCGCGACCGTAACGGGCGTCACCGACGACACCTTCACGCCAGCGAACACCCCGGACCAGTGCGTCGGGTGCCCGGGAGGGTAGCCCTCAACGCCGTTGTCGCCTCGTGCGCGCCTCGGGTAGAATGCGGGTCGCCGCTGGCCCCTGGGCCTGAGCGTGTCCAGCTTGGGTGCGGAACTGGAACATCCGCAGCCATAGCCACTGGAGGCGATCTGGTCACGGGTTCAGCGACGTCGGGCGGCTAGCTCAGCTGGTTAGAGCACTTGCTTGACATGCGCCCGGTCGCTTACGCCATGGCACGGACCCCTCTCACGCGCGAGAGGGGTTTTAGATTCAGTTCGGTTATGTGGTGAATCGGGCGGCCACCGCCAAACGTGCCGTGGCGACCGAACCGATTAGGCAGGCATGCCTGCTTCCGCGGCCCGCCAAGGCCATTTCGCCCGAATTTCATCGAACAGGTGAAGGTCGCGTCGACGTCACTAGTCACGAGGGGCAGGAACCGAACGTCGAGAGGTCGATGCGGAACGATTGGGATGAGGCCTTCGAGCGGCTCGTCGACCGGCATGGTGGGGATATTCATCGCTTGGCTGCGGCCATTGTCGGAATCGATGACGCGAGCGACGTGACTCAGGAGGTGCTGGTCCTCGCGTGGCGCAAGCTCCCTCTCTCCGCGACCCCAATCGCGCCGCTGCCTGGACCCGTCGGATCGTGGTAAACCGGTGCATGGACCACGGGCGCCGGGCGGGCCGGCAAGTCCGCACGATTCCCATGCTTGGTGGGGAAGGCCTTCACCAACATTCGTCCAGCTCCGATGTGGCCGAGTTCGATCCAGAGCTCGACCGTGCCCTTCGGTCGCTGCCAGTCGAGCAGCGGGCGGTGATTGCGCTCCACTACGCCGCGGATCTGACCATCGCGGACGTCGCCGCAACGTTGAATCTTCCACTCGGAACCGCCAAGTCGCGCCTGAGTGCAGCGCTTACGCGGCTCCGCGCTGAGCTCGGCGAGCGCCAATCATGACCGCCCGCGACGACGAACTCGAACGTCGCCTGAGGCGTCATTACGCCGCCTTGCCCGGATCGCCGCCCCCTGCGGTGGTGGATGCCGCGAGAGACCGGATCGCCGCCAGCGCGTGGCGAGCTCCCCGATGGCCAATTCGATTTGCTTTAGCCGCTGCCGTCGTCTCGATCGTCGTTGGCGCCATCGCAATGTCCGCCGCTGCCCCCAATCCTGCGCCGAGACCCTCGAGCCCAACTCCCATCGCATCGTCGACGGCGACGGCGCCAGCAACAGCCCTCGCCAAGGGGGTGGTCGCCGACGTCCTCCGGCCGTTCACTCTGGTGACCGATCGCGGCGTCCTGGTCGGCCAGCGCGTGTACGTGGTCGACGGCCCGACGCCCCACGAGGGCAAACCGTCGTATCTCGTCCAACATTGGGGCGATCTCGACCACGGGCTCCGGCCCAACTCCGACTTCGGCTGGATCGGGGTCGACGACGCGTTGGCATCGCTTCGACCGGTCGCGGTCGTGTGTCCGACCGGGCCGTCGACCCTCGCCGCCATCGCCGCCCTCCAGCCGTTCGAGCGTCTCGTCTGTTCGGGTGGTCGGCAGATCGAGCTTGGGCCGGTCACGACCCGCGAATATCAAGTCGGCGCGTCGTCGCCGACCTGGCTGTCAAGTGACGGGAGCGTCGACTTCCCGATTGCGATCCCGTACGTGATCTCCTCATCCGTGCACCCGCTCAACCCGAACGACTGGTACAGCGTGGATGGCCATTTCGACGATCCGGGCTGCGTTCGCGAGTCCGATCCGGTCGCCGGCGCCCGCTGTCGACAGCAGTTCGTCTTGACCGCGGCGACACCGACGGATCCGCCCCCCGTCTTCTTGGACGGGACGTGGCGCCGGATTGCCGAGTCACCCCTCTCGGGCCGAACCGGCGCAGCGAGTGCGTGGACGGGAAAGGAGGTCCTCATCTGGGGCGGTGACGCATTCGACGGTGCGACCAGCCAGTACATCCCCGATGGCGCCGGCTACGACCCCGTGGCGGATCGCTGGCGTCGTCTGCCTGCCGCGCCGATCACTGGCCGCGTCGGCGCATTTGGCGTTTGGACGGGAAAGGTGTTTCTCGTCTGGGGCGGCTATGAGCGGCACGGCGACGCGGAAGTGCCCGCGCTCGACGGGGCTCTGTTCGATCCGGTCACCGATCGATGGGAGCCGCTGCCGGCGGCACCGCTCGACCGCAGCCAGGCGGCGACGACCGCGACTTGGACGGGAACGGAGCTCGTCGCGTTCTCGGCTCGCATGCGATCCGGGGCAGCCTTCGACATCGCGGCTCGCCGGTGGCGCGCGATCGAGCCGCCCCCGCCCGACCCGGGCGGCGCGAACAACCCCACCCTCGCGTGGACCGGCACGGAACTGGTCGTCCTCGGCTACCCGGTCGACAACGTCGACACGTCGATGGCGTGGGCGGCTGCGTGGAACCCGACGACCGACCAGTGGCGGACACTTCCGGAACCGGGCTTTCGGTCGATGGAGGGAGGTCCCGCGCTCTGGACTGGGCGCGAGGTGATCGTTCTTTGGCAGGCATATCGGGCGTTTGATCCGGCGACGGAGCGATGGCGGGCGGTCAACAACGCATGCGGAGCCGGCGGGGGGGAGGTCTGGACGGGCCGTTACTCGATCCAGCGTGGGACGGCATTTGACGCGGTTACCGAGGCCTGTCGGAACATGCCGCTCGAGCCGGAGCGCCCCGGCGGCGGCTATCGCGAGTTCGGTGTCGACGTCTGGACGGGCACAAAACTGTTGCGGTGGAGTGGCGGGAACGGCGCCGATGGCGCGCCGCGCGAGAACGACGGCGTCGTGTTCGACCCCAAGGATGATCTTCGACGTTGATACTGGCCGGGCCGACTACCCAGGGGCCGACGATCCGACGAGCACGCCGGAGCGAGGCCCAGGCCTCGAGTGGGACAACCTGCGGCGCATGTGCGTGAGGCGGGCGTCGCCGCGTATGGAGCGCAGCGAGTCGGCTTTCGCCCCAAGGCCGGACTGAGCACGATTTCCTGTCGCCCTCATCGCCGCCCTACTGTCGTGTATGGCGGTTGCGGTCGCGGTCGTGACCGCGGTGTCGGTCGCGACAGTGTCGTGACTCGATTCGCTCAACTGTCGTGCCGACACGCGCACCTGGCACAGGGCGTGGAAGCCGCCCCGAAGTTGGGACCGGGCGCGCAG
>JBBSCI010000179.1:0-6094 GCA_038250445.1 Candidatus Limnocylindrales bacterium | reverse complement strand
CTTCGTCCGGAGCTGGGCCGCAGGGTCGCCCTTCGTAAGGCCGGGGTTCGTGTTGGCCGGCGAGCACTGGAGCACGCCGCCCTCGTTCGAGATCGGGATCTGCGCCTTGGCGACGCTCGAGTTGAGCGGCCCGATGACGGCGATCACGTCGGGCTCGCCGACGACCTTGGTCATGTTGTTGGCGCCCGTCTGGGGAT
This sequence comes from Candidatus Limnocylindrales bacterium, assembly GCA_038250445.1. GTDB lineage: Bacteria > Chloroflexota > Limnocylindria > Limnocylindrales > CSP1-4 > CF-46. The sequence continues at coordinate 5,897 of JBBSCI010000179.1, read as the reverse complement.
CATGCGCGCCGTTGAGCGCGTCGTCGTAGATCGCCGAGTCGGGGATCTCGATCTTGTAGCCCCCGGCGGCGCCGCCGGCCTGCTTGACCGCCAAGCGAATGCCGTTGACGATCGGCTGGGATGCCGCTAGCTCGCTGCCCTGCATCGGGAGCTCAATGGCGATCTTGACGGTGCCCTTCGAGGTGTCGCCGCTTGCGGCGGCGCTTCCCGAAGCGCTTGCGCCTGCCGAGGCGCTGGCGCTTGCGCCTGCCGACGCGCTGGCGCCGGTTGTAGCCGCTGGGGGGGTGCTGCACGCAGCAAATACCAGCATCGACGCGCCCGCGAGCGCGGTCAGCTTCCGAAAATTCATCCAAACTCCTCCTCAACAATGATCGACTGGCGATCCCGGTCGATCTCGGTCGGTGCATCCTCCCGCCCCGGCCCGTGCCTAAGTCCTGCCCAGTCGTCTGCTGCCCGATTTCCCGTGTGCGAGGGGTCGACTCACCTCATTCCAAGGTGATTGACGGTGGCCCCGACGGGAGCGGCGGTGCGTGACGGACGACAGCGCGGGATCCCGGCTCGGGCGGCGCGCAGGATGCCGCCGAAGCGATGCCGTATCATATGCATCGGCGGACCGATTGCAACACCGACCAGCGCGACCCGGGCGTGGCTGCCGAGCTTACCGCTCGCCACCCCGCGAGGCCCCGCTGGAACCGGTGCGGATCCGATGGGACCCGATGCGACGATCGCGACCGCCAGCCCTACGAGGTGGCATTCAGTCCACGTGGAATACCTGGTTCGAACCGCACGCATCACCGACATCGATCGGCTCGTCGCCTTGAGCGGCGACAAGATCCAATCGTCGGGCGCTGCAGGCGCGCTTGCACCGGCGGACCTGCTCCGACAGCTGGTCTACCTTCCGCAGGCCAGCATCTTCGTCGCCGAAGTTCGGCGCGACGTCGTCGGTGGGGCGGTCCTCGCCCTCCGGCTATCCGTTGCCGCCGGCGGATTCGTAGGGACGGTGGACCTTCTCGTGGTTGATCCCGACCACGATGCAGACCGGGTGAGTGATGCCCTCATCGAGGAAGTCATCCGTTCGGCAAAGAACAAGGGCTGCAGCGTCGTGGAAGCGGCGCTGTCCCAGGACCCCGCGGAGCGGACCCGCTGGGCTCGTCATGGTTTCGTCGAAAGCGGTCCGCGCACGGAACGGCAGGTGGCCGCGGTCGGGGCATCCACAAGCCGGGCCCAGTGATCTCGCGCGCAGAGCAGCGTGGCCGCGCCGGCGCCGCGGGGAAGAATTAACAAGGAGTCATTTGTGGGAAAGAACGTCGCCGTCTTCGTGGACGTGGCGAACATCTTCTATGCGGCCAAGGCGGCCGGCGTGGACATCGATTACGTCACGCTGCTGAAGTCGGCAACGGCCGGCCGGGATTTCGTCCGGGCCTATGCCTATACGGGGCTGGACCCGGATAACGAGAACCAACGCAATTTTCATTCATTCCTTGCCCGGAACCAGTACAAGGTCGTCAGCAAGGACATCCGCAAGTACGGTGACGGCAAGGTCAAGGCGAACCTCGACATCGAGCTCGTCGTCGACCTCATGAAGACCGCCCGTAACCTCGACGTGGCAATCGTCGTGTCGGGCGACGGCGACTTCGCGCCGGCGATCCGCGCCGTCCAGGAGATGGGCGTCCGGGTCGAGGTCATCAGCTTCCGCGGCAACACGTCGTCGGATCTGATCGAGGTCGCCGACATCTTCACCGACATCACCCAGCTCGCCCGGGTCGAGAAGGGGTCGTCACGTTCCGGCCGGCGGGTCGCCGGCGACGACGAGGACCTGTCGATGACAGAGGTCCCGGACAAGCAGACAGAGGGCACCGGCGCGGGCCGCGGTCGTGGACGCGGCCGGGGGCGTGGCCGCCCGGGTGAGGTCGAGCCCGTGGCCGCCCGTGGCCGCTCCGCCTCGAACGGCGCCCGCGAAAGGGCGGCTCGCGAGGTCGCTCCGCATGATGTTGCGGCAGTAGCCGGCTTGACCGCGCTGCCCGGCGAGAAGCTCTCCAAGGTTGCGGCCGTGACGGGACCGGTCGCCGAATCGATCGACCCGGACGGGGCGGTGGCGCCGGTCGACGAGTCCGACGACGCCGGTCTCGACGCCGAAGGCCGCCGCCGCCGCCGCCGCCGCGGCGGTCGTGGCCGAGGTCGTGGCCGGGGCCGCGAGCTGGAGCCCGGCTTGGAGCCGGTTGCCGGGCCGATCGGTGCGACGACCCCGGACGTCGACGACGAGGACGAGGAGGACGTCGAGGTCGAGATCGCGGCCGCCGCACCGCGCGGGCCGCGCCCGACGCCCTTTGGGTCCGTCTGGGATTCGCAGCTCGGCGTGCCGAGCTCCAAGCCGACGACGATCCGGCCCACGGACGACGACGAGGATCTGGACGAGCCTGAGATCCCCGAATACCTGATCGCCGAGCAGCGCCGCGGCCAGGGCAACCGTGGCGGCCAGCACGGCGGCCAGGGGTCCCGCGGCGGACCGCGCGGTGGTCGCGCCGGCTACAGCGCCGCGGGCGACCGCGAGCGCTACGGTCGCGGCGGCGGAGGCGGGATCAACCGCTACCCGGACGTCAGCGGCCGCGAACCGGCCGGCCGCGGTGGCCGTCCGGACTCGGGCTTCGGTCGCCAGGATCGCCCGCAGCGCCAGGATCGCGGGCCGGTTCGGCTCGATCGGCCGGCCGCTCCGCGCTCGAGTGAGCCGTGGAGCGAGGTACCGGAAGAGCTGGAGGCGATGCTGCGCGCCCAGTTGGCCCAGTCGCCGAAGGCGGCCCCGCCCGCGGGCCGGCGCGATGCTCCCCGTGGCGCGGGGGCCGAAGCGTCAAGCGGCGAGCCGGCTGCCGAATCGAGCTCCGTGCCTACTGCCGAGCCCGCGACGAAGCGTCGCGCGACCAGGAAGAAGGCAGACGCGGCACCGGCAACCGGGACCGCCGACGTCGGTGCGTCCACTGATGCCGCCGCCGAGGCACCGAAGCGCCGCGCCACGCGCCGCAAGGCCGATGCGCCGGCTGCCGCCGACGAGGGATCGGGTGCGGCGACGGAGCTGACGGCTACGGCCGCACCGAAGCCGCGCGCGACCCGAACGAGGACGTCCGCAGCAGCGAGCACTACCAGCGATGCCGACGGCACCGCCTCGGGCTCCGCTGCTCCGAAGCGGCGGACCACTCGCAAGAAGGCCGAGACCGCCTGACCCGCTCGTACTCGCGGCTCCTGACCCGATGGCGCGGCTGCTGACGCGCGGCCACCCCGCGGCGACCGCGGCGATCCAGGCGATGATCGTCGGGACGGCGCCGCATGCGATCGTCATCGCCGGACCTGCCGGCGTGGGCAAGATGACACTCGCGCTCGACCTTGCCGCGGGCCTCATGTGCGATGCGCCGGAGCCCGCCGACCGGCCCTGCCGGGAATGCCGCGGCTGCCATCTTGTCGAGCATGGCAACCACGCGGACGTCCACCGGCTGGCGCCGATGGCGCCCGGCAACCAGATCCGCATCGGGAACGCGCATGCCCCGGAGGTCGGCACCGTCCGCCGGCTGATATCCGACCTCGCCCTGCTCCCGGTCGAAGGGGGCGCCCGCGTCGTGCTGATCGAGCAAGCGGACAGGGCGTACGACGATGCCCAGTCGGCGCTGCTCAAGACCCTCGAGGAGCCGCCGGCCGGGGTGACGATCGTGCTGTGCGCCGATCGCGAGGACCAGCTGCTACCCACGGTTCTCTCACGCTGTATCAGGCTCCGGCTCGGTCCGATGGGCACGCGCGAGATCGAGGCGCTTCTCGTAGACGCCGGCATCGCCGACGCGCCGACGGCCGCTCGGCTCGCCCGGCTGTCGGGTGGCAGGGCGGGCATCGCCCGGACCTGGGCCCTGGCGCCGGACGCCGTGGCCGCCAGGGGCGAGATCGCCCGCTCGCTGCTCGACCTCGCCGGGGAGCGAGCGGCGCGCCGACTCTCGCTGGGTCGCGAGCTGCTCGGAAGGGCAGGAGAGCTCGTTCGCGCCCTCGACCGTGCCGCCAACCCACCCGCGGCGGACGCTGTCCCGAAGCGCGGTCGCAAGGCCCCCCCTGCCGTTGCGACGGCGCCGGTCGCCGCGAGCGAGGCGACCGATGACGGCGACGAAACGGATTCGGACCTTCCGCCAGAGGCGGGCGCCCGTGCCCCGGCCGCGGAACGCCGCCGTGCGGCCGCGACACTCGTCGAGATCTGGCGCGACCTGAGCCGGGACCTGATCCTCGTCGGCCTCGGCGAGGAGCGGCGCCTGCGCGACCCGGAGATGCTCGACGACCTGCGGGCGGCCGCCGACCTGACGGCGCAGGAGATCGGAGCGTTCCTCGTCCGGCTCGACCGGATCGGAGAGCTGATCGAGGCGAATGTCAGCCCGGAGCTCGCGCTGGACGTCCTGCTCCTCGCCTGGCCGCAGCGCAGCCGGGCCGCCTGAGATGGAGGAACTCGTTCGGCTCGAGGCCGTCGTCCGCGGCCGGGTCCAGGGCGTCGGGTTCCGTTACCACATCGTTCGCGAGGCGCGACGGCTCGGCCTTGCCGGCTGGGTCGCGAACGAGCGAGACGGCTCCGTCAGAACGGTCGCCGAGGGACCCTCGGATGCTCTCGACCGGATGGAGGACCTGCTCCGGACCGGATCGCCAGGGTCGTTCGTGGATGGCGTCTCGCTTGTCCGGATGCCGGGAACCGGCCTGTTCGACGGCTTCGTCGTCCGGGCGGCCGCTCACTCGGGCGACTGAGGTGCGGCGCGGCGGCGCACCACCGCTGAACGGAGGCCGGGACCATCGGACCATGAGCCTGAACGAGTCGGCTATTCCACCGTGATCGTTCACGTCGCATCGTCGATCCGTGATCGAACCACGGCCATCCCCTGCCCAGCCGGACGTCACCGTCGAAGCTCCCTCGACGCCCGCGGAAGACCTGCCCGGTCTCTACCGCCACGTCCTCGATCGTGTCGCCGAGCTCGAGCAGATCGGCGAGCGCGCTCGCGCCGGCAAGATCCGGATGGCCGCGACCGAGGCGTACTCCGAGGCCTGGAACGAGCGCGGTCGGGGCCGCCTCCTCACGCTGATCGAGCGCGCCGACCGGACGATCGTCGGCCACGCCCGGCCCCGCGGCTGGACGCTCCGACGGAGGTCGGCAGCCGCGCGCTAGTCTTTCGGCGTGCCGCCCGTCGAGTCAAGCCCAGTCATTCCGGACACTGTCGACGCCGCGATCGACCTCGCCCTGGAGTGCCTCGAGTCGCTCGCGTTGGTCGGCGAGGACGTCGAAGATGAGTGGCAGTACGTCCAGGACCTGACGGCTGCGTGGCGAAGCCGCCTCGACGCCGTCACCACGCGGCGGGTCGGCGAGACCATTCCGCCGGATCGGGGGGGCGCGATCGTCCGCGTCTGCGCCGAGGCTGCGCTGGTCGAGGATCCCCATCGGGCGATCGACTGGCTCTCGACATTCCCCCAGGTCGTCCTCGTCGCACTCGACGAACGGCCATGAGATTCCAGGACGCTTCGCCCGACGCTCGGGCGATCGTCTACGCGGGCATCCAGGCCGATCCACTCGTCGCCCGGGTTGCCGCGCTGCTGGCCGATGCGACCTACGAGGAGCGGCTGCTCGCGAGGGCCGTGATGAACGGCGAATCGACCGATGCCGAATCGTGGCGCGCGATGTTTCCCTCGCTCTTCCCCGCGCGCGGCGGTGGCGGCGAGCGAGCCGAAGCCATCCTGACCCTTTCGCTGGCCGTGGCCGACCGCGGCGAGCAGGTCCGCAGCCAGTTCCGCGGCGCGATCGTCGAGGCGCTGACGGAGGCGCTCCTCCGACGCCGCCATGCGACCGCTCCGCCGACCGCCGTCAGGCGCGAGCGCCGGATCCTGTTCGACGGCGT
>JBBSCI010000178.1:0-6150 GCA_038250445.1 Candidatus Limnocylindrales bacterium | reverse complement strand
TCGCGGCGCGGATCCCGTGCCGGGAGTCGCCGCGGTGCTGGCGGCGCGGGCGGCGCTCGGCGACGACATCGTCTACGTGACGAACAACTCCATGTTCTACCGGACCGACTACGTCACGCGGCTCGCGGCCATGGGCGCGCCGGTCGAGGCCGATCGGGTCGTCTCGTCCTCGCGCGCGACGGCGCTGTATCTCGTCGACCACGAGCCGTCGGTGCGCCGCGTGCTGGCGGTCGGAGCCGGCGGGCTCGAGCGGGAGCTGGCCGATGCCGGCTTCGAGGTGACGACCGCCGGCCATGCTGCGACGCTCGCGAGTCGCGACGGGATCGATTCGTGGACCGCGGCCGGCGCGCCCGACGCGGTGGTGATCGGTCTCGACCCGCAGCTGACCTACATGCGGATCGCGGTCGCGGCCGACTGCATCCGGGCCGGCGCCCGCTTCATCGCGACGAATCGGGATCCCGTCTACCCGACCGAGCGCGGCCTCCGGCCGGGGTCTGGCAGCGTCGTCGCCGCGGTCGAGGCGGCGAGCGGCGTGACGCCGATCTCGATCGGCAAGCCTGAGCCGTATCTCCTCGAGGAGGCCGCGCGGGTCGTCGGGCGCGATCCGCGCGCGGCGGTGATGGTCGGCGATGGCCTCCGCACCGACATCGCGGCGGCCCGCGCCGTCGGCGCGCGAAGCGTCCTGATGATGACCGGCGTGTCGACGGCGGCTGAGCTCGAAGCACAGCCGACAGACCAGCGACCGACCGAGGTCGCCTCGAACGCGGACGAGCTCGCGGCAGCGCTCGCGCGCCTCTCGCAATGACGGAGCGGCCGATGCATCGGGTGTCGGTCGTCGGCTCGAGCGGATCGGGGAAGACCACGTTCGCCCGGCGCCTTGCCGCCCGACTCGGCGTCCCGCACATCGAGATCGACGCGATCTACTGGGGCCCGGACTGGTCCAGTCTCGAGACCGAGACCTTCCGTTGCCGGGTCAGCGATGCGACCGCGGTCGAGGCGTGGGTCTGCGACGGCAACTACTCCAAGGTGCGCCCGATCGTCCTCGCCCGCGCGGACACCGTGGTTTGGCTCGACGTGCCGCTGCGGACGTGCCTCGCGAGGATGCTGCGGCGCACGGCTCACCGGATTCGGAGCGGCGAGGAGCTCTGGGCTGGCAACCGCGAATCCTGGCGCCAAGTATTCATCGGCCGCGAAGCGCTGTTCTGGTGGCTGATCACCAATCACCGCCGCAACCGCCGCAACTACGAGCTGCGGTTCTCGGCGCCCGAGTCGAGCCACCTGCAGGTTCATCGGTTCAGATCGTCGGTCGAGGCCAACGCCTGGCTGGCAGGTATCTAGCGGCGCGCGACGACCGAATACGACAGCGGAATCCGGCCGCGCTCCTCTGGGCGGACGTCATCGTGGCCGCCCCACCAGTCGGTCGAGTGTTCCGTGACCCGCTCGATCCGGAGGCCGGCCCCGGCGATGGCGGTCAGCACCTCGCCGAGCGTCCACGATCGCGCGAACTTCCAGGCCTGGTCGGCCTCGGGAATCGGCACGTGGTCGATGTACTCGGGCGCCCATCCCTTCGACGCCTCGGGCCCCGCGAAATAGTCGTAGTCGGTCGCGATCCAGTTGCCATCCTCGTCGGCGTCGAACAGCCATTCGATCGGGTGGCCCTCGAAGAGGACGAGCCGGCCGGCAGGCGCCAGGAGGCGGTGGAGAACGGCCGCCCAGGCATCGAGGTCCTGGAGCCAGACGAGCGAGCCGCGGCCCGTGTAGAGGAGATCGGCGCTGCCATCGAGCTCGTGCGGGGTATCGAGAACGTCGGCCTCGATCCAGTGCGCCGGCGCCCCGACAGCGGTTGACAGACGCTGCGCGAGCTCGAGCATCCGTCGGCTGAAGTCGACTCCGACGACCTCGTCGGCGCCAAGATTCCAGAGCGAGAGGGTGTCCCGACCACCTGCGCACTGGAGGTGGATCGCTCGGCGGCAGCGGCCGTTGAGGTCGCCGATCGCCTCGAGCTCCGGCGGCAGGAGGTTCGTTCCGCCGCCGCGGATCAGCTCGATCGCCTCGGGCAGCCAGCGCTCGTATCGCTCAGCGGCCTCGTCCCACGCCGCCCGGTTCGACGCATGCATTGCGGCCACATCGGCACGCTCCGCGTCCGTCGCCGGTCGGACGAGCGCGGTATCGTCGGGCCGAGATGCATCCATGTGCAGGAGTCTAGATGGCGGATTCCGACATCGAGCTCGGGTATCGAGAGTTCCTGGCCGCGGTTGAGGCCGACCACAACGTGGTCGGCGTCGTCCTCACCGGCTCGCGCGGGGCCGGGACGTTCGTGACGGACACGTCCGATTTCGATGTCTTCGTCGTCGTGAACCTCGTGAGCGAGCGATGGCCATTCGTCCATGGCTCCCCGGTCGAGATCGTCGCGATGACGCTCGACGAGTTCGAGACGTATGCGCTGCCGGGCTCGCGGGCTGCCTGGAACCGGCCGGCGTTCCTCGTCGCTCGGGTCGAGGTCGACCGGCTGGACGGCGAAATCGAGCGGATCGTGGAACGCAAGCGGCGCTTGACCGCCGTCGAGGCGACACACATCGTCGATGAAACCCTCGACGGCTACACCAACTCCCTCTATCGGTCGCTACGGAATCTCGAGGCCGGCCGCGAGGTGGAGGGGCGGCTCGACGCCGCCGAATCGATCCCGCCGATGCTGGCGACGGCATTCGCCTTGACGGACGCGTCCGCTCGTTCAACAAGTGGCTCCGTCACGAGCTGGAGCGCGAGCCGCTGACGATCGATCGAGTCGAGGAGCGCGCCGACGCGATCCGCCGCGACCCGGATCCGGATGCGCAACGAGCGCTGTTCCGGGAAGTCGAGCGGCACGCCCGGGCGACCGGCCATGGCGCGGTCGTCGACGGCTGGGAGCCCGACGTCGCCTGGCTCCGGGGCCACACCGGCGGGTAGCCACTCGAGGCCGATAGCAATCTGTATGACGCTGCCCGAGGTCGCTGAAATCTCGGCGAGACCCCGGGGAGGCCTGATCGTCATTCTGCGCCGCCTCGCCCGCTCTCCGGGGGTCGTGGGCGGTCACGGGGTTGGACGCCGCTCCCGTCGGATTTCGCGATAGTTCCGTTTGGTCGGAACGATCGAGTCTCCGGTCTCTGGCCGGGATAGTTTCGACGAAACGGAACCATCTCCGTGCGAGCGGATGGGCCTCCGACTCGATCCCGATCTTGCCTGGCGCCGCCAGATCGACGACGCGCTGAGTTTCGTGCATCGACGGCGCCCGGAAGGGCCGCGTTGATTCGGGCGCCTCTCCGAAGGTCACCCCTATTGTCCCGGGGCGAGGATCGCAGCGGCTCCTTCCGCCCATGCGTCGAATTCGGCGCGCAACGCCGCGAGCTCCTCGGCAGAGGCAAACGCGAGGTCCAGCCCGCGTCGGTCGATCGCCCATAGCTCCGGCAGCGTCAGCCCGATCCGCTCGATCGCCCGGATGTACTCCTCGGTCAGGGTGATGTCGGAGACCGTCGTATCGTCGGTGGACAGCGTGACCGGAACGCCGGCGCGGTGGAGCCGCGCCAGCGGATGCGCTCCGAGCGACGGGACGATGCCGGCCTGGACGTTCGACGTTGGGCAGAGGTCGAGGGCGACGCGCCGGGCGATCAGCTCGCGACACAGCTCCGGGTCGTCGACGGCGCCAGGGCCGTGGGCGATCCGCGCCGGGTCCAGTTCGAGAGCGCGGCGGACCTGCGCGGCGCCGCCCCACTCACCCGCGTGGAGCGTGATCCGCAGCCCACCGGCGCGCGCGGCCGCGAACGCCGCGGCGTGGAGTAGCGGATCAGGGAACGCCTCCTCCGGCCCGGCAAGGTCCCACCCGGTGAGCCCCTGGTCGCGAAAGCGCACGGCAGTTTCGGCCAGCACGACGTTGGCCGAAGGTTCGTGTGACCGTATGGCGGTCGAGATCAGGCGGACCTCCGTTCCGGTCGTGGCGCCGCCGCGGCGGGCGCCCCGCACTACGGCCGCGATCCCATCCTCGAGCGACAGCCCGCGGGCTACGTGAAGAAGCGGCCCCCAGCGGATCTCGACGTAACGGACGTTCTCGGCGGCCTTCGTCTCGACGAGTTCGGCGGCGATCTGCTCGAGCGCCTCCGCGTCCTGCATGAGCGCGATTGGCAGATCGAAGGCCCGAAGCAGTTCGGCCTGGTCGCGGCAACTCTCAGGCGCGACGAGCGCGCCACGCATCCCGGCGAGCGTGAGAGGCGCCTCGACGCGCCTCGTCCGGGCGAGCTCCAATGCGGTTTCGACGCGGAGCGACCCGTCAAGGTGAAGGTGCAGCTCCGTCTTCGGCAGTGCCTCGATGAGGCGTCGATCGGCGGCCGGCCGGGCTTGAGCCATACCCCGATGCTACGATGCCGGACCATGAATGGGCAGGGCCGTCGGGTCGCGCTAACCGTGGCCTGGCTCGTCGTCGCCGCGCTCGTGTCGCTCGGAGCCGCCGGCATCGTCGGAGCGATGGCGCACTTGCCGGGGACGCCGTCGCGCGCCGAGCTCACTTACCAGGGCGACAAGGCGATCGAACCCGGCCTGGCAGAGGCCGAGCGGAGCCTCGGCGACCTTGCCGGCGAGGTTCGCCAGCTCAGCGAGCTTGGTCGAAATGCACTCACCGCCCTCGTTTCGCGCGATGTCGACACCCTTCAAGCCTCGGTTTCAGAGGGCGGCGACCTGACCCACTCGATCGACACCCATGCGAGCGAGCTTCGGGCGAAGCTCGAGGGCCTGCCCGGCCTCGCCGGCGGCAACGAGTTGGTCCTGTCGGAGGAGGCCCGAGACCGGCAGGCGCGCGCGCTGCGGGCGCTCGACGCGACGAACGGGCTCGCGCTCGCCTGGTCGCGACTCGCGAGCGGGTCGGTCGCTGCAACCAGGATCACCGTGCTGCTCGAGGATCACGACACGACGACGGCCGCAGCCGCCGCCCTCGGCCAGTCCGGCAAGTACACCGAGGCCCTCGACCGCCTGACGGAGTCGGACGACATGATCGCCGAGGCGCGGGACCTCCGCGACGAGCTCAAGAGCGGCGGCGTCGACGTCTCGACGCTGACCGCGTGGCTCGATCTCAATTCCGAATACGACGCGGCCCTGCGCCGGCTCTATGTGGCCGTCGTCGCTTCGAACGGGACGGTGACCCCCGAGGTCCGCGCGGCGTTCGACGCCGAGGCGGCGGCCCGCAAGCGCCTCCCGGGTGACACGAAGGGGCTCGTCATCATCCTCGCCGAGATCGGCCGAGGCGGGCTCAACCAGGCGGTCATCGGGATCGAGGAGGCGCGCGGCAAGCTCGACGCGACGGTCGGACTTCTCGGCCAATAGCGGCGACGTACACTGCCATCACCGATCCAGCGGCGCCCGTGCGGCGCCCGCCGTCCCGCCAGAGGTTGTGCCCGTGCAGCTGCGTGTCGTAACTGATCAGCCCTGGGACGTCAAGGCCGACGTCCTCGTCGTCCCGATTGTCGGCGAGCCGGCCTTCGAAGGGCCGCTGGGTGAGCTCGACAAGAGGACCGGCGGTGAGCTGCACGCCCTCGCCGAGTTCGGCGAGCTGCGCGGCAAGCGCTACTCGTCGTCGCTGGCCACGCCGGGCGAGGTCGCCGCGGCGCGCATCCTGACCGTCAGTGCCGGCGACGCCGACGCCCTCGATCGCGAAACCGTCGTCCATGTCGGCGCGGCCATCCAGCATCGGCTCGGTGGGCGCCAGGCGAAGAGCCTCGCGATCTGGCTGGGTCCGCTCTCCGACCTCCTCGAGGGAGGCGTCGACGCCGTCGCCGAACTCGTCGCCCGCGGCGTCGTCGAAGGCGGCTTCGACCCGAAATCCCTCTATCGCATCGACGCCTCGTCGGCGCCACCCGCTCTCGACGAGCTGATCCTCGTCGCGCCCGGGGCCGAGATAGAGTCGGCCGCGCGGGCTGCCGAGCGCGGGATCATCATCGGCGAGGGCGCGAACCACGCCCGGTCGCTCTCGAATCGTTCCGCCAACGACATCAGCCCGGAGGTGCTCGCCGAGGAGGCAAGGGCCCTCGCCGAGAAGCACGGCTTGTGGATCGACGTGATCGAACCGGACCGCGCCCGCGAATACGGGATGGGGATGTTCCTCGCGGTCGGGCAGGGCAGCGACAACCC
>JBBSCI010000177.1:0-6322 GCA_038250445.1 Candidatus Limnocylindrales bacterium | reverse complement strand
GGGCCCGGTGTCGGGCCCGGTGTCGGTTGCGCGGTCGGGTCCGGTGTCGGTTGCGCGGTCGGGTCCGGCGTCGTCGACGCGGTCGGGCTGGCCGTCGGGTCGACGGTCGCCCGCGGTGGCGTCGTGACGAGGGCGGTGGCTCCCGGCAGGGGTGTGGCGCCCGGGCTGGTCGGCGAGGTCGTCGTCGGGCCCGCCGGGCCGCCGCCCGGAGTGCCGCCCGGGTCGTGGCCACCCGACGTTCCGCCATCGGATCCGCCTCTCGTCGGCTCCACGCCCAGCGCCCCGGCCGTGGGGTCGACGAATCCCGACGACCCCGAGAAGCCTGGATCCTGCCCATCCCGCACCGTCTGGCCGAGTTCCGGTGTCTCTGGCTCGCGCGCCGGACCAGTCGCAGCGGCACCCATGAGAGCCGGGGCTACACCGATCACGGCGAAGAAGGCTGCAGCCACCACGCCGATGCCCGCCAGCCGGACGGCGAGGCGTCGGTCGCCCCGTGGCTTCCATCGTCGCGCTCCGGCCTCAGCGGACGCGGCACCCGTCGCGCTGACGAGGGAGACGGTCGGTCGCTCGACAGCTTTCAGGGCCAGGATGAACGGCGAACAGCCCAGGCACCGCCCGCGGATGAGATTCCAGCAGTTCGGGCAACTCGCCCGGCCGCAGCCGTCGCAGATCGGGAACGGAGCCGACCAGGCCGGGCCAAGCTCATTGTGGGACGCGCCGCAGTGCTCGCAGAACCCTGCGTTTTCGTCGTCGCCCGTGATGCCTGAGGCCATGTGGCTCCCGTGCCATCGTTGTCCTGGTTGGCACAGGCTAGCGGCGGCAAGACGCGCCGCGCGGAGCCAGTCGTACGCCATCTCCAAGCCGGTAGTCCGGGTGGTGTCGTTGATCAACAGTCCGTCGGCCAGCCCACACGATTTTCCCTCTGTACAAGACAGTTCCTAGGCGGGTAGACTCCCCCACGGAATGTCGCGGAAGCGTCCGTGACTAAAGAACGTAGCTCACCGACGACTCGGACTCCTCTCACGGCTGACGCGAGAAAACCCAGAGGGATCGCGCGGCTACCGAGAGGAGTTTTCGTTTCGTGTACAACGACAAGAACCTGACCTGCGCCGATTGCAGCCAGGAGTTCGTGTTCACCGCAAGTGAGCAGGACTTCTACGCACAGCGCGGGTTCACCGAGCCGCGCCGTTGTCCGTCGTGTCGCGCCAGCCGCAAGGCTGCCCGCGGTGCGGAGGGCGGCGGCAGCAGCAGCTACGGCGGCGGCTACAGCGCAGGCGGCGGCTACAGTGCCGGCGGCGGCGGTGGCGGCGGCGGTGGCTACAGCAGCGGTGGTGGCGGCGGCGGCTACGGCCGCGACCGTGGTCCCCGCGAGATGTTCGCAGCAACATGCTCGTCCTGCGGCCGTGAGGCCCAGGTCCCGTTCCGCCCGACCAGCGGCAAACCCGTCTACTGCTCGGACTGCTTCCGCAGCCAGCGCGGCGGATCCAGCTACTAAACCAGTCCTCTCGGCGCGGGCCATCGAGCCCGCCGAACCAGCGTGATCCCGACCCGGGTTGTCAGCCAGCCCGGGTCGATCGATTCCTGACGATCCGGGGTGGGACTCCTTCCGGCTGGCCCAGACTCGCCGACTCTGGCCTCCCGGCACCGGGCCGAATATTCCTGGATGGACTGAAAGGTCGGCTTCGGAATGGTTCGTGCCGCGTCGGATGCTGAACTCGAGCGTGCTGGCATGGCGTGGGGTCGCGGAATCCGCTTGATGGCCCGTACTTCCTGGCTACCAGTCCCGGGATGGCTACTTGGCCAGATTCACACCCATGGAATGTAAGTCCAACTCCGGGCGGCCCAGCCCTCGCCTCAGACCGCACGGTTAGCCTGTGACGGCTAACGCGACGTCCGTTTCGGGCCGACGAGGCGCTCCGCGGGGTCTGGACCTGGACCAACGTTCTCCTGGTGGGCATTTGTCCAACTGGGCGGCGGGGCGGCCGCCGTCGCGGTTGCGCGGTTCGCGACGCCACGCGTACCATCGCAGCGATGATCCGGTCGTCCTCCCGGCCGCGTGGCGTGCTCGGGATGCGGCCCGCCCGAGGCTCCTGACCCATGGCCGTCGGCTCTTCCAACGACTTCGATCTCGTGGTGCTGGGCGCGGGCACCGGCGGCTACACGGCAGCCTTCCGAGCGGCCCAGCTCGGACTCCGGGTCGCGCTTGTCGATGAAGACAAGATCGGTGGGACCTGCCTGCACCGCGGTTGCATCCCGACGAAGGCGCTCCTCGAATCGGCCGCCTTCACCGAGCGGATCCGGCACGCCAAGGACTTCGGTCTGAAGCTGCCGAGCGAGGCTGAGATCGACTACGTCCAGATGGCCGCGCGGCGCGACCAGGTCGTGAAGCGGATGTGGACCGGGCTCAAGACCCTGATCGACAAGAACAAGGTCACCTGGATCCAGGGCCGCGGCCGCCTCGAAGGGGCTAACAAGGTCCGGGTGGTCCAGGCCGGTGAGGACGGCACACCCGGCAAGGGCGGCGACCGAATTCTCCAGGCGACGGACGTGATCCTGGCGACCGGGTCAAGGGTCAAGTCGCTGCCCGGCCTGACCCCCGACGGCGAGCGGATCGTCACCTCCGACGACGTCCTCCGGACCGACAAGCTGCCGAAGGACGTGATCGTCGTCGGCGGCGGCGCCGTCGGTGTCGAATTCGCCTCGATGTACCACGACCTCGGCGTCAAGGTCACGCTCCTGGAGTACCTGCCCGCCATCGTCCCGCTCGAGGATCGCGAGGTCAGCCAGGCGCTCGAGCGCAGCTTCAGCCGCCGCGGTATCACGGTGATGACAAACGCCCGGTTCGACTCGACGAAGGTGAGCCTCGAGAAGGGCGGCGTCTGCGTCATGGTCGGCCCCGAGGGCAAGGACCAGCAGGAACTGAGGGCCCAGACGATGCTCGTCGCCGCCGGCAGAGCCACGAACGTCGAGGAGATCGGCCTCGAGTCGACCAAAGTCGAGGTGGATCGGGGCATCATCAAGGTCGACGGGCGAATGCGGACGAAGGAGCCCCACGTCTATGCGATCGGCGACGTCGTCGGCGGGTTGATGCTCGCCCATACAGCGGCCCACGAGGGGATTGTCGCCGCCCACGTGATCGCCGGCGAGAAGGACGTCCACCCGATCGAATACGTCAAGCAACCACGGGCGACCTATTGCCGCCCCGAGATCGCATCGATCGGGTTGACCCAGCAGCAGTGCGAGGAACGGGGATTGCCGATCAAGATCGGCAAGGTGCCCTTCCAGGCGATCGCCAAGGCGATCATCGGTGGCGAGTACGAAGGCTTCGCCAAGGTCATTGGCCACAAGGAGACCGACGAGACGCTCGGCATCCACGTCATCGGGCCGCACGCCACCGACCTGATCGCCGAGGCCTCGCTCGCCTTCGAACTCGAGGCGACACCCTGGGAGATCGGCGGCGCGACCCACGCCCACCCGACGTACTCGGAGGTCATGGGGGAGGCGGCAATGGCCGTAGACGGGAGGTCGATCAACTTCTGATGGCGGTCACGCCGCGTTCGGACAAGGCGACCCACCTGGGCGACGCCGTCGGTCTGACCGACGACCAGCTGCTCGAGATGTATCGCGTCATTGCGCTCGCCCGCGCGGTCGATGAGCGGATGTGGATCCTCAACCGCGCGGGGCGGATCCCGTTCGTGATCTCCGGTCAGGGCCACGAGGGCGCGCAGGTCGGGATCGCCTGGGCCCTCGAGAAGAAGAAGGACTGGATCGCGCCTTTCTACCGCTCGATCGCGACCTGCCTGACGTTCGGGATGAGCGCCCGCGACATCCTCACCGCCCAATACGCGACCGCGAACGATCCGTCCTCCGGCGGCCGCCAGATGCCAGGCCACTACGGCAGCCACGAGCACAACATCGTGTCGGTCTCGTCGCCGGTCGCGACCCAGCTCCTTCACGCAGTTGGGATCGCCCTGGCGGCCAAGATCCGCAAGACCGGCCAGGTCGCGATGACGACGATGGGGGAGGGGAGCAGCAACCAGGGCGACGTCCACGAGGGCCTCAACTTCGCCGCGATCCACAAGCTGCCGTTCGTCTTCGTCGTCGAGAACAACGGCTACGCGATCAGCGTGCCGCTGGCTAGGCAGGTCGCGGGCTCGAGCGTCGCCGACCGCGCCGCCGGCTACGGGATCCCTGGCGTTACTGTCGATGGCTCCGACGTGCTCGCCTGTTATGCGGCCGCGCGGGCCGCCGTCGACCGGGCGCGGCGGGGCGACGGGCCGTCGTTGATCGAGGCCAAAGTCATGCGGCTGACCGCCCACTCGTCGGACGACCAGCAGACGAAATACCGCTCCGAGGAGGAGCTCAGTGCCGAGAAGGCGCTCGATCCACTGCCGCTCTTCCGCGCCCAGCTCAGTGACGCGGGCATCCTGACGCCAGAGGCGGAGGAGCGGATCACAGCCGCTATCACCGCTGCCGTGGACGATGCGACCGAGTACGCCGAGGCGCAGCCGGACCCCGACCCGTCGACCGCGATGAAGTGGGTCTTCGCCGAGGATTGGCCGAGTGAGCAGCCGCCGGCGTGGGGCTTCGGCGAACCGGGCGCCGGGGGCGACACGGGCGCCGGGGGCGACACGGGCGCCGGGGGCGACACGGGCGCCGACAAGGACGCCCACTGATGCCGACCAAGACCTTCATCGAGGCAATTCGCGAGGGCCTCCGCGAGGAGATGACCCGCGACGAGACGGTGTTCATCCTTGGCGAGGATGTCGGCAAGAAGGGTGGCGTCTTCCTGGTCACCGACGGTCTGTGGGCCGAGTTCGGCGAAGAGCGGGTCATCGACACGCCGCTGACCGAGTCGCAGATCATCGGTACATCCATCGGGGCGTCGATCAACGGGCTGCGGCCCGTCGCCGAGATCCAGTTCGCCGACTTCATCTTCCCGGCCTTCAACCAGCTCCTCTCCGAAGCGGCCCGCATGCGCTACCGGTCGAACAACGGCTATGGGCTGCCGATGACGGTTCGCGCGCCGTACGGCGGTGGCGTCCACGGCGCCCTCTACCACAGCCAGTCCGTCGAGGCCTTCTTCACCCACATCCCAGGGCTGAAGGTGGTCATCCCGTCGACGCCGTATGACGCCAAGGGACTCCTTCGGTCGTCGATCCGCGACGAGGATCCGGTCCTCTTCTTCGAGCACAAGAAGATGTACCGGAGCGTCCGAGGCGACGTTCCGGACGGCGAATACGTCGTGCCGCTGGGCCGGGCCGCCGTGACCCATCCCGGGACCCAGGTCACGGTGATCGCCTACGGCCTGATGGCCCACTACGCGCTCGAGGCCGCCGACCGCGTGGCCGACGAGGGGATCAGCGTCGAGGTCGTCGACCTGCGGACGCTCCGCCCGCTCGACAAGGAGACTGTCCTCGACAGCGTTCGCAAGACCGGCAAATGCCTCGTCGTCTACGAGGCCAACCGCTTCGGCGGCTACGGGGCGGAAGTCGCGGCGATCGTCGCCGAGGAGGCGTTCGATTATCTCGACGGGCCGGTGACGCGGATTGCCGGTCCCGACGTCCCCGGGGTGCCGTACAACCACGCCCTCGAAGACTGGTTCATGGTGAACCCGGAGAAGATCGCCGACGGCATCCGGAAACTGGCGGCGTACTGAGAGGAGCCTGGGATGGCTGACCTGGACGCGGTCCACGATCGCCTCCGCCAGATCCTCGCGCCGTATCGGGACTCGCTCGTCGCCACGGCAGACGGGCCGGGCGGCCTGACCCTGGAAATACCCGGCCTCGAGGGCAGGCCGTGGGGCTACGTCGCCGGCACCCGCCGTGGCAAGAACTACGTCAGCTACTACCTGATGGCGCTGTATGCGTTGCCGGAGCTGAGTGAGGCGATCTCGCCCGCGCTCCGCCGCCGGAAGCAGGGCAAGTCCTGTTTCAACTTCTCATTGATCGACGAGGATTTGTTCTTCGAGCTTGCCGACCTGACGAACCGCGGGATAGCGGCCTACCTGGAGCAGGCCCAGAGCGCGCGATCGGACGTCGCGGGAGCCGTCTCTCAGCGGTCGCGGTAGCGCCAGGCTGAGGCGTCCGGCTCTGGATCGGCGCGGACGATCCGCCACATCCATGCAACGCCTACGAGGACTCCCAAAAAGCCGGCGTAGGCGAGGATGTCCGAGCGCGGGTCGCGCCCGCTGGTGATGCTCGGCGAGGCGATGGCGGCGAACGCCAGGAAACCGAGGAGGAAGAGGACGACGTGGAATAGCGTGCGCGCGACGATTCGGCCGAAAGCCGAAGCTTGACTCCGAGAAGGTAGGATCGATCTG
>JBBSCI010000176.1:0-6408 GCA_038250445.1 Candidatus Limnocylindrales bacterium | reverse complement strand
CGGGATGTTGAAGAAGCCCTGGATCTGGCCCTGGTGGAGGTCCATCGAAAGGACGCGGTCGGCACCGGCGACCGTGATCATGTCGGCGACCAGGCGGGCGGTGATCGGGACCCGCGGCTGGTCCTTCTTGTCCGAACGACCATAGGCGTAGTACGGGACGACTGCCGTGATCCGGCCGGCGCTAGCACGCTTGAAAGCGTCGATCATGATCAGGAGTTCCATGATCGACTCGTTGACCGGATGGCAGGTCGGCTGGACGAGGAAGACGTCCTTCTCGCGGACGTTGTCGAGGATCTTGACGAAGATGTTCTCGTTCGCGAACTGGAAGACCTCGGCCTTGCCCGGCTCGACGCCGAGGTAGCGGCAGATCTTCCGGGCGAGATCCGGGTTCGAGTTTCCGTGGTAGATCTCGAACTGGTCTGCGTACACGCCGCCCTCCCGACCGAGGTTCACCACGGCGCCGTCACGCGCCGCTTCCCTCGCCGGGGCCGACCCCGCCCGGTTCGGGGCCGTCATTGTCGCCGATGGCACCCGGCTCCGCCAGCCCCGCCCGGAAGGCCGAGATCGCGACGACCCGGTCCCCTTCGTTCATCCGCATGGTGATGACGCCACGCGCCTGGGCGTGCTGGCGGTTGATCGTGTTGACTTCGGTCCGAACGACCTGGCCGCCGGCCGAGATCAGCAGGAGCTCCTCGTCGAGCTCGGTGACCTGCTGAACGGCGGCGACGTCACCGGTCTTCTTGCCCTCGAGGCTGATGAGGCGAACGCCCTGCGAGCCGCGATGCATCGGCCGGAACTCGTTGAGCGACACCCGCTTGCCGTAGCCGGTCTCCGTCAGGACAAGGAGGTCGGCGTCGGGCTGGACGACGCTCATCGAGACGACGAAATCGCCCGCGCGAGCAAGCCGGATGCCGATGACCCCGGCCGCGTCGCGACCCATGGCCCGGACGTCCGTCTCGTGGAATCGGGCGATCTTGCCGAGGGACGTCGCGATGATCACGTCGTCGTCGCCGCTCGAGATGTCGACCCAGGCGAGCTCGTCCTTGTCGTCGATGGTGATCGCCCGGATACCGGTCGAGCGGACGCGTTCGAATTGCTCCAGGGGCGTCTTCTTGATCTTGCCCTGGCGCGTCGCGAGGACGAGATAGCTGCCGGCGGTGAAGTCCTTCAGCGTGATCGTCGCCATCGGGACCTCGCCTGCCTCGACCTGGACGCCCGGCAGGTTGATGATCGGGATGCCCTTTGCCTGACGGCTGGCATCCGGAATCGAGTGGACCTTGGCCGAGAAGACGCGGCCGCGATTGGTGAAGAACAGGGCCCAATCGTGGGTGCTGGCCACGATGAGATGCTCGACGGCATCCTCTTCGCGAGTCACGTGTCCGATGATCCCCTTGCCGCCGCGGTTCTGGCGGCGGTAGGTCGCGATCGGCTGGCGCTTGATGTAGCCGCGGCCTGAGATCGTCACGACAACGTCCTCGTCGGCGATCAGGTCCTCGTCGGTCATCTCACGGCTGGTGTCGTCCGCCACGCGGGTCCTTCGCTCGCCGGCGTACTTCTTCTTCAGCTCGAGCAGCTCTTCCTTGATGATGCTCAGGACTCGCTGCGGGTTGGCGAGGATGTCCTCGAGCTCGGCGATCAGCTGGATCACCGCCAGATATTCGTCCTCGATCTTCTGCCGCTCAAGCGCGGCCAGCCGGGCCAGCCGCAGGTCGAGGATCGCCTGGGCCTGGAGTTCCGAAAGCTTGAACCGCGTCATCAGGTTCGAACGGGCCGTCTCGATGTCCGCCGATTCTCGGATCGTCTGGATGACCGCGTCGAGATTGTCGAGCGCGATCTTGAGGCCCTCGAGGATGTGCGCCCGGGCGCGGGCCTTGCCGAGGTCGAACTCGGTCCGGCGCCGGACGATCTCGCGCCGATGGTCGACGTGGTGCTGAAGGACCGACTTCAGCGGCAGCGTCTGCGGCTGGCCGTCGACCAGGGCGAGCATGTTCATGTTGAAGGCAAGCTGCATCGGGGTGTGCTTGAACAGGTTGTTCAGCACCATGTGCGGATTCGCGTCGCGCTTGATCTCGATGTACATCCGCATTCCGTCGCGGTCCGACTCGTCGCGCAGGTCGCTGATCCCGTTGATGCGCTTGTCCTTGACGAGCTCGGCGATCTTCTCGAGCAGCGACGATTTGTTCACCTGGTATGGCAGCTCGCTGACGATGATCGCCAGCCGGTCGCCGCGGACCTCCTCGAAGGCGACCTGGGCCCGCATCACGACGCGGCCGCGCCCGTGGGCATACATCTGGCGGATGGCGTCGACGGTCTCCCACTCGCCGGAGATCACGTTGCGCTGCTGCTCGAAGCGGTAGATCGTCCCCCCGGTCGGGAAGTCCGGGCCCTTGACGTACTCGCACAGGCCGTCAGAGGTGATGTCCGGGTCGTCGATGATCGCGACGGTCGCGTCGACGATCTCGCCGAGATGGTGCGGCGGGATGTTCGTGGCCATCCCGACGGCGATCCCCGAGCTGCCGTTGATCAGGAGGTTCGGCAGCTTCGACGGCAGCACCGTCGGCTGCTTCTGCGTCCCGTCGTAGTTGTCCTCGAAGTCGACGGTGTCCTTCTCGATATCGTCGAGCATCTCGGCGGCGATCGCGGTCAGGCGCGCCTCCGTGTAGCGCATCGCCGCTGCACCGTCGCCATCGACGCTGCCGAAGTTGCCCTGGCCGTCGACGAGCGGATAGCGCATCGAGAAGTCCTGGGCCAGCCGGACGAGGGCGTCGTACAGGGCGACATCGCCGTGCGGGTGGTACTTGCCCATCACCTCGCCGACGATCGCGGCGCATTTGCGGAACGAGCTCGTGGCCGACAGGCCCATCTCGCCCATCGTGTAGAGAATCCGGCGGTGCACCGGCTTGAGGCCGTCACGGACATCAGGCAGGGCGCGCGCCACGATCACGCTCATCGCGTAATCGAGGTAGCTCACCCGCATCTCGTCCTCGATGAGGATGGCTCGGATGTCGCCCAGGTCGTCGGTCACGGGTCAGGCTCTCCTAACGAACGTTCGTTCGGTCATATGAGTGGTGGTTCCGGCTGAGGCATGCCAAGCACGCCTTCGCCGAATCGTTCGGCCAATGTGGAAGCCTCCGAGGTCGACGCCGCGCCGGGGCGGCGACGGATCCCGTCGAGACGGGCGCGGATCGTGGCCGCGGTGGCGGTGTCGAGCTTGGGCAGGGCGTCGCGGATAACCCAGGCGCGGTGCCCGTCGTCGTTCGTGGCCGCCCGCTCCGCCTGAGAGGCGCAGAAGCTGGCGACGGCGTCGGCATCAACGAGAACGAGGCTGCGGAGTCCCCAGGCCAGCGCCTTCTGGACGTCGGGCTCCGAGTCGCCGATCAGCTGGGCGATGAGTGCCAGTCCGCGCACCGCGACCTCGGGCTGGCGACCGTTGCGCCGATCGACGAATGGCGTCGTGGCGATCGTGCTGCCGACGAGCCGCCGCTCCCAGCGCGACGGCGAGTAGACGAGCTGCTCGAGCTCGGCCCAGCGGTACGGTTCGGCGAGGATCCCCTTGCCGACCACGTGGGCGAGCGAGTCGACCGTGATCCAATCGCCGGCCTGGCGGGCGGCCCGGCGGACCAGCTGCCAGGTCCGCTCGGGTTCATCTCCGACGAGGCGCTCGAGTAGCCCGAAGGCGAACCAGCGCGACTCGAGCTCTTGTTCGCGCAGCAGGCGGTCGGCGACGAACAGCCACGTGCTCGTCCGGTCGCGACGCGTGGTCTCGCGAAAGCCGCGCTTCACGGCCTCGATCAATGGCCAGCGGACGCCGTACAGGGCACGGATCCCGGGCGCGACGCGGCGCTGACCCTCGAGGTAGTCGGGGTCGGCAATCTCACGAAGGCCGGCCCGGAGCGCGTCCGCAAACGCCTCCGGGTCACCGGTCAATTCGGCGAGTTCGCGCCCGATGGCCTCGGCGCGCGGCTTGTGCTCGGCGACGAAAGCGACTGCGTGCTCGGTGGCTGCGCTTGCCGGCCGATCCGTGGTTCGCTCCGTCACGCCGGCCGTCATGCCTCGGCCCCCTCGTTGGCGCCCTCGTTCGGCCGATAGCCGTAGCGCTCCTTCAGCTCGCGCTTGCGCTCCTCAGGGGCCGCGACGTACGTCGCTTCTGCCGTGGCGAGGACCTGGCCGGTCTCGCTGTCGACGATCCGGCCTTCCGTCGTGATGAGCCGACGGCGGATGTCGGTCACCCAGCCCTCGGCATGGATCGGCCGACCGAGGGGGACCGGGCGCTTGAAGTCGACGCTCATCCTGGCCGTCAGACCCCAGTTGTCGTGGTCGACCAGGGACCAGGCCATCACCTCGTCGAGAATCGTCGCGACGATCCCGCCGTGCGCGATCTCATCCCAGCCCTGGAACTGGGCGGGGATCGATAGATCAGTCCAGCATTGCTCGCCGTCGACGTGAAGCTCGAGGTGGAGGCCATGTGCGTTGAGGGTGCCGCAGGCGAAGCAGTTGTGCGGCTCGAACGCGAATCGCTCGTCCACGCGCTGGGGCGTCCTGGATGCCGCCGACGTCATCGTCGCCTCAGACGTCAAGGTTCCGAACCTTCCTCGCCTCGGTCCTGATGAACTCCTTGCGTGGCGCGACCTTCTCGCCCATGAGCGTCGTGAACATCTCGTCGGCGGCGGCCGCATTCTCGCTGTTCACCCGCAGGAGCGTCCGCGACTCCGGGTTCATCGTGGTGTCCCAGAGCTGATCCGCGTTCATCTCGCCGAGGCCCTTGAACCGCTGCACCGACAGGTTCTTGACGTTGAACTCCTTGATGATCCGGTCGCGCTCCTTCTCGCTCTGGGCGTAGCGCGTCACCTTGCCGGTGCTCACCCGATAGAGCGGCGGCTGGGCAATGTAGAGATAGCCCGAGTCGATGACCTGGGGCATGTGCCGGTAGAAGAACGTCAGCAGCAGCGTCCGGATGTGGGCACCATCGACGTCGGCGTCGGTCATGATGATGATCCGGTGGTAGCGGAGCTTCGTGAGGTCGAAGCTGTCGCCGATCCCTTCGATCCCGGCGCCGAGGGCGATGATCAGCGGACGGACGTTCTCGCTAGCCACGATCTTGTCGAGGCGGGCCTTCTCGACGTTCAGGAGCTTGCCGCGCAACGGCAGGATCGCCTGGAAGCGGCGGTCGCGCCCCTGCTTCGCCGAGCCGCCGGCGGAATCGCCCTCGACGATATACAGCTCGCTACGCGCCGGATCGCGTTCCTGGCAGTCGGCGAGCTTGCCGGGCAATGACAGGCCGTCCAGCGCGCCCTTGCGGATGACCAGATCGCGAGCCTTGCGGGCGGCCTCCCGGGCTCGTGCGGAGGTCAGGCATTTTTCGATGATCCGCCGTCCGTCGGCAGGGTTCTCGTCGAGGTGCTGGGCGAGGCTCTCGGTGACCGCGGTCTGGACCTGGCCCTTGACCTCGGCGTTGCCGAGCTTTGCCTTCGTCTGGCCCTCGAACTGGGGCTCCGGGAGCTTGACGCTGATGACGGCGGTCAGGCCCTCCCGGACGTCATCGCCCGACAGGTTCGGATCGTTGTCCTTGAGCATCCCCGATCGCCGCGCCCAGTCGTTCAGCGAGCTCGTGAGCGCGGCGCGGAAGCCGGTGATGTGGCTGCCGCCGTCGACCGTGTTGATGTTGTTGGCGAACGCCAGCACGTTCTCGGTGTACGAGTCGTTGTACTGGAGCGCCACCTCGATCGTCGTCCGGCCCTCGACCCGGTCGACATAGATCGGGTGGAGGTTCAGGACCTCCTTGTTCCGGTTCATGTGCCGCACGAACGAGACGAGACCGCCCTCGAAGTAGAACGAGCGCTCGCGATCGATCCGCTCGTCGATGAGCGTGATCCAGACCTTCTTGTTGAGGTAGGCCGATTCGCGCAGCCGCTGCGAGATCGTGTCGAACGAGAACTCCGCGTCCTCGAAGATCTCGGGGTCGGCGCGAAACGCCGTTCGGGTGCCCCGGCGACCGTTCGACGGCCCGATCTTGCTGACCTTCGTCGTCGGGATCCCACGCGCGTATTCCTGGGCCCAGATCGCCCCATCGCGCGCGGATTCGACCCGCAGCCACTCGGACAGGGCGTTCACGACGCTGACCCCCACGCCGTGCAGACCGCCCGAGACCTTGTAGCCGGTGTGCTCGAATTTGGCGCCAGCGTGGAGGACGGTGTGCACAACCTCGAGCGCGTCGATGCCCTTCGAGTGCATGCCGACCGGCACTCCGCGGCCGTCGTCCTCGACGATGACCATGCCATCGGCCTTGAGGGTGACGTCGATCCGCGTGGCGTAGCCGGCCATCGCCTCGTCGATCGAGTTGTCGACGACCTCCCACACGAGGTGGTGGAGGCCGCGCGAGTCCGTCGAGCCGATGTACATGCCGGGGCG
>JBBSCI010000175.1:0-6471 GCA_038250445.1 Candidatus Limnocylindrales bacterium | reverse complement strand
GAGCCGCCGCCGAGGGCGGGGACCGTCCGTCGCGTCCATGTCAGGCCGTCGGTCGAGTCCCAGGCGACGGGGGCACCGCCGGAGCGGCCGACGGCGACGATCCGGCCGCCGGCGACGGGGTTCACGGCAAGGCTGACCGCAAACGAGCCGGGCGTGTCATCGATCGGCCCGAGATCCCAGCGGTCGCCGTCGATTGACGTCCAGCTGATCGCCGTCCACGTGCCGCGGATCCGGACGTAGCCGACGGCCACCAGCCGCTCGCCCGCCTGGGCCACGTCGTCGACGATCGCCTGGCCCGGGAAGTGACCGGGGTGGCCGGCCGTGCCCGGTCCCGACGGGATGGTGGGAACGGCAGAAGCCCCGGCGAAAGCCTCGCCGGGTCGGGCCACGGCGGTGGCCTGGACCCAGCTGAGGCCGGGGATCGCGGCCGTCCGAGACGGCCTGCTGGTCGGGCGTTGAGACGCAGGGCCGGCGGAAGCCGAGCTGGGCGAACGGCCGGGCGTCGGTTCAAGCGCCGTCGGCCCGCAGGAAACGGCAACAAGGCTCCAAGCGACTGCGGCGGCAATCGCCGATCGCCTGGACGTTCGGGATCGGGGCACGCTCACAGTGTCGCGGAGGGCCGCGACCTTCGGCAACCGGCAACCGCCGGGCAGCCGGCGCGCTACGGCAACGGCGCCGGAGAGGACGACGCGTCGGCAGTTATGCCGCTTACCTCGATCGCGAACCACACCGATGCGGCCTTGCCGAGCTCCTCGTACCGGAACACGACGCGCCCGTTCGGCCAGCTGGTCGTGGATCCCAGTTCGGCAGGCGGGCCGAACAGCGCCCCGTACGGCGACACGTCCTTGACCGGCGCGATCTGGTGCAGGTGGAGGGTCTGGACGGCGCCACCGTCGATCCGCCAGGCATGGATGTTGGCAGGTCCGACGGGGTGATCGGGTCCGCTGGTCGGCGCGCAGTACCCGATCGCCGCGATCGCGTTGCCAACGGCCGGCACGACCGGGATCGACGGGTCGAGTGGCCTCGACGCAGGCGCGGGCTCGATCGCCCGCCAGACGCGCACGGTCTGGTCGCGCCACGTCTCGATCGTCGCGGTCCGCCACGACAGTGGGTCGTGGCAGAGTTCCAGGACCGCTTCGCCGATCGGCGACGGGGCTGGTGTGTCTCGCGGCCGGGGAACCGCCGCTGCGGGCTCCGTCGCCGCGGATCCCGCGGGGCTCGCTGGCGGAGCGGCGGGTGCCCATGGCTTCACGAACGCGAGCCCGACGAACGCGGCAACCACGACGGCCACGACCAGCGGTGATCGATCTCCGTCGACGAGGCGCGCTTCGAACCGGAATGGCTCTTCCGTCCGTCCTGGATCCCGATCCTCGATCATCTGGCCGTCCTCGACGGACGCGGTCCGTCCTCGGGCGCGACGGCCCCGGCTACTCCTCGCCGAGGTACGCCTTGCGGACCATCTCGTTCTTGATGAGGTCGTCCGCCGGACCGGTCAACACGACGCTCCCGGTCTGGAGGACGTAGCCGCGGTGGGCGATCGAGAGCGCCTGAAGGGCATTCTGCTCTACGAGCAGCACGGTTGTCCCCTGCTCGTTGATCTCCCTGATCGTCTTGAACACCTGCTGGACGAGGATCGGGGCGAGGCCGAGCGACGGTTCGTCGAGGAGCAGCACCCGCGGCTTCGACATCAGGGCGCGGCCGATGGCGAGCATCTGCTGCTCGCCGCCCGACAGCGTGCCGCCGAGCTGGTGCGTCCGCTCCCGGAGGCGTGGGAACAGGTCCATGACCCGGTCGACGTCGGGCTGGATCGTCGAGCTGTCGCGGGTGAACGCACCCATCAGGAGGTTCTCGAGGACCGTCATCCGGGCGAAGATCCGGCGTCCTTCCGGGGCATGGCCGATCCCCTCACGGACGAGGTGATGAGCGGCCGTCTTCGAGATGTCCTTTCCCTCGAAGTGGACATGCCCGCGCCGAGGGTGGAGCAGGCCGCTGATCGTCTTGAGCGTCGTCGTCTTGCCGGCGCCGTTGGCGCCGATCAGCGTGACGATCTCGCCACGGTCGACGGTCAGTGAGATGCCCTGGAGGGCGTGGATATTGCCGTAATACGTGTTGACGTCGTCGAGGACGAGCATCGCCTCTTCGTCGACACCGGTTGCGGCCGGGCTGGTCACCGTCTGGCCGGCGGCGGTCATACGGCGGGCGCCCCGAGGTAGGCCTCGATGACCTTCGGGTTACGGCGGACCTCGTCCGGTGTGCCCTCGGCGATCTTCTCGCCATGGTCGAGCACGGTGACCCGGTCGCTGATCCCCATCACGACCCGCATGTCGTGCTCGATGAGCAGGATCGTCAGACCGAGATCGCGGCGGAGGCGGCCGATCAACGCGGTCAGCTGCTGAGTCTCGTTCGGGTTCATCCCGGCCGTTGGCTCGTCGAGCAGGAGCAGTACCGGGTTCGAGGC
This sequence comes from Candidatus Limnocylindrales bacterium, assembly GCA_038250445.1. Lineage (GTDB taxonomy): Bacteria > Chloroflexota > Limnocylindria > Limnocylindrales > CSP1-4 > CF-46. The sequence goes on along the minus strand of JBBSCI010000175.1, from coordinate 4,013 downwards.
CAGGGCGCGGGCGATCTCGAGGCGACGCTGGTCACCATACGGCAGGTTCTTGGCGAGCTCGTCATCGGTGCCCTTCAGGCCGACCAGTTCGAGCAGCTCCCGAGCGCGCACGCGGGAGGTGATCTCCTCCGTCCGGTCCCTGCGCGTCGAAAGAAGGGCATCCAGCCAGCTCGCCTTGAGCCGGGCGTGCATCCCGACGAGGACGTTCTCCATCGCCGTCATGTTCGCGAAGAGCCGGATGTTCTGGAACGTCCGGCCGAGGCCCGCCACGACCATGTCGTTTGGCCGCGCGCTCCTGAAGATGCCGATCCGGGTCAGCGCGTGCTGGTACCAGGGTGGCCGCGCGACACCGGTCACGAGGACGACCAGCAGCAGGATGATCACGACGAACAACCCGATGATGATTACGGCCTCGGGCGCTCCGGCCGCGCCGAGCAGGATCGTGATGAGGGCGGCGATGGCCGGCAGGATGAGCCACAGGATCGGTTCGAGCCAGGCCCGCTTCGATCGCGCGATCTTCGTCTCGCCGCCGAAGTCGATGCGGCCGGCGGATGGGTCGTAGATCCCGGCGATGATGTTGAAGAACGTCGTCTTGCCCGCCCCGTTCGGGCCGATGAGGCTGACGATGCTCTGCTTGGGGATCGTGAAGTCGACCTTGTTCACGGCAACGAGGCCGCCGAACCGCTTCGTGACCTGGTCGGCCTTGAGGACCTCGCCCTGCGGAGCCTCGCTCATCGGTCTGCCCCGGGGACGTCCTCGTCCGCTGCGGCGCCGAGATCCTCGTCGGAGCCGGGTGCCCCGCCGAGGGCGCCGATGACCTCCGGATCGTCGAGGACGACCGGCGCCTCGTCGACGAGGTGGTCGGCGAGCATCTCCTCGGCAATGTGCAGCTCGCGGCGACGGCGCTGGCTCGGGAACAGACCCTCCGGCCGTAACAGCATCATCAGCACGAGGGCGACGCCGTAGAGCAGGAACTGGTACGAGGTGAAGTCGATCTTGGCGAGGTCGAAGTGGACCGGCCCGAGATCGAGCGCCGGCAGGTGCAGCGCGTCCTTGATCGTGTTGAGCTGCTTGAGCGCGACGGTCTGGATCATGAAGACGACGAAGGCACCTGCAGCGACGCCCCAGATGTTGCCCATGCCACCGAGGATGACCATCGCCAGGACCGTGAACGAGACCGTGAAGTAGAACTGGTCGGGCGAAACGATCGTCAGCTTCGAGGCGTTGAAGACGCCGGCCAGCCCGGCAGTCGTGGCCCCTAGGGCGAACGCCAGCAGCTTCGTCGTGACGGTGTTGATGCCGTTCGCCGCTGCCGCGAGCTCGTCCTCGCGGATCGCGTTCCAGGCTCTGCCCACCCGTGAATCCTGTAACCGATATAAGAGGATCATGGCGATCGTGACAATGCCCGCCATCAGGATGAAGTAGGCAAACGGGGTCAGCGCCCCGAACGGCCCGATCAGCGGCAGTGGCTCGGGCCGATAGATCCCGCCGATGCCGTTTGTGCCCTGGGTCCAGTTCTCGAGGTTGAGAAACACGATCGGGACGATCTCGCCGAAACCGAGGGTCATGATCGCCAGGTAGTCGCCGCGGAGGCGGAGCGTCGGCGCGCCGAGCGCGATGCCGAACACCGCGGCGACCGCGGCGCCGATGACGAGCATCGGCAGGAACGGCAGGTTCACGCCGGAGAAGGGCGAGTTGGAGTAGGCATAGGCATAGGCGCCGATCGCGAAGAACGCCGCGTACCCGAGATCGAGGAGGCCGGCCAGCCCGACGACCACGTTCAGGCCCATGGCCAGCAGGACGAACGTCCCGGCGTTGGCGAAGGCGTCGAACCAGGACTGTTCCCGGAGGACCGCGTTGAAGGGCGGGTATTTCGGGAGGACGATCATCAGCGCCGTGACGATCAGCATCCCGACGATCACGCTGCTGGACCGATGACGATCGGACAGGTCGCGCACGCGGGACCGGAACTCGCCGAGGGGGCCGAACGGCGATCGACGCGGAGCGTTGGCGGTGCGAGCCGTCATGCGCGGTCTCCCGATGCCTGGCCGAGGATGCCCGTCGGTTTGAAGATCAGGACGAACGTCAGCACCATGAACACGAGGAACTCGGACCAGCGGGAATAGCCGAGAGCCGACGCGAAGTTCTCGATGAAGCCGATGATGAAGCCGCCGAGCGCCGCACCGCTGATGTTCCCGATGCCGCCGAGGACCGCGGCCGTGAAAGCCTTGAGGCCCGAGTTGAACCCCAGGTCGAACTTGACGTAGCCGAACCGAAGCCCCCAGGCGACGCCGGCCGCCCCGGCGAGCATCCCGCCGAGCAGGAAGGTCAGCGCGATCGTCTGGTTGAGGTCGACGCCCATCAGCGACGAGGCCTCGCGATCCTGGGCCGTTGCCCGCATCGCCCGCCCCATCCGCGTCCGGGTGACGAACCCCTGGAGGCCGAGCATCAGGGTCAATGCCATCCCGAAGATGAAGATCGACAGGACCGAGATCGAGGCTCCGAGGATCGGGATCTGCCACTCGAGTGGGAAGATCTGGGGCGCCTTGCGGTCACCGGATCCCGCGACGGTCAGGGCGAGGTTCTGGAGGATGAACGAGACCCCGATCGCAGTGATCAACGGGGCCAGCCTGGGCGCATTCCGGAGCGGCCGGTACACGGCCCGTTCGATCGACACGTTGATCAGGCCGATGATCGGCATCGTGAACAGCAGCGTCCCGATCAGGAGCACCGCCAGCAGCAACAGGTCGTGGACGCCGCCGCCCTGGCCGAGGATCCCGCCGAGGAAGACGACCGAGGCGAACGCCCCGAGCATGAAGATGTCGCCGTGGGCGAAGTTGATGAGCTCGATGATGCCGTAGACCATCGTGTAGCCGAGCGCAATCAGCGCATAGATGGCCCCGATGGAGAGCGCATTGACAGTCTGCTGGAGGGCCTGGCCGAAGAACGCGTTGCCGACGTCATCGAAGCGCGTGAGGGCCTGGATGATCGCCGTCGGCATGCTCTCACCGGCGGCCAGCTCGCCTGCGAGGAGAAGAGCCCGCCAGAGTACCAGGAGGTAGATCAGGATCGCGCCGATAGACAGCGCAGCCACGCGCAGTCCGCGCCTGGAGATCGATGCCGTCCGTGGTGTAGCGTAGGCCGTCAAGTTGTTGTCCCTGGCTAGAAGGAACTGACGGGATAGTTGTAGGCCGGAGACCCGATTGGATCCCCGGCCTCGCCCCTAGTCGCCTTTACTGAGCGTAATCGACCTGCGTCTCGAACTTCCAGTCGCCCTTGCCGTTTGCGCCGGCAGGATCGACCGAGTAGAGCGAAACGATCTTCTGGCTGGTGTCGCCATTGGCATCGAACGTGATGTCGCCGATGATCGTGGTGTACTTCGCGGCCGTGTCGGTGGCGGCGACGCGGACGGCCTCTTTGAGGGCCGTCATGTCGGCCGGGCTGGTCGCGCCGGCGCGGTTGAGGGCGTCGAGGACGACCTGGGCGCAGGCGAAGCCTGTCCCCGCGTAGCCGGTCGGATCGATGTTGTACTCGGCCTTGTAGTCCGCTGCGAACTTGGCGCGGCCAGGGAAGTCGCCGATGCCGGCGAGCGTGCTGATGGAGTTCTTGGCGGCAGCCGCGGCGAGGTTGAGGAACGAGTCCTTGGTCTCACCGGAGCCGTCGTTGATTCCGTCCGGCCCGACGTACGGGATGTCGCCGAGGCCGACCTGCGCTGCCGCGAGAAGGATCCGCGCGCCGCCGGTTGCGGTGACGCCACCGAAGTAGATGGACTCGGGGTTGAGCGCCTTGGCGGCGGTCATGATCGAGACGTAGTCCTGCGTCGTCTTCGGTGCGGCGTCGTGCTTGACGACCTTGCCGCCACGCTTGACGAACTCCTTGTCGAAGGCGTCGGCGACACCCTTACCGAAGGTCTCGGTGTCGTCAATGATGTAAACCGACGTCTTCTTGAGCACGTCGTAGATGTACTGGGCGGCCGCCGGGCCCTGGACGTCGTCGGTCGTGACGACGCGGAT
>JBBSCI010000174.1:0-6565 GCA_038250445.1 Candidatus Limnocylindrales bacterium | reverse complement strand
GAGCTCGGCGATCAGCTCGAGGCAAGCGTGGGACAGTCCGCCGAAAGCACGACCGGAGAGCGTACCGTCGCGCGATGACGGGGAGCCTGGCGGTTCGACCCACCGATGCGAGCGCCGCCCTGGATCTCCGACGCGCCCCACTCGCGGCGGTCCAGGGGATCGACTTCCGCGCCGCGACGCGCGACTTCTGGGCGGACGAGTCCGCCCTCTGGGATCGGTTGACAGTGGCCTGGGCGGGGCTCGACGACGCGGCCTGGCGACTGCCAGGTGCCGCACCGTCAGATGCCGGCGGACGCGACTGGTCGCTGCTCGACCACGTGGGACACCTGGTCGATTGGTACGAGCTTGCCATCGGCTACATCGACAATGGCCTCGTCAGCGGTCGGTGGCCCACCGACGACGACTACGACGGCGGCGACTTCGACACGTTCAACGAGCGCAGGCGATCGCTCTTCGCTGACGTCCCGCCGGCCGAACTGAGGGCCCGGCTCGAGGCGAAACACACCGATATGCTGGCCCTCGCCGGCCGCCTGTCGCTCGCGACGATCTACAGCGACGCGGCCTGGGGCTGGGTCTACAACGTCCTCCACGGGCATTCGATCGACCACCTGCGGGTTCTCGAGCCGTGGGCCGATCAGCTCAGAATCCGCCAGGTCCAGAACGACCCGTTCGGGGCCGACCCGCAGCCGATCGTCATGGATCGCGAGGCCGCGAAGGCCCAGTTCTGGGCCAACGAGGCGGGCGTCTTCGCCCTCCTCGACGCGATCCTGGCCGGCCTGCCGAACGAGGCGTGGACCGTCGCCGATGTGACGCCTCGCTGGACCGTCGCCGACCACGTCGGGCACCTCACCTCGTGGTTCGAGGAGGCCGCGGCTGTCTTCGACGAGCACGCTCGGACCGGCCAGTGGCGCGAGTTGCCTGCCCAGGGGAACGACGCCTGGAACGATGAGCACGTCCGGCTGATCCGCGGCACACCGGTTGCCACCATCCGTGAGCGGTACGTGGCCGGTCGCGATCGGCTCCGCCGCGCCGTCGCCGAGATGGCCGATGAGAGCTGGCTCGATCCCGAGGGCTTTAGCTGGGCCTACAAAGATCTCCACGGCCACGCCCGCTGCCATCTCGCGATGATCGCGCCGTTCGCCGCCCGGGTCGGCTGGCCCGCCGCATGAGCGATCGCATGGCGTCGCTGCCGGCCGTTCGGCCGCCGCCGACCGGCGCCGGCCGAGCCGGAGCTGGCGGGACGGGCGCGACCGGTGGGCTTTCGATCGAGCAGATCGTCGCGATTGAGTCGCCACGCGAGTTCCGGCTCCATCCGCGTGACCGCTTCGCCGCCTACACCGCCGACGCCGCCGGAGCCCGGCAGCTGTTCGTCACGCCTGTGCGCGGCGGCTATCCGACGCAGCTCACCGCGTCGGAGAAGAGCGTCAGCGATCCGCAGTGGTCGCCCGACGGGCGTCGCCTGGCCTGCATCCGCGACAACGAGCTGCGGGTCGTCGAGGCCGATGGATCGCGCGACGTCAGCGTGACCAGCCACCCGGCCGGTGTCTCGTCGCCCCGCTGGTCGCCCGATGGTCGGCGGCTCGCCTTCATCTCTCGTCGCCGCGGGTGGTCACAGGTCTGGATCGTGGATGCGCCGGTTCCCCGCCGCGGCCGACCAGCGCGCGACCCACGGCCTCCCGAGCCGCGCGCCCTGACGGCGATCGGTGTCGACGTCGAGGACCTGAGCTGGTCGGCCAATGGCAAGACGATCGCGGTGATGGCGATTCGGGGGCCGGACAATGCCGTGGGCGAGATCCATGAGATCGACGGCGAGTCGGGAGACGAGCGGCACATTGCGGGCGGCGGCGAGGAATACGCGAGCGGTCCACGCCCGATGCCGGACGGCGGTTGGCTCTACGCCTCGGACGCGAGCGGCTGGTTCCAGGTCGTCCGCGCCTCGTCCGACGGCCGCGAGCGACGGGTCCTCACGACCGGCGAGCGCGAGCACGGCGAACCCACTGGCGGGTCCGGGTTCGCGGCCCTTTCATCACCTGACGGGAGCAGGTTCGTTCACATCGACGTCCACGACGGGCATGTCGATCTCGTCGTTGCACCTGCCGGCGATGCGGCGCCGATGAAGCGCGGCCGCGGTCGCCCGCCGAAGAATCCGCCGGCGGTCGTCGCCGCGACGAAGGGCCGGGTCGTGAACCCGTGGCCGGGGGTCTGGCGGTCGGTCGGTTGGCTGAGCGACGGCGCCTGGATCGCGGCAATCGGCGAGAGCGAGACAATGCCACAGGACCTGTGGCTGCTTCCCGTCCCCGGCGTGGCGCCCGACGATGCCCGTCCGCGCCAGGTCACGTTCTCGCTGCCGGCAGTCGTGGCCGCCTCCCTGGCGGGCTCGCGTACGACGCCGGGTGAGCGGGTCAAGCTCGCGGCCCGCGACGGTCTGCGGATCGAGGGGACGCTGTGGCGCCCAGCGGGTGCGACCGGCAAGCGCGGAGCGACGAGGGTGCCGGTCGTCCTCTATCCGCACGGCGGTCCCACGTGGCAGGCATACCGGAGCTTCACTCCGTTCAAGCTGATGCTCGTCCGGGAGGGCTTCGCCGTCCTCGACATCGACTTCCGGGGCTCGACCGGCTACGGCCGCGAGTTCCGGCACGCCAACCACGACGAGTGGGGGCATGCCGACACGCACGACATGATCGATGCGGCACGCTGGGCGGCGGAACAGCCGTGGGCCGATGGGCGGCTCGCGATCTACGGCGGCTCCTACGGCGGATATCTCGTCCTCTCGGCACTCGTCGAGGAGCCGGGCTTGTGGCGGGCGGGCGTCGACCTGTACGGCGACTCCGAAATCGCCGAGAGTTTCCGCCACGGCGACCGACCTGGCAGGCTCGACCTCGCCCGCCAGATGGGGTCGCCCGACGATCCGTCGCGCGCCGAGCTGTTCCGGCGCGGATCGCCGGTCTACCGGGCCGAGCGGATCGAGGCCCCGCTGCTGATCCTCCACGGTCGCAAGGACAAGCGGGTGGTCCCGCTCATGACCGAGCGGATGGTCGAGGCCCTCGAGATCGAGGGCAAGCATCACGAGGTCCAGTGGTACGACGATGAGGGCCACGGCTGGGAGAAGCGCGAGAACAGGCGCGATGCGTTCGGGCGGATCCTCGCTTTTCTGAAGAAGCACGTCCTCGACGAGTCGAGCCCGGAGCCCGATCGCTAAGCGGCGTCACCTACCTCGCGGGATGACGCTGATCGAGCCGTTGGTCTCGAGGACCGCGAGTTCGACCTCCGAGGCGTCCATGACGCCGTTCGTCCGCAGGACCGCGTCGAGATGGTCGCGATCGATGCCCTCCTTGCGAAGCGCCTCCTCGAGCACCACGCCGTCACGAATCAATACCCGCGGCTGGCCCTCGAGCAGCTTCCGGATTCGCGGCGAGCGCGTCGACACCATGTCCAGGGTCTTGTCGAGAGTGATCAGCGTCCCCGCCGCGATGATGCCGCCGAAGAGCGTCGTGTTCTCGCCGACCATCGAGTTCTGGACCGCGTCGGCGACGACGAGGAGGACGACAAGGTCGAAGATCGAGAGCTGGCCAACCTCGCGCTTGCCGGCGAGCCGGAGCCCGACGATGAGGACGAAGTAGATGATCGCGGTCCGGATCGCCACGTCGACGAGGCCAGACCCTAGGTCGGGGAGCTCCACGTGCGGATCGAATCGGAACAGGCCGGGAATCGAAGAGCCGTCCGATGGGTACGGACGGCTCGACGTGTGGCGGACGATGCCGCCGGATTAATGCGGCTTGCTGGCTACAGCCAGCGCTTCCCGGCTTCGAGGACCAGCGCACTACTGGCGAGTGCCGACAGAACCATTGCAGCCCGGAAGGCGTGCGACCTCAGAACCTTCATCCAATTTCCCTCTCGAACGGTCCCCCCTGTGAGAGATGCCTCTCAGGTTTGGGACAGTACGCGTGATCGGGCTGAGCGTGTAATGGGCCATGAGTACTGGTACCCGTGCCCACAGGCACGAGTTGGTGCCGATCCGCACCACTCAGCGCTGGCTGCCGCGTCTCGCCAGGGCAACACCGTGCTCATAGGCGGCCCGCTTGCCAGGCGAGCGCAGGCGACGCCTCCGTCTCGGAGGACACGCGGTTTGCTCGTAGCACGAGCGGCCGCGTCGTTTCCGGACTTAGCCCGAGCATATCGTCTTGCGGATCGACCTGGATCGCGGGCTGCGCTCGCAGCACGAGAATCGCCGCGGGCGATGGCCTCAGCTGGTTGGTGTTGCCTGCGACCCGGATCGCGTCGCGAGGATCTCCTCGAGCTGCCGCACGTGGTCCTCGACATGGCTGACGATGAACCGCTCGAAGATGGCTCCGACCGGCATCTCGCCGAGCCGCGGGTGGACGCCGAGCCGCGCGCTGTTGGTCGGGTCGAGCCGTCTGAGCCGGGCGCCGACGTCGGCGAGCGACCGGTCGATCCGGTCGAACAACTCGCCCGCCGCCAGGGTTCGGTCCTCGCCGATCCGTTCGATTCGCCGGGGATCGGTCGCCACCCGGCCGAACGCGGGCGGTGGCTCCGACGGAGCGGCGAGGATGGCGTCGACCTGGCCGAGCCAGTAGGGCACCATCTCGGCGACGTGGGCGAGGACCTCCTTCGGGCCCCAGTCGGACTCCGGTTCGGCGCCGTAGGCGGTGCTGAGCGACCATGGCTCGCGGCTCTCGACGGCGGCGCGTAGACCGGCCATCGCCGCACGGCCTGCCTCGAGGCGATTCTCGAGTCCTTCCATGCGGGTAAGTGTCGCACGCGAGGCGTAGCATTGGCGGCCATACGTTCCGGCCGCTTGGCGGCCTGGAATCGCCTCTCACGGAGGTCGCGCGATGACCGATACCGCAGCCCGAGGTGCCGCCAACCAGGCCGGCGCCCGGGTCAACAAGGACGCCTATGCCGAGGCGCAGGACTTCCTGCCGCTCAAGGGCATCGATCATGTCGAATTCTGGGTCGGCAACGCCCGCCAGGCGGCCCACTACTTCCGCGCGCTGTGGGGATTCACCCCTGTCGCCTACGCGGGGCTCGAGACCGGCATCCGCGACCGGGCGATGTATGTCATGCGCCAGAACGACATCACGATCGTTTTGACGGCGCCCCTGACGCCCGACGGCGAGATCGCCGAGCATGTCCACCGCCACGGGGACGGCGTTCACGACATCGCCTTCGCCGTCGACGATGTCCGATCGGCGTGGCGGGAAACGACGACCCGCGGTGCGCGTTCGTACCTCGAATTCGCCGAAGCCGGGTCGGACGAGGACGGCGTCCTTCGGCGCAGCGCAATCCACACGTACGGCGAGGTCGTCCATTCGTTCATCGACCGGAACGACTATCACGGCGTCTTTGCGCCAGGGTTCCGCAAGATCAAGAAGCCGGCGGCTGCGGCGAGCGGGCTCTCGCTCCTCGAGATCGACCACTGCGTCGGCAACGTCGGGCTGGGGGACATGAATCGCTTCGTTGATTTCTACCGCGACGTCCTCGGCTTCAGCCAGCTGATCCACTACGACGACAAAGTCATCCACACCGAGTACAGCGCGCTGATGTCGAAGGTGATGACGAACGGGAACGGCCGGGTGAAGTTCCCGATCAACGAGCCGGCAAGCGGCAAGAAGAAGAGCCAGATCCAGGAGTTCCTCGACTGGTACCTCGACGCGGGGACCCAACACGTCGCCCTCCGGACCGAGGACATCGTCACAACCGTTCGCCGGCTTCGCGAGAACGGCATCGAGTTCCTCGGCATGCCGCACGAGTACTACGCGACGCTCGCGGACCGCGTCGGCGACGTCGGGGTCCCGATCGACACCCTCGAGGAGCTCGGCATCGAGGCTGATCGCGACGAGGAGGGCTACCTCCTCCAGATCTTCACGCGACCGATCCAGGACCGCCCGACGTTCTTCTTCGAGATCATCGAGCGCCACGGCTCGCGTGGCTTCGGCGTCGGCAACTTCAAGGCGCTGTTCGAGGCGATCGAGCGGGAACAGGAGAAGCGCGGGAACCTCTAGGAAGCTCCCGGCGAGCCAAGCGGCGCGCTCGACGTCGTTCGACATCCCGACGACGCTCCGAAGATCGTCGGCCGTCGTCATCCGGCGACTCGGTGGACCGCGCCGCGGATACACTCCGGCTCGATGAAGATCGCCCACGTTCGCGAGATCAACGCACCAGCAGGCGCGCCATGGCGGCTGGCCGCGAGCCTCGACGCCACGGAGCAGCCGGCGACCTGGCTCGACCTCGAGATTGCGCGACGCCGGGCGCTGGCCGCGAATCCAAACCTGGCCCACGACAGCGCCCTTCACCGCCAGGCGGTCACGACACTGGACGACCTCCTGGCTCGAGGTCTCCGGGTGTCAGCCCTCGGCGAGCTTCTGGATTCGTTCGCGCCGCGCGCTGGCCCCGACGAGGACGACGCTGTTCTTCAGTTCGACGACCTGCGCTTCGGGCTACCGATCCTGCGACCACCCTCGCTGCGGGACTTCTATACGTTCGAGGGCCACGTTCGGACGATGTGGGCCCGGCGCGGTGGCGAGGTGCCGGAGGCCTGGTATCG
>JBBSCI010000173.1:0-6588 GCA_038250445.1 Candidatus Limnocylindrales bacterium | reverse complement strand
TACGCGCCGACACGGGCGAGGGGCGTCCAGCGCCGCCCGATCTCGACCCCGGGGGCGATGGTCGTGCGAGCCGAAGCGGGACGCTGGGTCTCGGCGAAGAGGCGGACATTGGCGATCGCCGCCTCGAGGGCGCCGCGGATGGGCGCGGGCAAGCGGTCGGCGGCGGCTGCGAGCTCGTCGCGTTCGATGAGGAGTCGGTCACCACCGCCACCGAACCGCGCTGCCGCGGCGTGGACGGCCGACGAACCGCGGGCCCGAACGTCCTCGAGGATCTCATGGACCCCATCACGCACGGCCGGGTCGGGAACGGCGCTGCGGCGGACGAGACTCCGGATCGTCGTGGCCGTTTCCGGGCTCTGCCCAGCCAGGTCGAGGCGGCGGAAGCGGAAGGTGGCCGGAGTCGGCGCTGTCGGCGTCGCGGTCACGGCACGATCTTCTCGATCGGCAGCACGAGGATCCCGGACGCGCCCGCCGCCTTGAGGCGCGGGAGCAGGCTCCAGACCTCATCGGCGCCGACGACCGAGTGGATCGCGATCATCCCATCGTGGGCCAGCGGGATGACGGACGGCGACTCGAGGCCCGGCAGGAGCTCCTCCAGGGCAGGCAACTTCGCGGCGGGAGCGTTCATCATCAGGTACTTCCGCCCGCGCGCCGCAATGACGGCACTCAGCATCGTGTCGATCGCCGCGATATCGTCCGACCGCTTTTCCCGGGCCGCCGGGTTGGCGACGAGGACTGCCTCCGAGGCAAGGACGTCGCCGATCTGGCGGAGCCCGTTCATGACCAGTGTCGAACCCGTCGAGACGAGATCGACGATCCCCTCCGCGAGGCCGAGTCGCGGCGCGACCTCGACCGCGCCCGAGATCGGGATGACGTCGACAGGGATGCGACGCTCCTCGAAGAACCGGCGCGAGGCGTTCGGGTGAGCGGTCGCGACCCGCAGGCCGGCGAGGTCGTCGACGGTCTGGTACGGCGTGTCGCTGGGGACGGCCGCGGCGAGGCGGCACTTTCCGTAGCCGAGGGACCTTACCCGCGGCAGCTCAGCACCGGTCTCGACCAGCAGGTCGACGCCGGTCACGCCGAGATCGGCGACGCCGTCACCGACGAATTCGATGACGTCGTTCGTACGGACGAACAGGATGTCGAGGTCGAAGTTCTGGACCCGCGCGACGAGGCTTCGCTCGTGCTCCTCGAAGACTAGGCCGGCGTCGTGGAGCAGGCTGAGGGTCGGGTCGACCAGCCGACCCTTGTTCGGGATCGCAAGGCGGAGTCTCTCGCTCATCGGTCGTCGCTCAGTGCTCGGCAGCGGTCGGGTAGGGGAGACCGGCCTCGCCGGCTGCCTTGAAGCGCTCCAGGGCCTGGCCGTAGCCGCCCTCGCCATGGTGCAGCCACGACGCGATCCGGGTGATCGTGGCCGTGCTGGCGCCGGTCTCGCGCGAGATCTGGGCGTAGTGCATTCCCGCATCAAGGAGGCGGACGACGGCCCAGCGCTGGGCCATGTCACGGATCTCGTTGATCGTGCAGAGGTCCCGAAAGAACCGCTCCGCCTCCTCGCGGGTCTCGAGGCGGAGGATCGCATCGAACAGGGCCTCTGCGTCGGCGGTTCGCCAGTCGTCGGCCATTGGTCGCTCCCGACTCCTTGAGCAGACGTGGTAGCGTTGTAGTGTGATAGCACGCTAACACGGTGATACGGCGTTGACAAGCACCTTCGACGTTCTACCCGCAATCGACCTTCGTGGCGGTCGAGTTGTGCGGCTCGAGCGAGGGGATTTCGACCGCGAGACAGTCTTCGCGGCTGATCCGGCGATCGTGGCACGCGGGTTCGTCGACCACGGCGCGCGCTGGCTTCACGTCGTCGATCTCGATGGTGCTCGCGCCGGGGGACCCGTCCAAACCGGCGCTCTGGCCGCAATCGCGTCGGTTGTGGACGACGATGCCCTGGTGGAAGCAAGCGGTGGGCTGCGAACGGCTGAACACGTGGCAGGTGCCTTCGCGATGGGCGCGGCAAGGGTCGCGCTGGGAACCTCGGCGATCGCCGATCCGGCGATGGTCGCGACGATCGTCGGGAACCATGGACGGGAGCGTCTCGTGGTGGCGGTCGACGTTCGGGACGGCCTGGCCCTCGGCGAAGGCTGGCGGCCAGGCACGAAGGGCGTGCCGCCTGACGAGCTGATCAACCGCCTTGCCGACCTTGGTGTGGCGACGTTCGAGGTAACCGCCATCGATCGCGACGGCCTGATGGGTGGGCCGGACCTGGATTTGCTAGAGCGACTCGTCGGCCTGAATCGCGGCGCGATTATCGCCTCGGGCGGGATCCGATCAGAGGCAGACCTGGTGGCCGTGCGTGGCCTGGGATGCGTTGGAGCAATCGTCGGTCGCGCGCTCTACGACGGCTCGGTCAGCCTTTCGGACGTGTTCAAGGGATCCCCTCGCAGCTGAGTGGGCCACAGGCGACAGACACCGCTCAGAATCCAGGTCTTCAGTGCCCGCCGGCGGTCTCGAGCTCCTTCTTGTGCGACTCGATCACCTTCTCGGCGACGTGCTGCGGCACTTCCTCGTAGTGATCAAGGGTCGCCGAGAACGTCCCGCGGCCGTGGGTCAGCGAACGCAGTTCCGTGGCATACGTGAAGAGCTCCGCCTGGGGCACCTGGGCCGAGACCACCTGCAACCCGTCGCCGAGCGTGTCCATGCCCATGACCCGACCGCGGCGCGTGTTGAGGTCGCGGTTGACATCGCCCATGTAGTCCTCGGGCACGCGGACTTCGATCGCCATGATCGGCTCGAGGAGGCCGGGCCGGCAGTCCATGACGCCCTTCTTGAGGGCCATCGATGCCGCGATCTTGAACGACAACTCGTTCGAATCGACCGTGTGGAACGATCCGTCGTACAGCGTCGCCTTGAAGTCGGACAGCGGATAGCCGGCCAAAACGCCTTCGGAGGCCGCCTCTCGGATGCCCTTCTCGATGCCGGGGAAGAAGCCCTTCGGCACCGACCCGCCGACCACCTTTTCGGCGAACTCGACGCCGCCACCCGGGTTGGGCTCGATCTCGATCCAGACGTGCCCGAACATCCCGTGGCCACCGGTCTGCTTCTTGTATTTGCCCTCGACCTTTGTCGTGCCCCGAATCGTCTCGCGGTAGGGGACCTTGGGCGTCTTCGTCAGGATCGACGCCCCGAACTTGCGCTTGAGCCGCTCGCCGATCACGGCGATATGCGCCTCGCCCGTGGCAACGAGGAGCTGCTCGCCGGTCGGCGACCGCTCGACCCGGGCCGACGGTTCCTCCTCGAGCATTCGCTGGAGGGCGGCGCCCATCTTGTCGAGATCGGCCTTCGTCTGCGGCTCGATCGCGACCGAGAGCGTGGGCTGTGGGAACTCGAGCGGCGGCAGGATGATCGGCTGTTCCTTCGTCGATAGCGTGTCGCCGGTCTCGGTCGTCGCGAGCTTCGCAACCGCGCCGATCTCTCCGGCCAACAGCTCGCCGATCGCCTCCTGGTCCTTGCCGTGGAGCAGGAGGAGCTGGCCGATCCGCTCGTCCTCCTCGCGGTTCGCGTTCCAGGCGTGGCCCTTGACATGGAGCGTGCCCGAAATGACGCGGAGATAGGTCAGCCGGCCAACGAACGGATCGGCCGCGGTCTTGAAGACCCGGGCGACGAGCGGGCCCGCCGGGTCGGGGGTGATCGTCACCTCCGCGCCCGTCTTGGCGTTCTTGGCCGGAACGACTGGCTCCTCGGCCGCGGTCGGCATGTACCGGATGAATGCGTCGAGCAAGGCGGACATGCCGATCCCCTTGGCGGCGCTGCCGACTAGGACGGGCGCAAGGATCGAGTCACGGACGCCCCGATGGAGGCACGCATCGAGCTCCGCGTCGCTGATCTCCACGCCATCGAGGTACTTCGTGAGGACGTCGTCGTCGGCCTCCGCGGCAGCCTCGAGGAGCTGGTCGCGGCGGCGGGCGATCTCGTCGGTCATCGAGTCCGGGATCGGGACCTCGACCTCGGTCTTGCCGTCGAACCGCCAGGCCTTCCGATGGACGAGGTCGACGTAGCCCTCGAAGGCCTCGGCGCTCCCGATCGCGATGTGGAGCGGCGCGATCTTGTTGCCGAAGGCCGTCCGCAGCGCATCCAGCGTCGCGATCGGGTTGGCGTTCTCCCGATCGCACTTGTTGATGAAGAAGCAGGCCGCCCGACCCGTCGATCGGCCGAGGGCGACCGCGGTCTCCAGGCCGGCCCCGACGCCGCCCGATGCGTCGACGATGAAGAGCGCCCCGTCGGCGGCTGCGAAGCCCTCGACGACCTCCGACACGAAGTCCGGGTAGCCGGGCGTGTCGACAAGCGTGATTCGCGTGCCATCGTGCTCGAACGTCGCGACCGCAAGGCTGAGCGACTCCCGGCGCTTCTGCTCCTCTGGCTCGTAGTCTAGATGGGCCGTTCCGTCGTCGACCTTGCCGAGCCGCTGAATCGCAGCGGCCTGGAAGAGCAGATGCTCGGCGAGCGTGGTCTTGCCACCGCCGGCGTGCCCCGCCAGGACGATGCTGCGGAGATGGGCGGGGTCGACGTTCTTCATCGTCATCGACGGTCGTACCTCACGATTGCGCGGCTGCCGGGACGATCGGCTCTTGGGCTCTCGGGCGACCTCGCGGAGCAGGGGCGGGCCGCGGTTTGGCCATGATAGTCGGCTATACTCCAGCCCGCGATGTCAGGTCATTCCAAATGGTCCACGATCAAGCGCCAGAAGGGCGTCACGGACGCCAAACGCAGCGCCGTGTTCACGAAGGTGGCCCGCGAAATCAGCGTCGCGGTGAGGCAGGGTGGCGGCGACCCGGATGCCAACTACCGGCTCCGGCTCGCGATGGAGAAGGCCCGCTCGGTGAACATGCCGGCCGACAACATCAAGCGCACGATCGACAAGGCGACGGGCGGCGGCGAGGCCGAGCAGTTCGAGGAAATCGTCTACGAGGGCTACGGCCCCGGTGGCGTCGCCGTCCTCGTCGAGGCCGCGACCGACAACCGCAACCGGACGGCCGCCGAGGTCCGTTCGATCTTCACGAAGACTGGCGGCCAGCTCGCGGGCTCCGGCGCGGTCGCCTGGCAATTTGAGCCACGCGGGTACATCGCGGTCACCCGCAACGGAGTCGATCCTGACGAGGTCGCGCTCGCAGCGATCGACGCCGGCGCGGAGGACGTCGACACCGAGGACACCGACACGATCGAGATCTACACGGCGCCCGGCGACCTCGAGCGCGTCCGGCTGGCGCTCGACACGGCGGGCATCCAGGTCGAGTCGGCCGAGAACACGATGATCGCCAAGCAGACCGTCGAACTCGATTCGGCCAAGGCGCGCCAGGCGCTGCGGCTCGTCGAGCTGCTCGAGGACCTCGAGGACGTCCAGCGGGTGACCGCCAATTTCGACATCCCCGAGGACGTCTTCGCCGAGGTTGCCGGGTGATCATCCTCGGGATCGACCCGGGGACGGCGGCAACTGGCTACGGCATCGTCGAACGGAACGGCGGACGGCTCCGGGCGATCGACTACGGCTGCTTCGAGACCAGCCCTGACCTGCCGATGCCGGAGCGCCTCCTCGCAATCCACCGCGTCCTCGACGACCTGATCTCGCTCCACGAGCCGGCCGTCGTCGCCGTCGAGAGGCTCTTCTTCAGCAAGAACGCTCAGACGGCGATGGCCGTCGGGCAGGCGCGTGGCGTCGTTCTGCTCGCTGCGGCCCAACACGACTGCCCAGTGCGCGAGGCGACGCCAAATGAGGTCAAGAGTGCGATCGCCGGCTACGGTGCAGCCGACAAGGAACAGGTTCAACGGATGGTCCAGCTCGTCCTCGGGATGGCAGAGCTGCCGCGGCCGGACGATGCCGCCGACGCCCTGGCGATCGCGGTCTGCATTGCCAATCGCATCGGCCAGGTCGACCCATCGCGGGCCGGCGTCCTGGACCGCGGCGCGAACGCGCCGATCGATCGAGTCGGCTCCGCTTACGACCGGGCAGTCCGCGAGGCGATCGCCCGCGAGAAGCGGCGCGACGAGCGGACGGCATCCTGATCCTGTCGCAGCGGTGATCGGGTGATCGCCTCCGTCGAAGGCCGCGTCGGGGCCATTGCCTTCGACTCGATCGTCATCGAGGTGGGCGGGATCGGCTACCGCGTCTTCGCCTCGCCGGCGATTCTCTCGACGGCCGCGCCCGGCTCGACGCTCAAGCTCCACACCTATCACCTTGTCCGCGAGGACCAGCAGGCCCTCTACGGCTTCCGCTCGGCTGACGAGCTCGGGTTCTTCACGCTCCTGCTCACGGTGACTGGTGTCGGGCCGAAGGTTGCTCTCGCGATCGTCGGATCGCGCCCGACGGCCGACCTCCAGCTCGCGATCCTGGCCCAGGACCAGGCCGTCCTCGTGTCGATCCCGGGCATCGGCAAGAAGCTCGCCGAGCGGATCATCTTCGAACTCAAGGAGAAGGTGGCGGCGGCCGGTGTCGCCGCGAGCGGCAGCGTGGGAGGGATCGGCGCGGCCGAGAGCGAGGTCGTGGCGGCCCTGCAGGCCCTCGGCTACTCGCTCGGGGAGGCCCGCGAGGCATCACAGGCGGCG
>JBBSCI010000172.1:0-6635 GCA_038250445.1 Candidatus Limnocylindrales bacterium | reverse complement strand
GGCTTACGAGCGGATGGCAGCTACCCCACTTTCGATCCCGCTCCAGGGCATCGGCCCCGAGACTCGTCGAGGCGAGCGCCGCAGCCGGCGCGTGGCACTGGTTCTGCTGACGCCGGCCATCTTGCTCGCCGCCCTATTCCTCTACTACCCCCTCGTGTTCATCATCCAGATGAGCTTCACGCTCACGAGCTCGTTCCTCTCCCAGAGCGGGGCCATTTACAGCCTCGACAACTACCGGCTGATGGTCGAGCGCTACATTCCGAATGTCCTCGTGACCCTCCAGCTGGCGGCCCTCGCGACGGTCGTCAACCTGGTCTTCGGCTTCCCGTTCGCCTACATCCTCGTTCGCAAGGTCCGCTACCGCGACATCGTCCGGGCCTTCATGGTGTTCCCGATGTTCGGGGCCCTCTATATCGCCTTCGGGATGCGCTTCCTCCTCTTGCCGGGCGGTCCGGCGACACCGCTCTTCGAGTTCCTCGGGATAGCGAACACGGCTGTCCTCTACAGCCTGCCGTCGGTCGTCTTCGCAATGTCGATCTTCACGTTCCCGTTCATGGTCATGAACGTGGGCGCGGCGCTGTCGAACATCGACCCAACGCTTGAGGAGGCCGCCGCGTGCCTCGGCGCCCGGCCGTGGCAGACGTTCCGCCGGGTCCTCCTGCCCCTCGCCCGCGGCGGGATCGTCGCCGGCGCGCTGATGGTCCTCGGTTGGAACCTCGGCACGTTCGCCGAGCCGCTCCTGCTGGGGTCGATCAACGAGCAGAAAACCCTCGCCTGGACGCTCTACCAGCGGGGAGTCGTGCAGACGGATTACGGACTTTCGACGGCGATGGGAGTGGTCCTCCTGATCCTCGCCTTTGTCGTGACGTATTCCTCGCTTCGCTTCTCGAGGGGAGCGCTGGTCGAATGAGCGCCGCCGGTTCAACGACCGCCACCGCCGCGCCGCGATCCGCCCGCCGCCGCGGGCCGAGCCCCAGACGCCTCGTCGATATCGTCAGCCACGGCTATATCTGGCTCTGCCTGTTCGTGTTCGTGACTCCGTTCGCGGCGCTCCTCGGCTACTCGCTGACGGGACCCGGCGGCACGTATGCGATCCAGAACTTCCAGTACGTCCTCGGCAGCTTCGGCGAGAACCTGTTCTGGAGCTTCCGGGTGTCGGCTCTGACGCTGATCATCGATCTGCTCGCGGCCCTGCCAGCGGCCTACGCGATCGTCCGCTACCCGTTCCCCGGCAAGCGGGCGATCTTCTCGGCCCTGACGCTGCCGCTCTATGTCCCCGGCGCCGTGATCGGGCTCTCGCTCCTGTTGACTTACAACTTCACGTACCACCTGACCACGTCGATCTGGGGGCTCGTCCTCGCGATGGCCGTCGGCACATTCCCGCTGATGCTCAGTCCGATCGTCGTTGCCCTCAAGGACCTGCCGCTCGTCTTCGAGGAGGCATCCGAGTGCCTCGGGGCGACCCGCTGGCAGACGTTCCGCAAGATCGTCTTCCCGCTCATCGGCCCGGGGGTCAGCGCCGGGCTCATGCTCTCGTTCATCATCGTCTTCAACGAGTACCTCGTGACGCTCTTCGTCCACCCCTCGGACATCACGACCGCGCCGCTGCGCGTCTTCAACCTCGTCCGGACGGCGGGCCTGGCCCCGACGACGGCCGCCCTCGCGGTGACGATGCAGCTCATCTCGTTTGCGGCCGTCCTGCTCTTCTTCCGGGTCTTCGGGACGCGCTACCTCAAGGGGACGTACCTGCTCTGATGTCGACCGTACGGTTGGCGGCCGTCACGAAGCACTACGGCCAGACGGTCGCAGTCGAGGAATTCGACCTCGACGTCGCCGACGGCGAGCTGGTCACCCTCCTTGGCCCGTCGGGTTGCGGCAAGACGACGACCCTGCGGATGATTGCGGGGCTGATCGAGCCGACGAACGGTCGGATCTTCTTCGATGCCGAGGACGTGACCGATCTTCCGCCGCGGAAGCGGAACATCGGATTCGTCTTTCAGACCCCGGCGCTGTTCCCTCACCTCTCGGTTGCCGACAACATCGGCTTCGGCCTGTCAGTGAAGGGTCGGAAGAAGGACGCGATCGCCGCCCGCGTCGAGGAGATGCTGGCCCTCGTCGGGCTGGCCGGCTACGGGCCGAGGCTGCCTGCCCAGATGTCCGGCGGCCAGCAGCAACGGGTTGCCCTGGCCCGGGTCCTTGCGACGGACCCACGGGTCCTTCTCTTCGACGAGCCGCTGTCGGCCCTCGACCGGAACCTGCGGGATACGCTCAAGTACTCGATCCTCGACCTCCAGCGGCGGACCGCCAAGACGGCGATCTACGTGACCCACGACCAGTCCGAGGCGTTCGCGATCTCCGATCGGATCGTCGTGATGAACGCGGGCCGCGTGGAGCAGATCGGAAGCCAGACCGACATCTATCTCCGGCCACGAACTGGGTTCGTGGCCGAGTTCATCGGGGCGAACAACGCGCTGCGCGGGACGGTCGCCGCGGTCGAGTCGAGCGACGCGACGGCCGATCCTGCGGCCCGGGAGCACCGGTTCCTGGTCACGAGCGGGGAGCTCTCACTCCACTGCCGGAGCCGCCTGCCGGCGACCGTCGGTGACGCCGTCGTCGCCTACCTCAGACCGGAGGAACTCGCCGTCGTCGAGGACGGCGACGAAACCGCCTACCGGAACGTCGTCGAAGGCGACATCGAGCGGGTGATTTTCGAGGGGCCGACGGCTCAGCTCCGGGTGCGAGTCGCCGATCGGGAGCTGCGGGTCGACGTCGGCGGCAGCAGGCGCCTGACGCTCAGCGAGGGTCGCGGCCGCGTTCGGCTCGGGTTCAACGACTTGAACGTAATTCCGGCGGAGGCCGCTGTGCGAGTCCATCCCGATGAGGTGCCGGCATGACGGCCGGCCCGCAGCCGCTGCCGCCCGGCGGCTTCCCGACCGTCTTCGGCCGGGGGCTCGTCGAGGAGCTGCCCAAGTTCGCCCACCGGCCCTATCTCGTGGTCACGATGGCCGACCTCTGGCCCCGCTTCGAGGCGCAGCTCGCCGGCCCGCACCTGGCCGGCGTCCACCTCGTCGACAGCCTCGACCTGGCGGATCTGGAGCGCGCCACCGCCGATCTGCCGAAAGCCGGTTCGATCATCGGGCTCGGCGGCGGGCAGGCGCTCGATGTCGCGAAGTTCTTCGCCTGGACGAATCGGCTGCCGCTCTTCCAGGTCCCCACGGCGACGACCGTCAATGCGCCGTTCGGCCATCGGGCCGGGCTCCGTGACAAGGGCACCGTGCGCTACCTCGGCTGGGCGATCCCCGAGGCCGTCTACATCGACTTCGACGTGATCGCCTCGGCGCCGCCCGGCCTCAATCGGAGCGGCGTGGGCGACATCCTCTGTTACCACACCGCACGCTTCGACTGGCAGCTCGCCGACCGGCTCGGCCGGACCGAGCCGAAGTGGCCATACGATCAGCGTCTCGTCGACGATGCGGCGACCGTCATGGGCTCCGTCATGGACGCCCTCGACGAGATCCGTGCCGGCTCGGAGGCCGGCATCCGGGCCGTCGTCGGCGGCCATCGCTGGGGTGGCACGACGTTCCACGACTCGGGCTGGAACCCCCGCCACATCGAGGGAGTCGAGCACTTCCTCTTCTACAACCTCGAGCGGATCACCGGCCGTCACTTCATCCATGGCCAGCCTGTCGGTCTGGGGATCGTCGCCGGCTCCCTGCTCCAGGAGAACGAGCCCGAGCAGATGGCCGCAGCCTTGGCCCGGGCCGGCGTCGACATCCGGCCAGAGGCGATGGGCGTGACATGGGACGACGTCGGCGAAGCGCTCCGGACGCTGCCGGCGTACGTTCGTGACGTCGGCCTCTGGTTCACGGTGGCCGACACCTTGGCGGTTACAGACGACCACCTGGCCCGGGTTCGCGACCTCGTCGATCAGACCTTTGGCACCTGGGACGGATCGAGCGCGGAGGTCACCACCGCCGTCGCCGACGACGCGCGGGAATGAAACTCGGGTTGACCCTGCCCCAGGGCTGCGATCGCGAGTACCTCGGTCTGGATCCGGCGACCGCGTGGCGGCGGACAGTCGAGGTCGCCCAGTGGGCGGAGCAGCGCGGCTTCGAGTCGCTGTGGGTCTACGACCACATGCAGGTCGATCCACCACCAGAAGAAGCGCCGATCTTCGAGCCGTTCGCCGAGCTCGCCGCGCTTGCGGTCGAGACTCGTCGGGCGCGACTCGGTCATCTGGTCCTCGCCGCTGCCTATCGCAATCCGGGGCTGACGGCCAAGGCGATCTCGACGATCGACGTCATCAGCGGCGGTCGAGCGGTCCTCGGCATCGGGGCCGGCTGGAAGGAGGACGAGTGGCTGGCCTACGGCTACGGCTTTCCGCCGGCGCCCGAACGGCTCGCGATTCTCGCTGACCAGCTCGAAATCATCAGTCGGATGCTGGGCCCGGGCCGGGCGACGTGGGCGGGCGCCAAGGCTCACGTCATCGACGCGATCCACGAGCCGAAAGGGCTCCAGCAGCCGCGGATCCCGATCCTCGTCGGCGGCAACGGTCCGAAGGTGACCTGGCGCCTGGCGGCCCGGTTCGCCGATGAGCTGAACCTCGACGCCTTGACACCGACGCAGGTCGCGACCGCCCTGCCGATCATCCGCGAGCGGTGCGCGGAGATCGGGCGTGATCCGGCGAGCCTTGCCGTGTCCGTCCACATCTGGGGTGAGGCGGGGGCGGTTGCCCGGGGGCCCGAGCGGCGGCAGCGGTTCCGGGACTACGCGGACCTGGGGCTTCGCCGGGCGATCGTCCAGGGGTTCGCCGCGGCCAAGGACCCGGCCGCGCTCGATAGCGTCGTCGAGGATGGCCTGGCGGTCGGGATGCTCCAGGTCGCCGTCGGCACCTGAACGGCAAGTCAAACCGGAGGGCATTGGCCGGCATCGCACAACCGAGACCCCATGCCGGGGCCGGTGAGGTGAGGTTGGACGATGCAACGCAATTTCCTGTCGAGGCGAGCCCTCGCACTCATGCCGAGTTTCGTCATCGCGACCACATTGCTGCTTGCGGCGCCAGCGACGGCGGCGGCAGCCACGCGCAAGGTGTGTCCGAGCGGTTGCCCGTACGCGCAGATCGGGCCGGCTCTTGGCGACGCCAGGAGTGGCGACACGATCCGGGTCGCCGCCGGCACCTATGCGGGCGGAATCACGATCGACGCGAGCGTGAGGCTGCTCGGCGCGGGCGCCGGGCGGACGATCATCAAGGGTGGCGGGCCGGTCATCACGATCGGCACGTTCGGAGCCGCGTCGCAGCCGACCGTGCTGATCGACGGGATCACCGTCACCGGAGGCGTCACCCACACGAGTCCGCTGTCCGAGGAATGGGTCGGACAGGCAAACGTGATGGCGTTTGGTGGCGGGATCGAGATCGTGCCGAATGCCGACTTCTCCGGAGGAGCCACGGTAACCATCACCCACAGTCTGATCACGGGCAACCGCGCCGCGCCCACGAACACAGTACCGTCCGGGCTGCCCTGCCCCGACGGGATCTGCCCCTTTGCCTGGGCAAGGGGAGGGGGGATCGACTCCTGGGGAGCGTTGACGCTCGTCGACACGACAGTCAGCAACAACACGGCCGCAGGCACGGCGAGCGACGCCAATGGAGGCGGGATCAACATCTGGGATACCGGGTCCCTGCGGGTGGCACACAGCCGGATCGTTGGCAATCGAGCGGTGGCCTCAATCCCGAATGGCCGCTTTGCAGAAGGCGGCGGGATCTTCGCCGATCAAGGGATCGAACTGACGATCAATGAGAGCGACGTCAATGACAACGCGGCGATCCTGACCAGCAACCTGCCGTACTTCGTTGATGGCGCGGACCCACTTGACATGAATGCGAACGGCGGCGGCGTCCATGTGGGCGACGGCAGCACCGTCACGATCGACGACAGCACCTTCCGGGGCAACGAGGTCGCGGTCGATGACCCGAACGGACAGCCGGTCGCGCTCGACGGAGCCCTTCATCCTGGCGACGGACGGTTCGTACTGCGTCGCAGCACGATCGCGGACAACCGTGTCATTGCCAACGTCGGCTCGACCGCCGACGTGGGCCCTAGCGGCAGCGCGGTCGACATTGCCGGGCTGACCACGATCGACGGGGCGCGGATCACCGGCAACACGACGCTCGTTACCAGCCGCGACGGCGTCGCTGGGGCGAGCGGGGGGGCCCTGTACGCGCTGGGCACCGTGCCACAGGCGATGCTGGTCAGCGACAGCGTGATCAGCGGCAACACCACCATCGCGTCGAGCGCACGTGGGTCCGCCTACGTGTTGGGCGGGGCCATCGTCAACGACGGCCGACTCGTGCTGAGCAACGACGTCATCGCGAACAACGCAGGTATCGCCCGCGGGCCGACCGGCTCGGCCCGGGGTGGCGCCATCTGGAACGGCGCCATCTTCGGCCAGGCACCATTCGAGCTGACGCTGGAGGGCACCTCCGTCATCGGCAACCGGCTTCGCGGGACCTCGGGGATCACGCTGCAGGGCGGTGGCCTTTACACCAGCTTCCCGGTCACTCTTCGCCACAGCAAGATCGCCAACAACGCGCCTGATAACTGCTTCGGTTGCGACGCAGCTGAATCAGTCGCGCC
>JBBSCI010000171.1:0-6644 GCA_038250445.1 Candidatus Limnocylindrales bacterium | reverse complement strand
CCCGGGCGGCCCACTGTCCGGCGCTGAAGATCAAGGTCGGCGGTTCCGACGACCTCGCGACGCTCGAGGCGGTCCGAGCGGTCTTCGGCGGGCCGATCCGCGTCGATGCCAACACCGGCTGGCGGCCCGACGACGCCCTTGCCCTCTTGCCCGAGCTCGAACGGCTGGGCGTCGAACTGATCGAGCAGCCGTTTCCAGGACACCGCCTCGATCAGCTCCGCTGGCTCCAGGAACGCTCCTCGCTGCCGATCGTCGCCGACGAGAGTGCGGTGTCTATCGATGCCCTGGACGGACTCGTCGGGGTCGTCGCGGGGGTCAACGTCAAGCTGGCAAAGTGCGGCGGCGTAGGTCCGGCCGGGAGGATGCTCAGCCGCGCCAGGGAACTCGGCTTCCTGACGTTCCTCGGCTGCATGGAGGAGACGTCGGTCGGAATCGCCGCGTCAGCCGCGGTCGCGTCGCTGGCGGACTGGGTCGATCTCGACGGCAACCTGCTCCTCGCCGACGACCCGTTCGAGGGGCTGGAGCTCGGCTCCGACTGCCGCTGGCGACTGCCGGATCGCCCCGGCGTCGGCGTCCGTCGACGCCCAATCGCCTGACGTCAGGCACGTTCCGCACATGCGTTCACTGAACACCCGTTCGTGTGGATAAGTTGGTGGACGAGATGGTGGACAAACCCTCTTCCGGCGCTGGCGCGGCGGGCCTACCATGGCCACTCGGTCGCCGAAGCGCTTTCCGCTAGGGGTGGAGCGCGGAACCGATCTCCCGCCCAGGGGAGCACCCGTGGTCGTCCCATCTCGCGGACGGTCGGGATGGGTTTGCCATGTCAAGAACAGGAGGGCACGCCATCGATGGATCCAGGAACTGCACCGGAGCGTGCATCGTCGACCGATCCCACCGCGGGAGAACCCGACGCAATCGACTTCGTCCGCTTCTGCTACCGACGGCGGCACGTCGGCTGGCCGGAGCTGTACGACGAGATGTGCGCCGTAGCCGGCCGCGGCCTCTATCACGGCTACTGCGCGGAGGACCTGAGCCGGCTCGGCATCGGCTTCGCGCTCTATGAGATGCCCGCGCTGGCGACAATCGTTCAGCAGGTGGTCGCCGAGGACCAGGCCCGGCGTCGATTGAGCGCACAGGCAATTCGCGTTCAGTACATCGACGCCGAGAGTCCCGCCACGTCGGCGCCGCCCGAGTCGGTCGTTGGCGAGGTCGCCTCGACCGATCTAACGAACACCCATCCAAGGCTGGTCGCCTTGTCGGCCGGCGCTCGCTAGGGAGCTGTTCTCGACGGCGCCCAGAACGCCCTCGATCTCCATCCCGCCGGTATCGGCGGACAACGGAAGACCCCCGCCGGTCAGGGCGGGGGTCTTCCTGGTTTCATACCCTCCGTGCGCGGACCAACGAGCGGACCAGGCGCGGACTGCTAGGCGCGGATCCGCCGGCGAGCCATCTCCCCCTCGATCTGGCGCTCCGCCTCGACGTAGCGGTCGATCTGCTCGCGGACCTGGTTGGCCTCCGGTGTGTAGAGATGGACCTGCTGCTGCAGGACGTACGACAGGCGCCGGCTCGTCATCCGAACGTGGTCGAGGTTCTTTAACAATACGAGCGGATCCATCGCCGCCAGGTCCGACGGGTGATACATCTGCTTCATGGACGCATTCTAGGGCTCGTCAACCCTCTTGGAGCGGTGTCAGAGGGCGCGCAGCCCGCGTGGCGGCCACTGCCAGTCGATCGGCGTCGCGGCCCCGGCGAAAGCCCGGCAGCGACCGGCCTCCGTCGCGCCGAGTACGAGGATCCGGTCGGTCTTGGTGGCCCGGCCGGCTTCGGCACCCCACAGCTTGGTCATCTTCCGATTGGCGGCCACGTCGTCCAGGGCGATCCCGGCGAGCCGGTAGCCCTCCGGCGCGGCAGCCGATTCCCAGACGCGCTCGGCGAGGCCGACCGCGCCGGCGATCGGGCGCCCCCGGTCGAACTCGACGTCACCGATGACCAGGACGACGACGGCGTCGTCGGTCAAGATCGTGCGGAGATCGGCGAGGACGTCGCGCAGGAATACGAGATAGGGCTCGCGGTGGTGAGCATCGTCGAGCGTCGCGTCGATCTGGCGGGCGTCGAAGCCGAGGAGCCACGTCCGGAGCCAGTTGTAGTAGCCGTACTTCACGACCCGGAGGTATGGCGGCGACGTGACCACGAGTCGAGCTCGATCGGGCAAGCCCCGCGCGCGCAACGAGGCCCGCGCTCGCGAGGCGACGTCGCGGGCGTCGCCAAGGAGTGCGACGCCGGGCGTCTGCGGCGCGGCCTGCCGATACAGGCGCGAAAGCTTGCGCTCGAGGCCATCGAAGACGTCACGGTCGGGCGACTCGAATGCCGTCCGAGCGGCGAAGTCGCGGACGTAACGCGGCGCCATGCTGAACGTGTTCGGCATGATCTCCGACAGGTACGACGCGCTCTTGCCGTGGAGGATGCCGGTCAGGCCAGCCGCGAGGAAGCGGTCGGTCGGGCGGGCAAGGTCCAGCATCGTCCGGACCTGGAGCAGCTGGGCGAGCGTTCGGCGATGGAAGGCCACCACGACTTCGTGCGGCACGGGCTCCGAGCCGTCGCCGGGGCCCGCGCCGGAGCCGGCAGCGGGGACGAGGCTAGCGGCGGCGTCAGGATCGGACGCGACGCGTTCTGCGAGCGCCAGCCAGGCTGCGGAGTCGGCGGCCCACAGGAGTCGGAGGGCGGCGAGCCTGGTTCGGGCCTCGGCGGGGCTGGCTGGCTCCACCTTGGCGGCGGTCAGGAGGTGAGCGAACGGATTCAGATCGTTCCCGACGCCGATCCGTCCCTCGGCGCCGGCTTGGAGGGCGGTCGTTCCGCGGCCTGAGAAGGGATCGAGGACGACGTCGCCTCGGCGCGAGTAGCGGGCGATGAAGGCATGGGCGAGGGCCGCCGGAAAGCTCGCCAGATACGAACACATCGGATGGAACGAGTGGCCCCACAGCCGCTGCTGGTCCTTCCACTCGGGCGCGATCGACAGCGCCGGCAGCTCCGGGATGAGATCCAGGTCGAGTTGGGCGGCGCGTGTCTCGGGCGAGGTCATCGGGCGGGCGCGGTCGGGCTCATCGCGGCGCGGTTCCTCGAACGGTCGAAGGGTCGCGGAGCATAGCACGCGAAAACGAGCATTCATCGACCGATAGACGCCCGCCCGCCATCGGATTACGCTGCTCTTGAGCCCGAGGCTGTGTGCGGAACCACGCGCGTCGTCGAGGGTCACTGAGGCGTCTTCAACGGCACCTTCGTGACGTTCGGCGTACATGCGAGGGCCCGTCCCCACCGTCCGGACCGGTTCCGGCGAAGAGGCCACCAGGGCTCATGCGTCGCCCGCCGCGCCGCCTCTGCGGTGGCGCCGGCGGGCAGCAGCCACACCCGACCCTGCGCGAATTGGTCCCAGTAGACTACGACCGCGTCCCCGTAGCTCAGCGGACGGAGCAACCGCCTTGTAAGTGTCGGGCTCTGAGCGCCATGGCATCGGGCGTGGCGGTGGGGAGCGAATTGGGCGCTGTTAGTTGCTCAGTTCAAGGTCGGTTCGCGAGCCTAGCGACTTACTCGGCGGCCGGCGTCGTCCGACCCCATCAGAGCTGCTCCTACGGAAAGGAAGAGCCGACAACTGGAATCCAATGCTGGAAGAATTGCGCGCATTCTTCCACTAGCGGTAGAATAATCCAGTCTCTGCCGTCTACAGCTTGCTTGGAGTTGACGGGATCTCATGGATTTCAGACTTCATCGAGACGCGCTGATCCAGTCCCTCGACGCTCTCGAGGAGCGACGCCGGCTGTTTAGCCAGTCGACCGTCGACCCAACACATGCCGACTGGCTTCGCCGCCGGGCGTGGGTTCGGACCATTCACGGCACGACGCGCATCGAAGGCAACACCCTCTCCGACATCGAGGTGGATGAGCTCCTCTCAGGCTCGATGGGGCGCAACCTACCGCGCCGGGAGGCGTTGGAAATCCTGGGAACGCGCGAGGCTCTGGCGCTCGTCGACGACATCGCTCCGCGGGTCGACGTCCCTCTTGACGAAGGGCTGATCCGCGAGGTTCATCGGCGCGTCCTCGACGGCCAGAGTCCGTTTCTGACGCCCGGGGAGTATCGGAAAGGCGAGAACAGAGTGGGCGGTGCAGGAGGCGAGATGCTCTTCACCACGCCACCGTCGGGCGACGTACCCGGGCTGATGCGCGCCTTCGCTCGGTGGGTCATCGACCACGCGTCAAGCGAGTCGCCACCGGTCGCCGCCGCGCTCGCCCATCTGGAGTTCGTGGCGATCCACCCGTTCAATGACGGGAATGGACGCACCGCTCGAGCGATCAGCCGATTGGTGCTGTTACGAGGTGACTACGGTCTCGACGGCCTCGTTTCGCTGGACGCCTACCTCGACGGCGATCGCCGTGACTACTTTGCGGCGATCCAAGCCTCAATCGGGATGTCGTATGCGCCTCCCTATGACGCGACGCCCTTCGTCAGCTACTTCATCGGCTCCATCCTCCGCGCGGCGGATCACGTTCTCGACCGCATCCGTGGTCTGGGCAGCGTGATGATCGCGATCCGTCGCGACGTCGTCGAAGGTCGCCTTCCGCCGGCGATGCTTGATGGACTCGCCTACGCGTGGATCAACCGATCGATCCGCCCCGCGGACTACCAGCGAATCACAGGGAGAAGTCCGGCTGCGGCGAGCCGCGACCTGGCGTCCGCTGCGAAGGCCGGGTACCTGGTCGTGTCTGGCCGGACGCGCACCCGCGTCTTTCTCTTGGGTGAGCGGCTCCTCGGAGTCCCGGCCATGGGTGAGTCCACGACGATTTCGAAGTGACCCGATCCTCGTCCCACGAGCGTCATGAGAACGCCCAACCCACCGGGTTACCGACCTTCGATGGGGTAGATTCGTGCGAGAACTGAGCAGCTAACGCCGTCCCCGTAGCTCAGCGGACAGAGCAACCGCCTTCTAAGCGGAAGGTCGCAGGTTCGAATCCTGCCGGGGGCGCCATTCGACGACAGCCTCATGTTCTGTCCGGAAGGTTGCCCAAAAGGGCAAACCTTGGCGCCGCGATGCGTGGTCCACTAAGCAGCGATGGGTAACCTTGTCGCCGATCGGATCGCTGCCCGACGAACCTCCGGGCAGCTTCGACAAGCGCGCGCGGGGCGCGGAGGCGGTGACAGTCGGCATTCGCCGCTCCACTCGGCCGTGCTCGAACTTCAGCGGCTGGCCGGCAACGGCGCTGTCGTCGAGTTGCTTCACTCTCGTTCCGCTGTGCCCGGCACCGTGGTGCAACGGGAATTCAGCGATGAGGGCGAAACCGGCGAAGCGCCGCTCGAGCTCGTCCAGCCCGATCTTGGTGAGGATGCCGTGGCTGCCGAGCCCGTAGCGGCAGAGACCAACGAGTTCGGCGAGATGGATGGCTCCATTGATACCGGTGTTGAGCCCCATGCGTTCCAGAACAAGGGCCAAGTTGCGAGTGCCAAATGGCTTCACACGGGTGGAACCGGGGGCAAGGGCAACGAAGGTGTCGGCAGCGCCGATCTGGTCGCGCCGATCTTCGACTCGGCCCCGTCCAAGAAGCCCGGTGGCGATGCGACAGCCCGGGTCAGGAAGGGCACAGGCACTGTCAAGGTCAAGCGCTCATTCAACGGCGTGAAGCCGGGCGACAACGGCACGGCGGTGTGGGCGGGGAGTGGTGGCGGCGACGTCTTCGTCATGTGGAGTGCCGTCGAACGGATCGCGAAGCACGAGGCCGGCCACATCAAGGAAAGCAAGAAGTTCCACGATGCGAGCGTCAAGCCGCTCGAGGCCCGCATCAAGGAGACCAGGAAGGCACCGACCGAGCCGGCCGCGGTTGCCGCGCTCCAGACGCACGTTGACTGGAACACGAGCGTCAGCAACTTCGCCACTGCCGACACCGCCATGAACACACCTGGTGGCACCTGGGACACCACCGACCAGGCCAAGGCGAACTTCTACCACGACAAAGGCGCCAAGACCATCAACAAGAAGGCGTTCGCTCACTTCGTCGAGGCGCCGTGACGGCGGAGACCGGTCCATTCCAGCTTTCGTTGTCCTCCGACGGCCCAGATGCCGACGGCTATGTCGACGTGCGCCTGACCGTGTTCAACGCGACCCTGGAGCCGGTCGTGCTCGACCGTCGGCTGCTCTACGGCCCGCATCCAAGCCACGGCGACATGGTCCTCCTGGCCAGCGAGCCGACCCCCGCGAAGCGAACCCAGAATTTCATCCTGATCAACCCGCTCTGCTTCTACGGGCGGCAGCGCCGCTACCAGTACCCGAGTGGCGAGATGACCTTCCAGGGCTATCTCGTGACCAAGCGGACCGACGGGCTGCTGCCGACCGGGCCGGCCGATCGCCGCAAGCTGGCAGCCGCCGCCGTGCCGTTGGTCGTGCGGTTCGGCCGGCCGTAGCGCCCTAGCGCGCCGATCAGCCGGGCTTGTGGCGACTGGCCGCCTCGTGGGCCTTGCGGTACTCGTCGCGAAGTCGCTCGACCAGCACCTCCGCCTCGCGGAACTCGGCCGTGCCTTCGGCGGCCGCCTCGAGGCGGCGCTCGGCGTTGCGCCAGTCGGACAGGATCGCGGAGATCGGTCGAGCGGTCTCGTCGATCGGG
>JBBSCI010000170.1:0-6654 GCA_038250445.1 Candidatus Limnocylindrales bacterium | reverse complement strand
TGGTTCGGTCTCCGTGGACGACACCGCGCTCGACGACCCGCTGACGATACGAGCGATCGGCACCCCCGAGACGCTGACCGGGTCGCTGGCCCGAGCCGGCGGGATCATCGCCCAGCTCGCGGCCACGGCTCCGGATGCGACCATCGACGTCAAGGAGGCCGATCGAATGATCCTGCCCGCAACCGACCGAAACCTTGCTCCCAGCCACGGACACCCTCGGGCTTGATACTCTGACCCACCGAATGTCAGACCGACCCGCCCTTGAGCTCCTCCTCGGCGACGTACTCCGGCTCCGGCGGCCGCACCCCTGCGGCGGCAGCGAGTGGCAAGTGGATCGCCTCGGCGCCGATATCGGGCTGCGCTGCGCCACCTGCGGCCGTCACGTGCTGGTCGAGCGCCGGACCGTCGAACAGCGGCTGGCGGGCTTCGTCAGCCGCGGCGACGCAACCCTGAGCGCGGCCGTCGGGCCGCAACCGGCCTCCGAGGACTCGCCGCGCGGCGCCGAGGATCATTCGTGACGAACGACGAACTGGCTCCCGAGCAGCAAACGGCGCTGCTGGACGACGAACAAGAAGGCGCCCTCGCGGTCTTCAAGAATCGGCCGTTCCTGCTCCTCTGGCTCGCCCAGGCCGCGACCCAGATCGGCGGCAACATGGTCATCTTCGGCCTGACCGTCATCATTTCGAAGGCGACCGGCTCCGTTTCCGCGGTGAGTGCACTCATCCTCACGTTTCTCGTACCGGCCGTGCTGTTCTCGGCGGTCGCCGGCGTCTTCGTCGACCGGATGGACCGGCGCCTTGTCCTGGTCATCACGAACCTGCTCCGCGGTGTTGCGTTCGTGGCGGTCTTCCTGGTCGGCAACAACCTGCTGGGGATCTACATCCTGAACATCTTTATCTCGACCGTCACGGTCTTCTTCGCGCCAGCCGAGGCGGCGATGATCCCGAACCTCCTGCCGCGGCGCCAGCTCCTTACGGCAAACGGCATCTTCACGCTGACCCTCAACGCTGCGTTCGCGCTCGGGTTTGCCCTTCTTGGGCCGCTCGTCGTGAAGATCGCCGGCCCCCAGGCCCTGCTCATCCTCGTCGCCGTCCTCTACTTCATCGCCTCGGGCTTCTGCTTCACGCTGCCGGCGGCACGGCCAGCCACCCCGAAGGCGTTCGGCCGCGCCGCAGTGAGCGAAACGGAGTCAGCGGTCGAGTTGATCTTCTCCCAGCTCCGCGAGGGACTCAACTACATCAGGGTTCACCGCGAGATCCGTTGGTCCCTCACGTACCTCGGGGTCGCGGCGTCGCTCGTCGGCGTCCTGGGAGTCCTCGGGCCGGCGTTTGCCCGGACTACGCTTGGGCTCCAGGAGGAGGACTTCGTCGTCGTCGTCCTGCCGCTCGGGATCGGGATCGTCATGGGAATCCTCGTCCTGAACACGTATGGAAAGCTTCTGCCACGGCGGCGGGTCATCGAGGGCGGCCTCGTGGCGCTCGGGTTCCTTATCCTCGCCATGGCTCTGTCCGGCCAGATCAGCAGCTTCCTGCATGCGACCGAGACGGTGACCGGGCTGCCCGACCTGTCGCTGCTGACCTCGCTCCTGTCGATCGTCGTCGCCTTCGCATTCTTCGCCGGCATCGCCTACGCGTTCGTCGCGATCCCCGCCCAGACGCAGCTCCAAGAGGATCTTCCGGAGGACGTCCGTGGCCGAGTGTTCGGGGTCCTCAACATGCTCGTCTCGGTCGCAAGCTTCCTGCCGATCCTCATCGTCGGGCCGATCGCGGACGCCATCGGACCGACACTCGTCCTTTCGCTGGTCGGGATCGCCATCGTGGCAGCCGGGATCGCCTCGATTTTCGTTCGCGGCAGCCTCAAGCCAGCCGAGACGCGCACCCGCCATGACTTCGGTTCCGGCGACCCAATCGTCGCCGCGCTTCGCGTCCGCGAGCTCGCGTCGCCGGGCCAGATGGAGGCCTTTCCGGACGACACGATCGCCACGTTCCAGACCGCGCCGGAGGATGACGACATGGCGATCCCGACCGATCCCTCTGAGCCGCCTGGCCCGGCCGCTCCCTCGGACCCCGACGATTCGCGGCGTGACGACTGAGCCGACAGGATGCCAAGGGCCCAAGTCGCCGTCGTGTTCACCGGGGGGACGATCAGCATGCGCCGCGACCCGGTCGCTGGCGGCAATGTCCCGGTCCTGACGGGCGACGGGATCCTCGCGGCAACGCCGGGTCTCGAGGCGATCGCCGACGTCGTGGCCATCGACCGCGGGCTGACCCCGGCAAGCCACTTCACGTTCCCGGCGCTCTTCGACATCCTTTCCGTCGTCGAGCAGGCGCTGGCCGACCCGGAGGTCTCCGGAGCGGTCGTCGTGCAGGGGACCGACACGATCGAGGAGACGGCGTTCTTCTTCGATCTCCTCCACGCCGGCCACAAGCCGATCGTCGTCACGGGCGCAATGCGGACGTCCGAGCACGCCGCGTTCGATGGTCCGGCGAACCTCCGCGATGCGGTCCGAGCGGCGTCCGCGCCCGCGCTTGCCGGCTCGGGCGTGGTTGTGGTCCTCGCGGGAACGATCGAACCTGCCGATGACGTCATGAAGGTCCACGCGAGCGCGTTCGACACGTTCCGTAGCCTCAACAGCGGGCCACTCGGCCGGGTCGAAGGGAGCGGCGAGGTCGTCGTCGTCCGCGAACGCGGGCCCAGGCGCCAGGTCGCCGCCACGACTGCCGCCGAAAAGGTCCACCTCGTCAAGGCGGCGGTGGCGATGGATGGAATGCCGATCGATGCGCTCCGCGCGGCCGGCGCCGACGGTTTCGTCGTCGAGGCGACCGGAGCGGGCAACACGTCCGCCGGGCTCCTCGCCGCCGGCGAACGGGCGCTCGCGGATGGCCTGCCCGTCGCGCTGACGACTCGATGTGCGGTCGGCGCGGCCACGGACGCCTATGCGTTTCCGGGCGGGGGAGCGACCTGGGTGAGGGCCGGGGCCCTTCTCGTCGGGCACCTCGGCGGACCGAAGGCGCGCGTCGCGCTGGCATTGGGCATCGGCGCCGGCCTCGATCGTGACGGCCTCGCCCGCCTGCTCGCCGACCCCGCCCCGATCGACGATCCGGATCACCTCGCCGCCAACCTTGCTGCCATCGGCCTGGCCGGCTGACGCCGATGCCGCTCGAAGCCCTCGTCACAGGCCGCATCGCGACGCTCGCCGGGGACGCGGGGTTCGGCTGGGTCGAGGCCGTCGGCATCACTCGAGGCCGGGTCGCGTTCGCGGGCTCCGCGGTCGAACTCGAAACACGGGCCGATCCGTTCACGGTTCGCTTCGAGCTCGATCCCGACGAGGTCGCGATCCCGGGCCTGACCGATTCGCACCTCCATCTCGCCGATGGAGGAATCGCGCTGGAGAGCGTCGACCTATCGCAGGTGGTGTCGCTCGATGCCGGCCTGGCCCTGATACGGGCGGCTCACGAGCGGCTGGCTTTCCAGCCGGACGACTGGATCGTGGGTCACGGCTGGGATTCCGATCGGTGGGGTCGCTGGCCGACGGCGGACGATCTCGAACAAGTGGCGCCAGGTCGCAGGGTCACGCTGTGGGCCCACGACCATCACGCGTTGTGGACCAGCCGCGGTGCGCTCGTGACTGCCGGGATCACGAGCGACACCGACGATCCGCCCGGCGGGATCATCCGCCGCGACGCAGACGGCGAGGCGACCGGGGTCCTTCACGAAGGTGCCGCGCGACTCGTCACCAACCACGTCCCTCGCCCAACCGACGAACGATATGACCGGCTCATCGCGGCCCTCGCGGGCGAGCTCGTCAAGCTTGGCGTCGTTGCGGTCCACGATCCGGGCGCCCTCGCGGTCCAAGATGGGCTCGGCGGGGCGATCGCGTCATACCGGCGCCTGGCAGAGCGTGGCCGGCTGCCGCTCCGCGTCCATGCCTGCATCCGAGAGGAGCAGATCGAAGCAGTTCGCGCAGCCGGCCTCCATAGCGGCGACACGTTGGGGCCGGGCACCGACCGGGCGAGGCTCGGCTGGCTGAAGCTCTTCGCCGACGGGACGCTGGCGTCGCGGACGGCGGCGCTGCTGGAGCCCATCGAGCCGGAGCCCGGCCATCCGCTCCCCGCCGGGACAGAGCGCGGCGTCTTCATGACCCCGCCGGACCGGCTCGCAACGCTCGCGTCGCGGGCTGCGGCAGCAGGGATCGCCACGATCATCCACGCGATCGGGGATCACGGCGTCAGGGCAGCCCTGGACGCCCTCGAGGCGACCGTCCGGAGCGTGCCGCTCATGCCGCGGCTCGAACACGTCCAGCTGCTCGACCCCGCGGATCGCGGCCGGTTCGCCCGCGGCGGCATCGCGGCCTCGGTCCAGCCGATCCATCTTCGGGCGGATGCGGCGGCGGCGAGGCGGCTGTGGGGCGATCGAGCCGAAAGGAACGGCTACACCTGGCGGACGCTCGCCGCGACCGGCGCCGTCCTGGCGTTCGGGACGGACGCCCCGGTCGAGCCGATCGACCCTTGGCCGGGCCTGGCGATGGCCGTCACCCGTTCCGATCCGAGCTGGCCGGCGGGCACACCGCCGTTCGGCCCGCAGGAGGCGCTGACGCTGGAGCGAGCGATCCGGGCCGCCTGCGTCGGGCCTGCCGTCACCGCGCGCGAGGCGGATCGCGGCCGGCTCGTCCCTGGCCAACGGGGCGATCTCGTCGTCCTTCCGATCGCCGCCCTGACCGAGCCGGTCGAGCCCGGCGGCGCGCTCGCGACGGCCCGACCGCGACTCGTCCTCGTCGACGGCGTCCCCGCGTACGAGGTCTAGCGGCTCGCCGAGCGTCTGGCGCTGCGGCCCAACATTCCCATGTGACGAGCGCACGCGACCACCCTGGCCTGGACTGCGTCGCGACTTCTTGTCACGCAGGAGGTTTTGCCCCGAACCTGGCGCTCATCGGTCGGTTCGTCCCGTGTGCCGGGAGAGATCGATGTGGTTCGGGCCCCGGTTGTCCCTTACTCCCGTGTGGCAGGAATCACGGGCCGTGGCGTTCCGTGCCGGCGTCGACCTGGCGAAGGGCGTCGGCGAAGAGGCCGTTGTAGATCCGCGAGGTCGACGGAAAGGCGTGGATCGTGTCGGCGAGGACGTCGATCTTGACCCGTGCTTTGATCGCCACGACGCACTCGTGGATCGCTGCGGATGCGTCCGGGCAGGCGATCGCAGCCCCGACGACCTCGCGTGAGGCGCGGTCGACGACGACCGTGACATGGCCCGTCTTCGCCTCGATCGCGTAACCCTTCGTCGATGTGGCGTAGTCAGCGACGACCTCGAACGCGTCGAGTCCAGCCGCGCGAGCCTGCTCCAGCGTCAGGCCGACGAACGCCGCCTCAGGATCCGTGTAGGTCGCCCGCGGCAGGGCGCGGTAATCGGGCCGGACGTCGTCGCCGAGCGCCATCCGGACGGCGATCTCGGCCTGGTAGTGGGCCTGGTGGGTGTGCAGCTCCGGTCCCGCCGGGTCGCCGATCACCCACAGCCCTTCGGCGATGAGGAGCCGTCCGTCCCGCGGGATGGCGGTGCGCCCGCTCGTATCGATCCCGTAGTGCTCCAGCCCGAGGTCGTCGAGCGGGAACGCCCGCCCGACCGCGAGGAGGATCTCATGGCCCTCGGCGGTCGAACCATTGTCGAGGTCGACGACGTGGGCGCCGTCCCGACCGGCCGCCGGCCGGATCCCGACCGCCCTGACGCCGAGCTGAACGTCGACGCCGGAGTCGCGCAAGCCGACCAATACGGCCTCCGCATTGCGGGGATGATCCGTTGGCATCAGCCGGTCGCCCGATTGCACGATCGTTGTCGGGACTCCGAATCGGGCGAACACCTGGGCCATCTCGCAGCCGGTCGGCCCGCCGCCGAGAACGAGGAGGCTCTTCGGCAGCTCCCGTGCGAGGGTCGCCTCGCGGTTGGTCCACGGCGTGATCTTGTCGATGCCCGGCACCGGCGGCGTCTTCGAGACGGAGCCGACGGCGATGACGACATTCCGCGCGTCGAGGACGTGGACCGCGTCGTCGTGTCGGATCTCGACGTGGCCGCGCCCGACGATCCTCGCGGTCCCGCGATAGGCGACCGCGCCGGCCTTCTCCAGCGCCTGCTTGTGAGTGCTGTCGTCCGGTTCGGCGGCCCCGGGGGCTCGGTTGATCATGAAGTCGCGATGGGCGGAGGCCTTCTGCCACGGGTAGGCCGCCGGGTTGGCCGCGTGGCGCGCTGCAGCGTAGAGGAGCGCCTTGGACGGAAGGCAGCCGATATGGGGACAGCTGCCGCCGAACCAGTTTCTATCAACGATCGCTGCCGTCGCGCCGCGCTCGCGCGCCTTGTAGGCTGCCGCCTCGCCGCCCGGCCCTGCCCCGATGATCACGAAGTCGAAGGTATCCATGCCCGAATCGAGCCCTCCTGTCACCGCGCCTTACGCCCAGGTCCCAGATGTTCGTTGCCGCCGCGCCTCGTACAGCATGATTGCCGCCGCCACCGACACGTTGAGGCTGTCGGCTGCGCCGAGCATCGGGATCGCGACGGAGTCACTCCGGGCCTCATCCCATGCTTCCGACAGGCCACCGGCCTCGCTTCCCAGGACGATTGCAACCGGCCCGCGGAGATCGATCTCCGTGTAGAGCTGCGTCGCGTCGACCC
>JBBSCI010000169.1:0-6687 GCA_038250445.1 Candidatus Limnocylindrales bacterium | reverse complement strand
TCCTGCCAGCCGATACGGCGCTCGAGTCGGCCGACGACGCGCTCGTCGCCGCGGGCCACGGCATCACCGACCTCCTCAAGGCGCCGACGGCACGGGACGAGGCGACCGATGCGACGCTGACCGCCGGCGTCGGGCCGCTCTGGCAGAAGATCGCGATCTGGCGTCCGGCCGCGATCGTCTTCGTCTACAAGCGCGCCGCCCAGATCGCGGCCGGCCGGCGACTCGACGAGTCGTGGGGCCATCTCAGCGGCGTCGCCCTCGCCGGCCGGCCGTGCATCCTGATGCCCGGCCCGTACGCGGCCCGGAGCGAGGTCGACGAGGGCCTCAACTTCCTGCGGAACCTGGCGGTGTCGCTGCCGCGCTGAGGCCGAACTCGTCCGGCAACACCGGCTCGCCGTGGCCAGGAAAGAGGCGGTCCGGGCGTCGGGCGGCGAGGCGTTCGATCGAGGCCCCCCGCGCCGCCTCGTCGACCTTGCCGAGAACCGCCTTGGCGGCCCGCGGCCCGACCAGGTCGCCGGCGAGAAGATCGCGGCCGATCGCGAACGCGAGGTGATCGTCGCGGGGCCCCGGGGTCGCGACCACGTCGAGCTCGATGTCGCCGGCGGTGATCTGGTCGCCGTCGTCGACCTCGCGAACCACGTAGGGGAGGTGCCGCCCGCCGCGGGGTCCGGCGATGATCGGGATCTCAAGCTGCAGGGCCATCACCTCGGCGCCCGCGGCGTGGTCGGGATCGACGTGGGTCAGTGCGATCGCCACGATCTCCCCGCCCATCGCCGCGGCGGCCTCAAGGTATCCGGCGGTCGCCGAATCCGACGGGTCGCCTGGATCGACCAGGACGAGTCGCTGCCGGCCGACGAGATAGGCGTTGACGGTCTGACCCGGCACGGCGCCCGCGGACGAGACGACGATCCGGGTAATCCCGGGCCGCTCAGCGACGACGCGCGGCGCGGCAACGGGCCCGGCCACGATCCGCTCGCGGATCTCGCCGAGACCAGACACGTACAGGAGCTGCTGGAGCGTCGCGCTCGTCGGCACCCACATCCCGATCTCGCCTGCGAACATCGCCTCGAGGGCGGCTCGCGGCGCCAGCCACCGGTGGGCGACGACCTCGTCGACCTCGAAGCTCGGCTCGGCGCCCCCTGGCAGCTCGGCGGCGAAGAACCGCGTGTCGAAGCGTCGGGGCATGATCGGCGGCGTCGTCCAGTGCCCGATCGGGGCGAGCAAGTCCGTCCGGAGACGCAGGTCGAGCCGCTCGGCGACGTCGGCGAGAGAGACGTCGCCGCGCAGCAATCCGCGACGAGCCGCGTCCAGATCGGCCGCAGCCGGCAGTGGATCGGCCAGCAGGACACCGGCCTCCTCGAACAACTCGCGCAGAGCGGCGACGTAGTTCGCGAGCGCGGCTGCGGGTTCGATGTTGCCACCCAGCGCGGTTGCAGCATCGGTCGGCGCGACGACGGACCGCGCTACCGCCCGCGGATCGGCATCCGCCTCATCGACGCGACCGCCGGGGAACACGTGAAGGTCGCCGGCGAACGCCATCGATGCCGGTCGCTGGGTCAGTAGCACCTCCGGTCCTGACGGTCCAGGCCGCAACAGGACCACGGTCGCGGCCGGCCGAGGCTCGACGATCGGTTGGCCCGCGGGAGCAGGGATCGGCCGGTTGAAGGCATCCACGAACGCATGCTACGGGCTCTGGGGCGAACCTCAGGCGTCGAGTTCGTCGCGGGCTCGTTCGATGAGGGCGCCGACGGTTGGGCGCGTGAGTTCGCGATCGACGAGGGCCTGTGCCGCCGGATGATGGCGCCGAGCCAGGCCGAAGATGCTTTCGGCTCGCGTGTCGTCGTGCGGATCATCGGTACGGGCCAGGAGTGCTTCGATCGTCGCCGCGTCGTCGGCATCGCTCTCGGCGAGTGCGAACGTCGCCCAGTCGCGGACATCGTCGTCTGGGTCGCCGCTGAGGCGGCGGAGCGCTGCCAGGGCGTCATCGTCGAGACCAAACACCGGGAGTGCCCACGCGACCCCGTCACGCACCTCCGCGCTCTCATGGTCGGCGAGTCCCAGCACGGGTTCTCGTCCTCGGACATCTTCGGTGTGACCGAGCGCGATCACGATGGCCGCGACGACCTGAGCGCTGGGCTCAACATTGAGCCAGCCGATCAGTGTGTCCGCGATGTTCCTGAGCATCGCGGGCTCGACGCTGGCAACCTGGCCCAGCGTCTGTGCTGCCAGCTCGCGCTCGGCCGCGTCGGCTGAGACAAGAAGGTGCTCACCCTCGGCCAATGCCGACGGAGGATCGGCGGTTACAAATTCGGCAAGCAGCGCGAATCTGCGCTCGTCGTCAGGCGTTGCAAGCAGGAGGGCGACGAGCGAGTCGCCCATCAGCCGGCGGGCGTGGACGCCATCGAAGCGGCGGCCGCCAGCTGATCGCGGAGTGCGGCTGGTTCTGTGACCGGGAGGCGACAGGCGAAGTTACGGCACAGGTAGGCGGTCGGCTGGCCGTCAACGAGGACCCGGTCGGCGAGGAGCGGGACATTCGAGGAAGCGGGGTCGGCAGCGATCGCCAGCACGAGGTTCGGGCGATACCCGTCGGAGGCGACCACCGCCAACGCCTGCGTCGCCGTGTCCATCGGGTCGCCGGCGATCGCCAGCTCATCGATCCCTTCGACCGCCAGGTGCGATGCCGATAGCCAGTTGGCGAAGCCGGTCGGATAGCGGGCCAGATACGGGGTCACCGTCTCAATCGCCCGTTCGGCGGCCTCCCGATACCGTGCTTCGCCGGTCATCGCGCCGAGCCTGAGCATGACCGACGCCGCCATTGAGCCGCCGGCCGGAATCGCGTTGTCCTGGACGTCCTTGGGCCGCGTGACAAGCGCCTCGTGGTCATCTGCGGTGTCGAAGAAGCCGCCGATCGGATCGACGAACCGGTCCAGGATCGTGTCCGCAAGCCAGCGGGCCGTCACGAACCAGCGCTCGTCCGACGAGGCCTCGTAGAGCGCAAGGAGGCCATCGGCGAGGTGGGCATAGTCCTCGAGCACGCCCTCGCCGGTGGAGCGCTCGTCCTTCCACGACCGACCAAGCCGGCCGTCGGGCCGGAGAAGACCCGCCACGATCGTCTCCGCGGCGCGGGTCGCCGCGGCCAGGTAGTCCTCGCCGCCCGCCAGCCAGCGTCCCCCGTCGGCGAACGCGCCGATCGCCAGTCCATTCCACGCGGCCAGAGCCTTGTCGTCGCGAGCGGGCTGCGGTCGGCTGTGGCGCAGCTCGAGGAGCTGAGAGCGGGAGGCGGCGAGCCGTGCCTCCGCATCCGGGTCGACGCTCGGCGGCACCACCCGAGACAGGATGTTCGTGTGCTCCCAGTTACCTTGGTCCGTCACGCCGTACGCCTCGAGGAATGCGTCGGCGTCAGTACCCAGCGTGAACCGGATCCTCGCCGCGGTCCAGGTGAACGTCTTGCCCTCGACGCCCTTCGTGTCCGCGTCCTGGCTGGCGGCGAACGTCCCATCGTCCCGGCGCAGCTCGCGGAGCATGTAGTCGAGCGTTCCGACGGCGACCTCCTCGTAGCGGGGATCGCCCGTCAGCGCGAAGGCGTGGGTGTACACGCGGGCAAGCTGGGCGTTGTCGTAGAGCATCTGCTCGAAATGCGGGACCAGCCAGATCGCGTCGGTCGAGTAGCGGTGGAAGCCGCCGCCGAGCTGGTCGCGGATCCCACCGTCGGCCATCGCGTCGAGGCTGCGGCGCGCGACGGCGAGCGGACGCGAGTCACCGGTCGTGGCCGCGCGCCGTAGGAGGTACTCGATCGTCATCGCTTGGGGGAACTTCGGGGCGCCGCCCCAGCCGCCGTTCCGCGCGTCGAAGCTCGCCTCGATCGCAGCGGTCGCCGTATCGAGGAGCGCGCGGGTCGCCGCCGGCGCGTCCGCGGCCGGCCCGCTCGCCTGCTGTTTGACCAACGCGTCGACGAGCCGCGTCCCGGCGGCGAGGACCTCGAGGCGCTCGTCGCGCCATGCCGTTGCGACCCCGGCCAGAAGCTGCCGGAACCCGGGCAAGCCGTGCGCCGGCTGCGGCGGGAAGTAGGTGCCCCCATGGAACGGCTTGCCGTCGGGCGTCAGGAACACGCTCATCGGCCAGCCGCCCTGGCCGGTCATCGCCTGGACCGCCGACATGTAGACCTGGTCGAGGTCCGGCCGCTCCTCGCGGTCGACCTTGATCGCGACGAAGTCCCGATTCAGGTCCTCGGCCGTGGCCGCGTCCTCGAAGCTCTCCCGCTCCATGACATGGCACCAGTGGCACGCGGCGTAGCCGATCGAGAGAAAGATCGGCTTGTCCTCGCGCTTCGCCCGTTCTAGCGCCTCGGGACCCCACGGATACCAGTCGACCGGGTTATCAGCGTGCTGGAGGAGATACGGGCTGGTCTCGTCGGCAAGGCGGTTGGCCATGTCCCGAATGGTATGTCGGATCAGCGGAGCAGCAGGAACTTCGCGATCTCGAAGTAGATGATCAGCCCGGGTCCCGTCGACGAGCGTCGAGATCAATGGCGCCGACACGACCGCCGGATCGATCCGGAGCCGTCGCAGGGCGAGCGGCAGAACTGCCGCCACCGTCGCCGCCCAGAGGCAGATCGCGAGAATCGTCAGGGCGACGACGACCCCGACGTCCGTCCCGACGCCCAGGGTCCACGCTCGGATGAATGCGACGACCGCCATCACCGAGCCGAGAATCAAGCCGACGCGCATCTCCTTGAACGCGATCCAGCCGGCGTCCCGCAGCCTCACCTCGCCGAGTGCCATGGCCCGGACAACAAGGGTCGTCGTCTGGCTGCCGAGGTTGCCGCCCGTGCCGATCAGGAGCGGGATGAAGAACGACAGGGCGACCACGGACGAGAGCTCGTCGGAGAACGCCCGAAGCACCGTTCCCGTGTATGCCTCGGCGAGGAACAGCAGAAGGAGCCAGCCGATCCGTTTGCGGACGAGGAGCGCCACGCTGGACACGCGATAAGGAACGGTCAGCGGCTCCAGGCCACCGAGCCGCTCGATGTCCTCCGTCGCCTCCTCTTCGAGCACCTCGGCGACGTCGTCCTCCGTGATGATCCCGAGGAGGTGGTCCTCCTCGTCGACGACCGGGATCGCCAGCAGATTCCGATCGGTCAGGAGCCGGGCCGCAACCTCGCGGTCGGCGTCGGCCCGGATGCGTACCGTGTCCGCGGCCATCAGCTCGCGGACCGGCGTCGTCGCCGGGCTCAACAGGAGTCGGTAGAGGGACAGGACGCCCAGGAGATGCCGTTCGTCGTCGACGACGTAGATGTAGTTGACGGTTTCGGCCTCGTCAACGAGGCGACGGATCGCCGCAATCGCATCACCGGCCGACGCGTTCGCCGGCACCGCGACGAAGGCCGGGGTCATGATCCCGCCGGCCGTATCGGGGCCGTACTTCGAAAGCTCGCGGATCTCGCTCGCCTCCGACGGCCGCATCCGGACGAGGATCGACTCGGCCTCGTCGTCCGGGATCTCCTCGAGGA
Source organism: Candidatus Limnocylindrales bacterium (assembly GCA_038250445.1). Taxonomy (GTDB): domain Bacteria; phylum Chloroflexota; class Limnocylindria; order Limnocylindrales; family CSP1-4; genus CF-46. Next base: position 1,178 of record JBBSCI010000169.1, on the reverse strand, counting down.
CGTCGGCCGCGTCGTCCGGATCCATCTCTTCGAGGAGCGCTGCCGCCTCGGGGCGAGTCAGGCTGCGAAGGATCCGGGCAGCATCCTCAGGCTCCAGCTCCTCGAGGAGCTCGGGGATCTCTTCGTCATCGGGCGCATCGTACGCGCCGGGATGAAACGGCCCCCCGCGAGCGAGTCGTCGCGGGGGGCCGGGTCGGTGCAGCGCGAGGGAATGCGGAGATTCCAGAGGCTGCCTGCCCTCCGCGCCGCCTCGGCGACCGAAGCCGCCGGACGGATGTTCTGGTTCATCAGGAAGAGGTTGGACGGGTCGTAGCGTCGCTTGATCTCGGCCAGGCGGTCGTACGTCGGCGGCGGATAGGCCTCGCGGACACGTGCCTCGCCCTCGACCGCCAGGAAGTTCGAATAGACGCCCGCTTGGCGGACCAACAGGCGGAGGAAGGGCCCGAAACTCACCGAATCGGTGCGAATCGAGGGCCTCGTTCGTCGCTTGGTCCGGCTCGCTGACCATTATTCGGTCGCTCGCCGTGCTGCGAAGAGCGCAAACCGAGACCAGCAGCTCCGGTCCTGTCCATAGGCCGCCGCCGTATCGCTGAAGGAAACGCCGCTACGATCCGCTCATGCGATTTGGACTCTGCCTGCCGAACTTCACCGACCTTGCCAGCCCCGAGGCGATCGAAGCTACCGCCGAGGTGGCCGAGCGGCTCGGCTGGGAGACGGTCTGGACGACCGACCATGTGCTCGTCGACCGCGGCAAGGACGCGGCCGACTACCGAAGGATCTACGACGCGATCCTGACCCTGGCCTGGGTCGCCGGGCGGCACCCCGGTTTGCGGCTCGGGACGAGCGTGATCGTCGTCCCGCAGCGGAACGCGGTCATCCTCGCCAAGGAGCTCGCGACGCTCGACGCGCTCTCTGGCGGCAAGCTTGTCCTCGGCGTCGGTGTCGGCTGGAACGGCACTGAATTCGCGAACCTGGATGCGGCCGATCGATTCCACGTCCGCGGGGCATACCTCAACGAGTCGATCGCGCTCTGGCGGCACCTCTGGTCGGGGTCGACCGAACCCTTTGTCGGGCGGTTCCACTCGATCAGCGACTTCGAGTTCCAGCCGCTCCCGCCACAGGGCGGGTCGCTGCCCATCCTCATTGGCGGTCGCGGCGAGGCCGCGCGCCAGCGCCAG
>JBBSCI010000168.1:0-6763 GCA_038250445.1 Candidatus Limnocylindrales bacterium | reverse complement strand
TAGGTTCCTCCGGTGTGCATTTGATCAGTTGCGGGCGGGACTGAGACGGGAGCGAACTGCTAGTGGCTGAGCGTCCGCCCATCGGTGTCGTCCTCGGAACGATCGGTGTCGATACGGCCTGGTGGCTCGAGAGCGCCCGGCGGCTCGACGCGGCCGGCTACGCCGGCGTCTGGAGCTGGGACCACTTCGTGAGCCGCGGGACGAAAACGGACCCGGTCCTCGAGGCGTGGACGACCCTCACGGCCGCAGCGATGGCGACCGATCGCATCACGGTCGGGACGTTCGTTGCCAACGTCATGAACCGTCATCCGGCTGTTCTCGCCCGGATGGCCGCGACGCTCCAGCAGGCGAGTGGCGGCAGGCTCAGGCTCGCGATCGGCATCGGCGGCCACCCGGACGAGCACGATGCCTACGGGATTCCATTCCCACCGCCGGCAGAGCGAGCACTTCACCTCCGCGACGCGGTCGGCGTGCTCCGCGCTCTGTGGTCCGGTGGGCCCGCGACCCGCGCCAGCGAGTGGTATCCGCTCAAGGACGCCTACGCCTATCCGATCCCGGACCCGCAGCTGCCGATCCTGATCGGGGCCGGGACACCGGCCGGCGCCCGCCGTGCGGCGGAGCTCGGCGACGGTTGGGCGGCGGAATCCGATACGTTCCTCGACCTCGAGCCGCGCTATCGGGACGCGCTCGCCCAGGCCGGACGAGAGCGATCCGCCCAGCGGGTCGTCCTCGGGTTCGGAGGTCGCCGCCGGAAGGATGCCGACCCGCTGTCCGGTGACCCGCTCGTGGTCGCGCCACGCGACGAGCTGGCGCGCTGGATCGAGGCGGGCGCCGACGAGATCCTGCTCACCGCCCGGTCGACCGCCGACGTCGATGCCCTCGTTGGAGCAGTCGATCGCTGGTAGGCGAAACGCGGCACGGCGGCCGCCCGCCCCATCACCCTCGTTCGTGGCACGATTGACGGACCGATGAATTCGCCGACGACCAGTCCGGCCGCCCACTCCGCGCCTCCCGAGCTGACCCACCCGTGCGCCCGCTGCGGCGCGCCAGTCCCGCTGAACGTCGGGCTGTGCGAGCGTTGCAACCCGCTCGGGCTGAAGGACTCCGCGAGCTCGCAGGTGCACGGCACCGTCTTCGTCGCGATCGGTGTCGGATTCCTGGTCCTCGCGCTCGCCGCTCGCTGGGCGGTGGCCGGGATCGGGCCATTCTCGGCCCAGGTCCTCGGCGTCCGATCCGACAACGGCACATTGATGATCTCGCTCCGGGTCACGAACCAGGGATCGAGCGCGGGCCCGACGACATGCCGGGTCACGGACCCGGCGACCCAGGGCAGCGGCAAGCCCGTCTTCTTCCTGACCCCGCGGATCGAGCCGAATGCAACGATCGAGATCGATCAACCGTTGCCAGGGTTCGAAGCGACCGTGAGGCCCCTCGCCGTCGACTGCTCCGCGCCGTGACGATGGACGACGATCTCGCCTTCACGAAGACGATCGCTGCTACGGCCGGCCGGCTGCTGATGGACCGCTACGAGAAGGTCGAGCGGGTCGACTACAAGAGCGCCCGAGACATCGTCACCGAGGTCGACCACCTCAGCGAGGAGCTGATCATCGACGCGATCCGGAAGCGCTATCCGGATGACGGAATCCTCGCCGAGGAGTCCGGGGCGCACCCGACGCGGAGCGGCGATCCGCCGACCGCCGGCCGCGGCAGGGTCTGGATCATCGATCCGATCGACGGGACGATCAATTACGCCAACGGGATCCCGTTCTTCTGCGTCTCGATCGGGCTGGCAGTCGACGGGCGGCCGGCGGTCGGCGTCGTCCTGGACCCGACGAGGAGCGAGCTGTTTGCGGCCGCGGCCGACGGGCCGGCGACGCTGAACGACCGCCCGATCACGGCGTCGGACAAGGACAAGCTGACCGACTTCGTCATCCAGATGGCGCTATCGGGCCGGGCCGCGGCGACGCGGTCGAGGACCGTCCGGAAGGAGATCCGGATCTCGCGGTCGATGGGCTCGTCGGCGCTGGCCCTCGCCTATGTTGCGAATGGCCGGTTCGATGCGTTCATCCAGCAGGGCGGCATGTCGAACTGGGACGTCGCCGCGGCCGGGCTCATCGCGGAGCGCGCCGGCGCGATCGTGACCGACATCGGCGGCGGGCCATGGTTCGATCTTGGGCGCGCGGCGAGAGTCGTCGGAGCCGTCGCGGCACCGGCCGCCCACCACGCCAGGATCCTGGAGCTCGTCCGCTAGGCCCTTGGGCTACTCGCCCAGCCAGCGATGGGGCCGCGACCGCAGCCTCGCCAGTCCCCATTGATCGCAGAACGCCTCCCATCGGTCCCGCGGAGCCCCGTCCCAGCGCAGCTCGGCGGCGGACTTCTGCGCGATCGGGACGCCGTCGGCCGTCGTTCGCAGCCTGGCGAGATCGCGGTACAGCATCGCCTCATCCCACTGGTCCCGCAGCGTGGCCGCGAGGACCGGCGCGCCGCGGAGGCTCGGGACCTCCCAATGGCTGGCTCGTTGGGGGATGCCCTCGAGCGAGCCATAGACCGAAAGCACCGCCGCGGCGGACTTCGCGCCCCAGCCGGGCAGGCCGGGGAAGCCGTCGGACGAGTCGCCAACGAGCGCAAGCCAGTCCGGGATCGAGGCCGGCGCGACGCCCCACTTTGCGCGGACACCGGCGTCGTCGTACGTCAGGCCGCGGCGGCGGTCCCACAGCACGACCCGCGAATCGGAGACGAGCTGGGCCATGTCCTTGTCGGGCGTGCAGACGACGATTCGCTCGACGGCCGGGTCGGCGGCGAAGCGACCGGCGGCCGCGGCGATCGCGTCGTCGGCCTCCCACTCGACCATCGGCCAGAGGACGATTCCGAGGGCCTCGATGCCCGCCTCGGCGATCGGGAACTGGCCGAGCAGCTCCGGCGGCATCCCGACGCTCGACTTGTAGCCCGGGAACAGGTCGTTCCTGAACGACTCGATGACCCTGTCCGTGGCGCAGCCGACATGGGTCGCCCCTTCGTCGCGGAGCAGATACAGGAGCTGGTCGCACAGGCCCGAGACGCCCGACAGGATGATCCCGTCGGTTCCGCGGACGTCCGGCCTCGGCGCGTAATGGGCGCGGAACAGCTCGTAGGTGGCGTCGACCAGGTGGATCTGCACGTCGTCAGGGCATTCCACTGTGCGTCACGACGACGCCCACGACGCGCATCTCGTCGATCGCCCCTTGGCCGTCGCCGGGGCTTAGATCGACGGCCCGAACGGCATCGGCCAGCAGGCGCGTCTCGAAACCCAGCCTCGCCGCGTCAATCGCCGTCGCCTTCACGCAGTAGTCGGTGGCGAGCCCGCAGATGACGACCCTCTCGATATCGTGGGTCCGGAGGAGGCTCTCCATCTCGGTCGGGGTCGTCTCACCCGTCATCGGGTCGCGCATCGTGAAGCCGGAATACCCGTCCTCACCGTTGGCACCCTTCCGGACACGCGGGCCATCGATGACGAGTGCTGGATGGAGCTCCGCGCCCCACGTCTCGGCGACGCAGTGAACCGGCCAGATTCCGCCGTCCTTGGCGAAATGCGGCGTCGATGGTGGGTGCCAGTCCTGGGTGTAGACGACGAAGCTCTTGGCGCCCGACGCGGCAGCGATCTCACGATTGACCGTCGGCACGATGTCGGCGCCGCGTGCGACCGAGAGCCCGCCGGCCGCATCGGCGAAGTCGTTCTGGAGGTCGACGACGATGAGTGCCGTCCGGGGGTCGTAGCGCTGCACCGCGCAACGCTACCGCAGGAGCACAAGGTGAGGCGGCGACACCTCGATGGAGCCGCCGCCTGGGCAAACTGGAGATCGGTTGTCGTCCCCGGAGGCTCAGCCGAGGGCTGCGGGATCGTCCTTCTGGCGATCGGAGGCCGTCACGTCGGGCACGTCTCCTGCTTCCGCGGAGTCCGTCGCCTCGTTCGTCCGGCTCGGCCCATCCACGTCCAGGAGGTAGCCGATCCCCTGGAACGTCTTGATCCGGCCCGGCTCGCCCGGCTTCGCGCCGAGCTTCCGCCGGACGCGGCTGATCCAGACCCGGAGGTACTGGAGATCATCACGATATTCCGGGCCCCAGACCTTCGTCAGGAGCTCGGTGTGGAGGACGACTTTGCCCGGGGGGGTGGCGAGGTGCTGGAGCAGCAGCCATTCGGTCCGCGACAGCTGGACGAGCTCGCCGTTGCGCCGGACCATCCGCCGCTCGAGGTCGATCTCGATGTCGTCGAACGCCAGGACGCCGGCGCCGGGCTGGACGCCCGACGAGCGACGGATGACCGCCCGAACGCGGGCCGCCAGCTCGTCCGGGTGGAACGGTTTGGCGATGTAGTCGTCGGCGCCGAGGTCGAGGCCCTTCGCCTTGTCGGCCGTAGCGCCCTTGGCGGTCAACAGGATGACCGGCACCGGCCGCTGTTCGCGCAGCTGCCGCATCACTTCGATGCCGTCGAGGTCCGGCATGACGATGTCCAGGAGGACGATGTCGGGGCGGATCTCCTCGGCCTTGGCGAGGGCGTCCTCGCCGCTCGTCGCGGTGACGACCCGGAAACCCTCCTCGCTCAGGGCGATCGAAACGAGCTTCGTGATACGAGGCTCGTCGTCCGCGACAAGCACCAGCGGTTGAGTTCCCACGCCATACCTCTCGGTTCGGGACGTTGATGGTGACTGGTCGTGCAAGGCCCGCAGGGTTACGGAGCGGAAGACCCGCCGGCGGCCGGCTGCGATGCGGCCGGTGGGTTCACGTTGTTGTTGTTGGTGTTCGTCGTTGTCGACGGCTTGGAACCCGGCCCGAGGGCGAAGAACCAGACGGCCGCGATGAGGACGATGATGCCGATGACGCCGAGGATGACGCCGCTGTTCGAACCGCTGCCCTTGTCGACGATGATCGTCTCGTGATCGTGATCGTGGGTCATCGCAGGAATCTCCGTTCGTAGCTCGTGGTGATCCCGGGACATTGGGCTGTCGCACGGGCGACCGACCCTGATGTTCGCCTCTCGTCCGTCGCGGGGAGCCGCCGCCGACATTGCAGAACCGTTGCAGGGGCATAACAATTCGGGCCGCCCACGCTTCGTGCGGACGCTCGTTCGCCGTGCCGCGACGTGATCGGCTACGCTGCCCCATATGAGTTTCTCGCGCGAGGATCTGGACCTACTGGACAAGACTCAAGAGGTCGAGATCGAGACCCAGGCCCCCGACAAGGAGCCCCGTCGGACCGTGACCTGGGTCGTCGTCGATAGCGACGAGGTCTTCATCCGCACCTACAAGGGACCGGGCTCGCGCTGGTACCGCGACGTCGTGGCCAACCCGGCCGTCGCGATCCACGTCGCCGGCAAGCGCCTGCCGGCGTCTGTCATCGCCGCCACGGACCCCGATTCGATCGATCGCGTGAGTGCCGGTTTCCTTCGCAAGTACGCCCGCGATCCCGCCAGCGAGTCGATGGTTCGCCCCGAGGTCCTCGAGACGACGCTTCGACTCGAGCCCACCTGAACTGAGACCCGAGGCCCAGATGTATTTCGACGAGTTCAAGCACCAGCTTCCCGACATCGACCCGGACGAGACGTCCGAGTGGCTGGCGTCCTTCGACCAGCTCGTCGAGCAGGAGGGCGAGAGCCGCGCGCGGTTCCTCGTTTACAAGCTGCTCAAGCGCGCACGACAGCTCCATGTCGGGCTGCCGCCGCTAACCCAGACCCGCTACATCAACACGATCAGCCCCGAACAGGAGCCGTTCTTCCCGGGCGACGAGCAGCTCGAGCTCCGGATTCGGCGGATCATCCGCTGGAATGCGGTGGCGATGGTCCTCCGGGCGAACGGCAAGTTCTCCGGGATCGGCGGACACCTCGCGACGTACGCATCGGCCGCCAGCCTGTACGAGGTCGGCTTCAACCACTTCTTCCGGGGCAAGGACGACGGCCAGGCAGGCGACCAGATCTTCTATCAGGGTCACGCCGCGCCGGGGATCTACGCAAGAGCCTTCCTCGAGGGCCGGCTGACGGAGGGCCAGCTCGATCATTTCCGCCGCGAGACCGTTCCCGGCGAGGGCCTTCCGTCCTACCCGCACCCGCGGCTCATGCCCGACTTCTGGGAGTACCCGACGGTCTCGATGGGGATCGGGCCGATCAGCGCGATCTACCAGGCCCGGTTCAACCGCTACCTCCAGAATCGCGGCCAGCTCGACACGTCCGGCTCGAGGGTCTGGGCGTTCCTCGGCGACGGCGAAACTGACGAGCCCGAGTCGCTCGGCGCGCTCCATCTGGCCGCCCGTGAGGGCCTCGATAACCTGACCTTCGTCATCAACTGCAACCTCCAGCGTCTCGACGGGCCGGTCCGCGGCAACGGCAAGATCATCCAGGAACTGGAGTCGGCGTTCCGCGGCGCCGGCTGGAATGTGATCAAGGTCATCTGGGCCCGCGAGTGGGACGAGCTCCTCGCCCGCGACGTCGACGGCGTCCTCGTCGAGCAGATGAACAACACGCTCGACGGCGAGTTCCAGAAGTTCTCGGTTGCCGGCGGCGCATACGTCCGGGAGCATTTCTTCGGCCCGGATCAGCGCCTGCGCAAGCTCGTGGAGCGCCTCAGCGACGACGAGATCGCCAAGCTCCGGCGCGGGGGCCACGACTACCGCAAGGTGTACGCGGCCTACAAGGCGGCGACCGAAGCGACCGGCGCGCCGACCGTCATCCTCGCCAAGACGGTCAAGGGCTGGACGCTCGGGCCGGGCGTCGAAGCTCGCAACATGACCCACCAGG
>JBBSCI010000167.1:0-6816 GCA_038250445.1 Candidatus Limnocylindrales bacterium | reverse complement strand
CCTCCTCGACGATCTCCGGCGACGCGTAGGCCAGGAGCACCCTGCCGGTCGCCCCCGCGTGGAGCGGCGACATCGACCCGGGAGCGAGCGAGACTCGGAGCGGGTGGCTGCTCTCGACCTGGTGGAGGCAGACCGCCGACAGCCCGATCCGGCGAGTGATGACCGCGGTCTCGCCCGTCTCCGCGACGAGATAGTTGAGGACCGGGTCGGCGACGCGGATGAGTTGCTCGCTCGTGATGTTCGTCCCGCTGCCGATCACCAATCGCGGTCCAAGAAGGTACCGGCCGTCGTGGCGATCGACGAACCCGAACGCGGTGAGGGTCCGGAGATAGCGGTACACCGTCGAGGTCGGCGTGTCGAGCAGGGCTGCCAGCTCCTCCGCTCGGACCTCGCCGCGATCGGCGACGGTCAGCAGGATTCGCAGGCCGCGGGCGAAGGACGTGTCCTCGCCGGCCTCCTCGGGTGGCCGATCGCGGGCGGTCGTCGACGACGGGCTCATCGGACCCACGCCATGGCCGCCGCCGGTGTCGCCGTCGGTTTCCAATCGCCTGCCGCCTCCGCGAGATCGCCGCGCCTGACGAGCGCAACGAGCGGTTCGATGTCGGGGACCGTGTCGCCGTCGTCGAGGAACGGCACGACCGTCCGCACTGATGCGACCGCCGCGGCCGTGCCCCGCCCGAGCCGGAGGCCGCGCAGCTCCGCCGCCTGGGCGGCGACAGCCAGCTCGAGCGCGACGATCCGATCGCCGAGGGCGACCATCTCCGCCACGCGGCGGGCGGCCAGCGGCGCCATCGTCATCCGATCCTCGATTCCCTCTGCATGCGTCGTCGAGACGATCTCGAACGATACCGGCTGGGCGAGCAGGCGTGCCTCCGCGGCGAGGGCCTGGGTGGCGATCCCGAAATAGCCGAGGCCCGGGTCGGATGTCCCACCAGTCGGCGTGAGCCCGGTCGGCAGCCCGGACCACGGCGCCTGGAGCAGCTTGACGGTTCGCTCGCTGGCCGAGCTCAGGGCCGTCGCCAGCACGATCCGCAGGTAGTCGAGGGCCACGGCCAGCGGCAGGATCTCGAAGTTCGCCACCGAAATGACGGCGTTCTCCTCCGGCAGCACGATCGGGTTGCTCTGCGACGCGTTCAGCTCGATGACCAGCTGCCGGTCGACGTGGTCAAGTACGTCACGGCAGGCGCCCTGGACTTGGGGCAGGTTCCGGAACGTGAGCGGATCCTGGAGGTTGCGAGGGGTCGCCGGCTCCCACAGCGCGCTGCCGTCGAGCAGGGCGCCGAGCCGGGCGAGTGCGTGCTGGAGGCCGGGGTATGGACGGACTCGCCCGATCGCCGGATGGAGCATCGTCGGCCGGGCGGCGATCGCCTCGAGCCCGAGGGCGCCGGCGACGTCCATGGTGTCGAGCAGGCGGTCAGCCTCTGCCACCGCGAGCGCCGCGGCCGCGGTCGAGAACGCGTTGCTGCTGACGAGGGCGAGGCCCTCGCCGGCCTCAAGCGCCAGGTCGGAGAAGAGCGCGACGGCTAGATTGGCCATCGGTGCGAGGTCTGCCTGGCCGATCGAGCCAAGGGTCCGGATCGACGGCACGGCCGGCTTGTTGAGGGCGGCTACGAGACGTTCGGCGAGGACCGGACGGACGCCTGTCGAGCCTTCGGCGAAGGCGTTCGCGAGGCGCAGGATCGTCCCGCGGACCAGCTCGGCCGGGGCCTCGGGTCCCTGCGCCACGGCGTGCTGGCGGATCATCCGCTGCGAGTAGTCGCCGGCCGCATCCGGACCGACCTCGACCCGCTTGAGGACGCCGACCGCGGTGCTGAGCCCGTAGACCGACCGTCCGTCGCCGAGGGCCGTCCTGACGGTCGCGTTCGAGGCGACCATCCGCTCGAACGCACCCTCATCGAGCGCCACGGACTCGCTGCCACGAGCGACACGGACAAGCTGCTGCCGGTCAAGGTCGCGACCGGTGAGGACGAGGGTCACGGATGCACCAGTTTCGTGAATGCGACGAGGCCCGCCGGACGTCCAGCGGGCCTCGAACACTGAACTGGAGCTGCGGGCTACTTCAGCAAGCTGTTCTGGGTCAACCACTCCTTGGCGACATCCTCGACGTCCTTCTGGTCCACGGCGATGAGGACGCCCAGTCGGGTGAGCTCTTCGGTCGTCATCTTTGCAGAGGCGGCGTCGAGCAGGGCCTTGAAGCTCGCCGCATCGACCTTGGCGAGGTAGTCGTCCCGGACGATCGGCGCGATGTTCTCTGCCGGCTGGGTGTCGAGGTCGTCCTCGAGCGACACGAAGCCGAACTGCGAAATCGCCGGCTGAGTCGAGCAGAGCTCGGCGAGGTCGATTGCCTTGCCCTGGAGAGCGGTGGCCATCGGCACGCCGCAGGGATCAAGTGCCTGACGCTGCTTGGGCGGGTACGAGATCCCGTAATCCACAAGGGCTCCCTTGCAGAGTGGATTAGCGTCGCAGTCCGCCGGCAGGCCCCACTTGAGCTGATCCTGGACCGCGGCAAGCTGACTCATCTTCGTCAGGCTCAGGCTGTCCGAGGTGTCCTTGCGGACGACGAAGGCGTTGGTGTCCTCGCCCGGGGTGATCCCGAGGACTGTGATCTTCTTGGCCTTCAGGACCTCCTGGAGCGCGGTGGCATTCGCCTGCCCGTCGCCGGTGATCTTTGTCTTGTCGTAAAAGCCGAGCCCCGAGCCAACGTACTCGGGCACCATGTCGAGTTGGCCGGTATCCATCGTCGGGATCCGCTCCGGGCGCTGTCCGACATTGAACTTGCGCTCGACCTCATAGCCGGCGTTCTCGAGGACCTGGGCGTAGATCTCGCCCATCAACTCGGACTCATAGAAGGTGTCGGAGCCGATGATGATCTTGGCTTTGGCTGCTTCAGACGCCGACGGCGACGGTTCGACGCTGGCTGGTGCACTGCTCTGGGCGGCGGAAGCGGACGCAGCGGCCGAGGGGCTGCTTCCCCCGCTCGTCGAACAGGCGCTCAACAGCACCAGAATCGACATTCCAAGAGCCAGCACGCGGGAAGTCCGCATGTGGTGTTCCTCCTCATTCGTGCCGCGGGGAACGGCATCGCCCGCGTACCTTACCAGCGGCGACGCGCTTCGTCCGCAGACGACGAAATCGATCCCGCCTAGGTTGGCGTCTGATCCAGTTCCAGCCTCGGCACGTCAAGCGTCGTCGTCGATCGCGGCTTGCGCAATCCAACCGGCGTCAGGCGGCGCTGCAGGATCGCCAGGAGGAGATCGACGCCGAGCGCCAGGATCGTCACGAGGATGGCCCCCGCGTAGATCGAAGCACGACCTCCGACGCCCTGGTTGAGGCCGTCGAAGATGAAGCGGCCCAGTCCGCCGCCCGCGAGGATCGCCCCGATCGTCGCCGTCGCGATCACCGACAGCGTCGCGGTTCGAAACCCGCCGATGATCACCGTGGAGGCGAGCGGAAGCTCGATACCTCGAAGGATCTGCGACTCCCGCAGGCCCATCCCCCGTCCGGCCTCGATCAACTCGCGGTCGACCGAGCGAAGGCCCGCATAGCCGTTGACGAGGATCGGCGGAATTGCGAGCAGGGTCATCGCGATCAGGATCGGGAGAAAGTTCAGCCCCATCGTCGGCGAGTAACCGAGGACCGGTGCAAGCGCCAGGGTGACCGGCAGGATCATCACGAGGATCGCGTACGAGGGGACCGCTCGCCCGATGTTCGCGAGATTGATCGCAAGATTCGCGCCGCGTCCGGTGTGGCCGATATAGAGCCCCAACGGCAGGCCGACGAGCGTTGCAACGAGAATTGCCAGGCCCGAGATCACGAGGTGCTCGAACAGTCGGCTCGGGATCCCTGTCTCCCCCGTCCAGTGCGCCGGGTCTGTGAAGAAGGCGATGATCTCCGACATCAGCGAACGCCCGCCCGAACGTGTGCCCAGGGCGTCACGATTCTCTCAAGTCGGACGAACAGCAAGTCTGCCGAGACGGCAAGTGCGACCGAGAGGAGCGCGCCCAGCAGATACTTCGTCGGAAAGAAGGTCTGCAGGCCCTCGGTGATGAGCTGGCCGAGGCCACCGAACGAGTTGCCGAGGACGGCGACGACCGTGGCCAGGCCGATAATCGTGACGCTCGCCAGCCGCAGGCCGGCCAGCATCAGCGGGACCGCCAGCGGCAGTTCGACCCTCAAGAGTCGCTGCCGGCGGGTGTAGCCCATCCCTTCGGCTGCCTCGAGGACATCGGCGGGCACCGAGTAGAAGCCAGCGACGTTGTTGCGCACGAGGATGAGGAGCGTGTAGGTGGTGAGCGGGATCACCGCCGTGATCAGAGACAGACCGGTGATCGGCCTGAGTAGTGCGAAGGCGGCAAGGCTCGGGATCGTGTACAGGATGCCGGTGACCGCGGTTACAGGGCCGTAGACCCGGGGTTGGCGAATGGCCCATACCGCCAGGGCCAGCGAGATGATGAACCCGAGGGCAAGCGGGATGATCGTCAGCTGGAGGTGCTGGAGCACTCGTTCCCAGACGTCGTCGAGGTGCTCGGCGATCCAGCTGAAGTCGATTAGGGGCTTGCCGGGCTGCACGGCGTCAGGCCCTGACTTCTTCTTCCGCGAGCTCGGCCTCGATCGGGCCGGGCTCGCCGACCTCAAGGTGCTCGAGCTCCTGGGCGAAGGCCGGCGCATGGTCGCCTTCGCGCATCTTCTTGGCGACCGCATCGACCGTCACTAGGCCCTGGACGGCGCCGTTCCGGTCCACCACGATCCCCGTCTGGACGTCGGCGTCGAGCATCATCGACAGCGCGTCCTTGAGCGTGGTCCGCTTGTTGACCGTGGGTGAGACGGGGTTCGCCATTTTGTCGGTCAGCTCGCCCTCGTTCGGAATGTCGCCATGGGCAACCCAACCGAGCGGGCGGTTCGCTCCATCGATGACGAGCAGGTAGCGGAGCGGATCGTCGAGTGCCCTGCGCCGGGCGTCGGCAGCGCTGTCGCCCGGGCGAGCCGTGACGGCGGGCTGCAACTCGATGTCCGACACCCGGAGGAGCGACAGCCGCTTCAGGCCGCGGTCCTGGCCGACGAACCGGGCGACGAACTCGCTGGCCGGGGCGGCCAGGATGTCGAGCGGGGTCCCGAACTGCGCGAGGATCCCGCCGGTCTGGAAGACCGCGACCAGGTCGCCCATCTTGATGGCCTCGTCAATGTCGTGGGTCACGAACAGGATCGTCTTGGCGATCGATTCCTGGAGGCGGAGGAACTCGTTCTGGAGCCGGTCGCGGACGATCGGGTCGACGGCCCCGAACGGCTCGTCCATCAGCATGATCGGCGGGTCCGCGGCCAGGGCTCGGGCGACCCCGACGCGCTGCCGCTCGCCGCCGGACAACTGGCTCGGGTATCGCTCGCGGTACTTGGCGGGCTCGAGTCCGACGAGCGCGAGCAGCTCCTCCGAGCGCTCCTGCTGGCGGGCCTTGGTCCAGCCGAGGAGGCGGGGCACCGTTGCCACGTTCTCGCCGATCGTCTGGTGCGGGAACAGGCCGACCTGCTGGATCACGTAGCCGATCCGGCGTCGCAGTGCCGTCAATTCCTGGGTCGTCACGTCGACGCCGTCGATCGTGATCCGGCCGGAGGTCGGCTCGATCAGCCGGTTGACCATCTTGAGCGACGTCGTCTTGCCGCAGCCGGACGGCCCGACGAGGATGCAGATCTTGCCGGCGGGAACCTTGAGTGAGAGGTCGTTGACGGCGCCCGGACCCTTGCCGCCCTTGGTCGCCTCGGGGTCATACGACTTCGAGACATGGTCGAACTGGACGATGGCACCGTGGGTCGCCTGGCCGGTCATCGGTCGCGCGCTCCTCCCGGGGTGGTGTTGGCGTACGGTACCGCAGCCCGGGTGAGTGCGTCACGCTCTCTTGGACCTTGGGCGATACTGCCCGACGTGAAGATCAGCGCGATCCGCCTGGACCGCCTCACGGAGCCCCTCGACCCGCCGTTCGAGGCGGCCTGGGACCCGGTTCCGCGCCGCTCATTTGCTGCAACGATCGTGCGGGTCGAGACCGATGAGGGGATCGTCGGCGTCGGGTCCGGCGACACGATGGACGGGTTCGCGGCCTTCGAGCACCTGTTCGTCGGGCAGGATCCGCTGGCGATCGCCCGCCACGTCCGGACGCTCGAGACGATCGACTTCCATGCCGGCCGCTACTGGCCGCTCGAGGTAGCCCTGTGGGACGTCGTCGGCCAGGTCGCCGGGCTGCCGGTGGCGACCCTCTTCGGTGGCGCGACCGACGGCATCCCTGCCTACGCCTCGTGCGGCACGCTGCTGCCGGCGCCGGCGCGAGCGGAGTCGGCGCTGCGTCTCCGCGGCGAGGGCTTCCGGGCAATGAAGATCCGGGTCGATCCGCGCCGGCTCGAGGAGGGCCTCGCCGCGGTCAAGGCGACGCGCGACGCCGTCGGCGACTCGATGGCGATCATGGTCGATCTCAATCAGGGCTGGCGGATGGCCGGCGACATCTCCCCATCGCTCGATCCGGTGACTGCCCGCTCGATCGCCGTCCGGCTCGCCGAGCTCGACGTGCTGTGGGTCGAGGAGCCGTTGGCCGGCACGGACCTGCGCGGTCTCGCCGCGCTGCGCGCATCCGGCCCGGGGACGCGCATCGCGGGCGGCGAGATGACCCGGACCTTCGCCGAGACCCTGGCCGCGCTCGACGCCGACGCGTTCGACGTCTACCAGCCCGACGTCGTCCTCGCCGCGGGGATGCTCCGGTCGCGGACCGTCGGCGAACTGGCCCTCGCCCGCAACCGATGGTTCACGCCGCACACCTGGACGAACGGCATCGGGCT
>JBBSCI010000166.1:0-6821 GCA_038250445.1 Candidatus Limnocylindrales bacterium | reverse complement strand
GCGCCCCGGGCCCTGAGGCCCGCGGGCGACGCGGCCGGCCGCGTGGGCTTCGCCCCGGGCCCCCGCGACGACCCCCTGCCGGCAGAGATTCGCGAGATCGACCGGATCGCATCCGTGCCGGTCCAATCGGCGACGGACATCGGAGCCGCACTCCGCCTTGCCTCGGCGCTCTTCCCCGACGACGCCCAGAAACGGATCGTCCTGCTGTCCGACGGCAACGACACGACCGGACAGGGCCAGTCGGAGGCGGCGCTTGCCGCCGCGCGAGGAATCCAGGTCGAAACGAAGGTGATCGGGCTGGGAACCGCCCAGGAGGTCATCGTCGAGCGCTTGACGAGCCCGTCGACGTCGCGGCTTGGCGAGAAGATCGAGGTCGTTGCGGACGTCAATTCGACGGTCGGCCAGCCTGCGACGGTCCGGCTGTTCGCAAACGGGGTCCAGGTCGGGATCCAGCGTCTCGATCTCAAGCCCGGCTCGAACAAGGTCCCGTTCCTGGTCCAACCGCAGGAGGCGGGCTTCGTCCGGTTCCGGGCAGTCGTCGAAGCGGCCCAGAACACGTTCAGCCAGAACGATCGGGCCGATTCGAACACGATTGTCCAGGGCGAGCCGCGGATCCTCGTCGTGTCCGGCGACCCGTCCGTCGCCGCCGAGCTCGTCAGCGCCCTTGAGGTCGAGCGCCAGAACGTCGACACGGTCGCCGCGGCCGGACTCTCGCCGGACCCCCTGACGCTGGCGACCTACGATTCGATTGTCCTCGTCGACGTGCCGCGGCCGTCGCTGACCGACCGCCAGATGCTGGCCCTGCAGGTCTACGTCCGGGATCTCGGCAAGGGCCTGGTGATGATCGGAGGACCACGGAGCTACGGCGCGGGTGGCTACACGAAGACGCCGATTGAGGAGACGCTGCCGGTCGACATGGGCGTCCGCGATCGGGAGAAGCAGCCTGACATCGCGCTCGTCGTGGTCATCGACAAGTCTGGCTCGATGGACGCCTGCCACTGCAACTCGTTCGACGGTGGGATGGGCGGCCCGGGGATCGCCGGGGTCCGCAAGGTCGACATCGGCAAGGAGGCGATCCTGCGGGCGGCCGCGGCGATGACCGCCCGCGACGAGCTCGGCGTGGTCGCCTTCGACCAGTCGTCCCATTGGGTCGTCAAGACGCAGCCGCTCGGCGGCATCAGCAACCTCCAGGGTTCGATCGCTGGCATCCAGCCACTCGGCCAGACGAACATCTTCGCCGGCCTCGACGAGGCGGTGAAGTCTCTCGAGGGCACAGTGGCAACCCGCCGTCACATCATCCTGCTGACAGACGGCTGGTCGAGCTCCGGCCAGTACGACGCGATCATCGCCAGGATGAAGGCAGCGGGAATCACGCTATCGACGGTTGGGGCGGGCGGCGGCTCGAACCCGTTCCTCCAGAAACTCGCCACCGACGGCGGCGGCCGCTTCTACAACGCCGCGAACCCGGCGAGCATTCCCGACATCTTCCTCAAGGAGACCCAGCAGGTCTCGGGTCAGCAGATCGTCGAGGAGACGTTCCACCCGATCATCACCTCGTCCTCGCCGATCCTGCGTGGCCTCGACCAAGGGTTCCCCCAGCTGCTCGGTTACAACGGCACAACCGCCAAGCCGGCCGCCCAGACCGTCCTCGTCACCGCCCGGGACGACCCGCTCCTCGCCCAGTGGCAGTTCGGGCTCGGCCGATCCGTGGCATGGACGTCCGACTCGACGGGACGCTGGGCCCGCAGCTGGCTGGGCTGGGACGGGTTCTCGCAGTTCTTCAGCCAGCTCGTCGGCTGGACGTTCCCGGGCGAGGAGACCGCCGGCATCGAGGCCTCGCTCGTCACCGAGGGAGCGACGACCAAGCTCCGGGTCGAAAGTGTCGCGGAGGATGGATCGCCGCGCGATTTCTACACGACCGGTGTCGCGATCACCGCCCCCGACCTGTCGTCGAAGGCCGTCGGCCTCGTTCAGGTGGCGCCCGGCGTCTACGAGGCCCCGCTCGGGGAGATCGACGCCGGTGCGTACATCGTCCGCGTGTCGCAGACCCGGGCAGGCTCGACGCCGCTGGGACGGACCCTCGGCCTCGTCGCGCCGACGCCCGCCGAATACCGGCTGCTCGGATCGAACGAGCCGTTCCTCGCGACCCTTCGAGCAGCCACGAGCGGCCGGGCGATCGAGACCGCCGCTCAACCGTGGACCCACGACCTCGCCAGGACCGACACCTACACCGACCTCTGGCCGAGCTTGCTGATCCTCGCCCTGCTCCTGTGGCCGCTCGACATCGCCCTGCGACGGGTCTCGATCGGCCGGCGCGAGCTCGCTGGCGCCCGGCGCTGGCTGGCCGGAGGCTGGCGCCGACGCGGCGCGGTCGCGCCGCGCCCGGTCGAGGTCTCCGGCATGCTTGCGGCCCGGGACCGGGCGGCCGGTTCGTCGGCGCGGGCGGCGATCCTCCGCGGCGACGTCGCCGCGACGAAGACTGCGGCTCCGGCCACGGCGCCATCGACTCCAACCACGGCCGCGGCAAGGGTCGCCACCCCGCTCGCGGCGGCCCGCCCGCCCGCGAGGGCTCCGCGGGCTCCGGCTGGCCCACCGTCCGAGACGGCGCCTACACCGGCGCCTGCAGCCGCCGATGCGTCCGACACGCTCTCTCGCTTGCGGGAGGCGAAGCGGAGGAAGCGGGGCGGCTGACGCGCTGCTGAGCGTCCGGACACGTCGGGGGCGGCTCGCAGCGCCCGATGGTAGCCTCACGATCAATGTCCCCAGTCCCCCACCCGCCCGTGTACCGCGCGTCCGTTGCGGCGTCGGCGGCGCTCCTGATCGGGCTGCTCGTCAGCCTCGCCAGCTGCGGAGCGTCAACGACGGCACCATCGCCAACGCCGGCCGACTTCCAGGGGATCGCCGCGGAGCTTGTCATCCACGGCCTCCATATCGACCACGTGGTCTCCGGCGACGCGGGCTGCGACGATCTCACCCTCGAGCGCACTGCGATCGCCCTCGACGCGACGGGGCTCGACCAGGCGACCCCGACCCGGCTGTTCATCTACATCTTCAGGAACCGCACCAGCTTCGATAAGTTGCGCGAGACCGTCGATGGCTGCGCCCGCTCGTACGCGACAAACCCGGACACCTACGAATCGGTCGAGGCGTCGCCGTTCGTCGTGGCCAGCGCGGGGCCGTGGGCGCCCCAGTTCCGGGCGGCCGTCCGAGCCGCGATCACGAAGGCGGCGGGAACCGGCGACTGACCTCGCCAAGGACGCCGGCGAGGCCGGACGGCCGGGCGAATGCCTCAGTGCGCTCCGGGTCGGTTCCGGCCGGTGCGCTGCGGTCTGATCTCGTCCGAACGGCCCACCTCCGGTCCCATGGTCCCGGGGCGGGCCGGACCACCGGGCCACGGAGGCAGGCGGGTCGCCGCCCGATGCTCGGGCCATGGCCTTCCAGACCCTGTCCCATCGCCGCCTCCTGTTGCCGCTGATCCTCGCCGTCATGCTCGTCGGTGACGCGGCAGGGCTGGCCGTCGCGGCCCGCGCGACCCCGGCCGCCGGCACCGCCCCGTCGGCCGTCGCGACGTCGCTCGCCCCTCTGCGCGCCATTGCCGCGGCGGACGCGGGCGAACCCGCCGCCGCCGCCGAGTCGACTCCCGCAGTCCAGAATCATGCTCGGCCGGGGCTCGGGCGGGCAGCAACCGTCCGCCCAGATGTCGCCGCGACCGCCGAGGCCGCCACGACGCTCGTGCCGACCCGCAAGGCGCCATCGGCCGCGGCCTCCTACAAGGGGCGCAACCATGTCTGGATCCCGTCGCTCGGGATCAATCGGTCCGTTGCGTCATTCCCCTGCAGCCGGAGCCAGGCTCCGGGTAACTACGTGTACCGCTGGGGATGCTCCGGTGCGAACAACGTCTACCTGATGGGCCACGCCTACAGCGTCTTCAAACCACTCCACGATGCCTACGTCAATGGACGGCTGCGCAAGGGCATGAAGGTCATCTACGCAGACGGCAACGGCCGCGTCCGGACCTACTCGGTCATCTGGTGGAAGGTGACGAAGCCCACGACGAGCGCGTCCTGGGCGTGGGCCGCCCAGTCGAAGCCGAGCCTGACCCTCCAGACGTGCGTCGGTCCGAGCGGCAGCCTCCGGCTAATGGTGCGGCTCGTCGCGACCGGCTGAACCGGGTTCAGATCGCAGCGAGACATGCGGGGCCTATCATCGGCTCCATGCCGGGCACGTTATCGAGTCCCATCCTCGTTGGTCGAGCCGCCGAACTCGCCGAGCTCGACGTCGCCCTACGCCGCGCCGAGGGTGGCCTTCCGACGATCGTCCTCATCGGCGGCGAGGCAGGCCTCGGCAAGTCGCGCCTAGTCGAGGAGTTCACGGCCGGCGCGCGACAGGCGGGCGCCCGGGTCCTGATCGGCGGTTGCGTCGACCTCGGCGGCGAAGGAGTCCCGTACGGCCCGTTCCTCGAGGCGCTCCGGGCTCTCGGCCGGGAGCTCCCGCCCACCGGACTCGTCGAGCTCCTCGGCGATGTGGGGCCCGAGCTCGTCGCGGTTGCACCGGGCTTCGCCCGCTTCCTGGCGGCGCCGGATGGCGAATCGGCGGCCCCGATCTCACCACCATCGCCCTCGCCGGTCGGCAGCCCGACCGACCAGCCTCGCCTGTTCGAGCTGGTCCTCGCCCTGGCCGATAGGTTGAGCAGCGACCGGCCGCTCGTGCTCGTCCTCGAGGACTTCCACTGGAGTGACCCGGCGAGCCGCGACCTGCTCGCCTTCATGGCCCGGAACATCAAGCAGGGCCGGGTGATGATCGTCGCCACGTTCCGCTCCGACGACCTCGAGCGAGGCCATCCCCTGCTGGTCCGCCTGGCGGAGCTCGAGCGATCCCCGACAGTCGGGCGGATCGACCTCCACCCGCTCACGCTCGAGGAGCAGCGCGAACAGCTGGCCGCCATCCTCGGCCGCCGGCCGGAGCGCGGCATCGTCGAGCAGATCCACGCTCGGTCTGAGGGCAATCCGTTCTTCGCCGAGGAAATCGTCGCGAGCCGGGCCGGTTCGGACGATGCGGACCACGGGACCTACACGATCCCACGATCCCTGCGGGACATCCTTATCGGTCGGATTGCGCGGCTGTCGGACTCCGCCCAGCGGACGCTCGGGGTCGTCGCGGTGGCCGGTTCGCGGGCGGACGAAGCTCTCCTCGCAACGGTGACCGACCTGCCGGAGACCGAGCTCGTCGAGGCAATCCGCGAGGCCGTCGCCCGCCACGTCCTCGAAGTCGACCGCGAGACCGGGAGCTATCGGCTCCGCCACGCCCTTCTCACCGAGGTCGCCTACGCCGACCTGCTCCCCGTCGAGCGGCGACGCCTCCATGCGGCTGTTGCCCGCTGGCTCGCCGAGACTGCCGCGCCCGATGGAACCGGCGAGCGGACTCGACGCGGCACGGCCGCCGAGCTCGCCCACCACTGGTTCGCGGCAGACAAGCTCCCCGAAGCACTCCGTGCCTCGGTCGAGGCCGCCGACGCCGCCACGGCCGTCCACGCTTACGCCGATGCGCTCCGCCACGCGCGGCGCGCACTCGAATTGTGGGACAGAGTCGGCGATCCGGCGGGACTCGCGGGCGTCGACTGGGCGAGCCTGCTCGACCATGCCGCTTCCGCCGCGGATCGCGACGGCCAGGGGAGCCTCGCGGTCGAGCTGGGCAGGGCCGCCGTCGAGTCGATCGACGAGGCAGCCGATCCCGTGCGCGCGGGCGTAATGCGGTCGAAGCTCGCGCTCTACCTGTGGACGACGGGGCAGACCCAGGCCTCGGTGGCCGAGTATCAGGCGGCCGTCGCGCTGGTTCCGGCCGAGCCGCCGTCGGTCGAGCGAGCCAGGGTCCTCGGCGGGCTCGCGGCGACGCTGCCGGCGGCCGGTCGCTACCGCGAATCCCGCGAGATTACCGAGGAAGCCCTCGCGACGCTGCGGGCCACGGGCTCACACGACGGCGAGCCGCGGCTGCTCAACCTGCTCGGGATGGACCTGGTCGGTCTAGGCGACATCGATGCCGGCCTCGACCACCTGCGAGTGGCGGTCAGGATTGCCCGAGAGAACGGCGCATACGAATCGCAGATCGGGGCGCAGCACAACCTTGCGTTCTTCCTCAGCCAGACCGACCGATTCGAGGAGGGCCTCCGAGTCTCGATGGATGGCCTGACAACGGCCAACAGGGTCGGCCTCGAGCGGCGCTATGGCGCGGGGCTCCGAGCGAGTGCCGGCGACATCCTCATGCGTTCCGGGCGCTGGGAGGAAGCCGAACTCATGACCACCGAAGGCCGGGAGGGCGGCGAGGACATGTCTGGAGCGATCTACCTGCGCGCGACCCGCGTCATGTTCCTGACCGCTCGAGGCGAGACCGAAGCCGCGGCCGCCGAGCTGGCCGGCGCGATGGAGCTCGCCACCGGCGACATCGACCCCGATGTCCAGGCCTATCTCCTCCAGGCCATCGCCGAGGCGGCGGTCCGCGACAGTCGGCCAGCCGATGCGCTCCGGGCCGTCGAGGAGGCGCTCGCCGAGTTCGCCGGGAGCGACGAGGTGCTGCTGATCTCGCCGCTGCTCGTCGTCGGGATGGCCGCCGCGGGAGATCTGGCGGATCACGGTCGCGCGTTCCGGGATCCAGCGACCGTGACGGCCGCTCAGGCCGCGGCCGAGGGCCTCGTCGAGCGGGCGCGGACGCTCACGGCCGGAGGCGCGGTCGGAGTGACGCCGACACCGTCAATCATCGCCGCCGTCGCGACCGTCGAGGCCGAGCTGACGCGGCTCAACGGGCGGTCCGAGGCCGCCGCATGGGTC
>JBBSCI010000165.1:0-6893 GCA_038250445.1 Candidatus Limnocylindrales bacterium | reverse complement strand
TCGGCGTCCTCCCGAGGCAGCCGAACCTCTCCAACCCGACGCTCGCGATGATCCTCGAGGGCGTCCACGGCGAGACGATCCATCCAGGGCCCGATCTCGACCGCGTGATCGACGGCGTCGCGATCGGGGCGATGGAGGCGGGTCACATGCTCGAGCGGGTGGGACCGGGCACGCTCGTCATCGTCCCCGGCGACCGCGAGGATGTCATCCTCACGCTGACGACCGCCCATTTCGCGGAGCGCCTCCGCACCGCCAACGCATCTGCAGCGGCCCGGATCGCCGCGATTGCGGCAGCGGCGTCGAATGAGCGCGCCGCATCCGTCGCGGGCCACGAGGGCGCCGCACTCGGACTCGTGCTGACCGGCGGCTACCGGCCCCGGCCATCGGTGATCGATGCGATCCGGGAGTCCGACATCTTCGCGACGCTCGTCCCGGAGGACACCTACGTGGTCGCCTCCGAAATCCACGACCTGCTGGTCAAGACCCACGCGGCCGACCGGGAGAAGATCGAGCTCATCAAGAAGCTTGTCGCCGATCACCTGGACATCGACCGGATCCTCGCAGTCGCCCGCGAGCCGGCGATCTCGGCCTAGGCAGTCTCAGGAGCTGCCGGCCTCGACGGCTCCGCGCCTCGAGACGAACCGGCTGACCCGCCACGCGAGCCCGCCGATGATCGCCACGATGAGCGCGATCGGAAGGGCGACGATCCCAAGCCAGATCGCGGCGGACGCGGCGGCCTGACCGATGCCGATCAGCGTCCCGGTCGCCTTGTCCGCGTCCGTTGCCGGGTCCCAGCCGCGCCGGACTTCCTCGGTCGCCGGCGTGGCCGGCAGGTTGTAGGTGACCGTCAGCGTCCCGAAGGCGGCCCGACCTTCGAGGACGGTCTTCTCGGCCACGAGTCGCTCGATGTCTTCCCTGACATGCGTCAACTGGTCCTGGACGTCGAGGACGTCGGAGATCTTCGTCGCCTGAATCATGATTTTCTGGAGGGCGGCCTCGCTTGCTCGTAGGTTGGTGATCCGGGCGCTGAGGTCGACGACCTGGCTGGTCACGGCTTGGGTCTCGACCTGGACCTGCAGAACCTTGGTCGCGAGGCCACGGATGCCGTCGAGCGCCGCGTCCCAGCGGTCCGCTGGGACGCGGTAGACGGCCGAGGCGGTGGCGTCGCTGCCAGACGTCGATTCGTCCGACGCGCTGACGTAGCCGCCGACGGCGAGCATGCGGTTCCGACCGCTCGTTACGGCCGCCGCGAGGTCAGCGACTTCGATCTGGACCGTGCCGGTTCGGATGATAAGGAGCTCCGGTGGCACAGCTCCGACGGCGGTGCTGGCGATGTCGTTCTTGCCTTCGTCGACGGGAGTCCCGTCGCTGCCGGTGGTGTCGCCTCCGCCCTGGGTCGGGCCGATCGCGGCGCCGACCGTCGAGAGAATCGTCGAGGTCTGCCCGCCCGAGACGAGCAGGCCGCCAGCGACGACGAACAGCACTACCACGATGATTACCGCGGCCTCACGCCAATGCACGTGTTCCTGATCCATGCCGCGACGGTAAGGTGGCCGCCGGCCGCCGGGCTAGAGATGATTACCCTGAATCGTCGCCCTTCCGCGGGCGCCGACGCGGGTCAGCCGGCGGCGGGTGGCGAGGACGAGCCGGACGAGGAGCAGACCGCCGGCGGCGATCGCGGTCGCCGGACGGAGGTCTGCCGCCGTGGGCGTGGTCCCGGTCGGGTCGGCCGGTCTCGCCGCGGGCGGCGACCTGATTCCTCAGCCGATCAGCTCATTGTCGATGAGTCGTGTGTCGCCGAAGCCCACGGCAAGCGAGAGGAGCGCCGGACCGACGACCCGATCAAGCTCGGCAAGCGTCGCCGCGTCGGCGACAGACACATAGTCGGGCCGGGCGAGAGGCTCCGACGCCAACGTCTCCCGCATCAGGTTGCGGAGCGCCTCCGCGGATCGCTCGCCGGAATCGGCGGCGGCTCGCGCCGCGATCAGCGCCCGGCGGAGGACGGGAGCTGCGGCCCGCTCCTCGGGCGCCAGATGGACGTTTCGCGAGGACAGCGCGAGGCCGTCTGGCTCGCGAACGGTCGGGCAGGCGATGACCTCGGTCGAGATGGCGAGGTCACGCGCCATCTGGCGGATGACCAGCACCTGCTGGGCGTCCTTGTGGCCGAAATAGGCGCGGTCGGCCCCGACGAGGTTGAAGAGAATCGCGACAACGGTCGCGACACCCTCGAAATGGCCCGGACGAGCCGCCCCCTCAAGCGGACCGGCCACCTCTCCCGCGGAGACGGTCGTATCGAAGCCGGGCGGATAGATCTCCTCGACCGGTGGCACGAAGACGAGATCGACGCCTTCCTCTTCGATGATCGCGAGGTCCCGCGCCTCGTTCCGCGGATAGCGCTGGTAGTCGGCCGCCTCGTTGAACTGGCGGGGATTGACGAAGATCGTCGCAATCGTCGTCGCGTTCTCGACTCGGGCCCGCCGGATCAGGGAGCGGTGTCCCTCGTGCAGCCAGCCCATGGTCGGCACGAGCCCGAGCGGCCGAGGCACCGCGGCGAGAGCCTGATGCAGCTCGGCCCGGGTATACAGGACTCGGGTGGTCGTCGGCTTGGATCCGGTGGTCACCCGAAGAGGCTACGGCATAAGCCTCCGCGGCGGCGACGGGATGATTCCCGGCGCGTGCCTCTCGTTCGCCCCTTGTCACGGCTGGCGAAACAGGGGGGCGGCGGAAAGGCCGATCCGAGGCCGCCGCGTCGGGGAATCGAAGAACGGCGAGGGGGTGGCCCTCGCCGTTCTTGCTAGGTAACGGGTCGTTGGACCCGTTGTGGTTGTCGGTCAGGCGGGGTTGATCGCCGACCGCAGGACCGGGACCTTGACGGTCTCCGGGCGTGTCGCCCAGACGAGGCCGAGGCCCATCAGGACGAACGTGCCACCCAGGGCCCCGAAGAGGGCTGCCAGGCCGAGACCCATCTGGAGGGCCGAGGCGGTGACGGTGCCGACGCCGAGTTCAGCGATCAGTCCGTGTGCAACGCCTGTCCAGGCCTGCGCCCGAGCCGCAGCCTCGATCGGATTGGCTCGGTTGAAGTCGGCCCAGTAGCGGCCATCGACGGCGAACTCATATGTGCCGGCCTTGTAGATCGTACCGTCGGCGGCCGTGACGTCCGTGTCGAGAACGACCGTCTGGGTTCCGGTGAGGGTGTGTTCGACGACCGTTGCCATCTGGTACATGTACTCGCTGGCCGTGTTGACGAGCGGGTCGTTCGGGTTGAGATCGGAGGCCACGACGGGGTAGCCCCAGTCAACGGTCAGGAGGGTCATGATCGCCTGCGCGCTCTCGACCTTGCCGCCGTCGACGAGCTGGCCGTCCGCGTTGTAGCTGAGTTTGACGTTCTGCGCTGCGCTGAACGACTGGAGCGACTTCGCTCCCTCCTGGGTCTTAAGGAAGGCAAATCCGCCGCCTGCGACGAACGCGATCCCGATAATCACCAGGATTACGCCGAGGCCCTTCAACCGACTGTTCATCTGTTCGATCCTCACTCTCTGCTGCACAATTTGTGTTAATCGCAGCGTCGGTGCTCGGCACCCGGACCGCAATGTGACAGCCGGACCCTTCTAAGGGGCCTAGGTACGGATCAGAGGGGCCGAAGGGCACGGGTCCGCGGAATCCTCGGGCTGATGGCTTCGGCGGACTTGGCATGCTAGTGGGGCGAGCGCAGGCGACATCTCGGAAGCTCGCTGCCGCGGATTGGTCGACGTGCGGGCACACGTGGCGCACGCGCTCGCGGCGCGAGAAGGAGCCTCGATCCGCTGCTTGCTCCCGTGCGCTGCGATCGCAGGGCGAGCACGTCACCCGGAGGCTCGATACGGAACGCGGCAGTCGGCGGCAGGGAGCCTTCTAGAGGTCGCGATCCAAAGGGATGCCGCCGGCCGGGATGTGGGCGGAGGGGCCCCCGGTGGAGGCGTCCAGCTTAGATCGGCCGAGGACCTCCTCGAGAACGGCGTCGTCCATCCGGACCGTCTGCTCCGGGCCTGGGAACGTCCCGGCGGCGACGTCGGCGGCGTACGCCTGGACGGCTCCGAGGATCGTCTCGCGCAGGTTGACGTACGGCTTGGCGTGCTTCGGCTGCCATGTCTCAAGCCCGAGCAGGTCGGTGATGATCTGGACCTGGCCGCTACAACCCGCGCCCGCGCCGATCCCGATCGTCGGGATTCCGAGGCGCTGCGTGATCGCCGCGGCGAGCTGCTCGGGGACCAGCTCCAGGACGACCGAGAACGCACCCGCTTCCTGCACAGCCAGTGCATCACGGAGCAATGCCCGAGCCTGCTCCTGGGTCTTGCCCTGGATCCGGAACTTGCCGATGGCATTCGCCGACTGCGGTGTGAGCCCGATGTGGGCCATGACCGGGATCCCGGCCTTCACGAGGGCATCGATGACGCGAGCACTGCGGACCCCGCCCTCGACCTTGACCGCCTGGACCTTGGCGTCGTGGATGAATCGTCCGGCGTTGCGAAGGGCATCCTCCGACGTCGCGTAGGACAGGAATGGCATGTCGCCGACGACGAGAGCGCGGCGTGCCCCGCGGGTCACCGCCGAGGCGTGGTGGATCATGTCGTCCATCGTCACGCTCAGCTCGTTCTCGTAACCGAGCATCGCCCGGCCGAGCGAGTCGCCGACGAGCAGGAATGGGATGCCGGCCTCGTCGAGGATCTTGGCCGTCGGGTAGTCGTACGCGGTCAGCATGGCGATCCGCTCGCCGTCGGCATGCATCCTGGCGATGTCGCTGACCGTCAGGCGACGGACCGAGTCCGGGGTGGGGGAGGGCGTGGCGCTCATCCGCCGATCTCCTGTCTCATCGGTTCAGTCTGCGCGGCGGCGTCTCGCTCGTCCAACGCGCGCGCCACGCGGTCGAGCAAGAGGTCGGCCACCGTGCGCTTGGCGAGCAGCGGCAGGGCCTGCTCGCTGCCGTCGGCCGCGAGGATCGTCACCCGGTTGGTCTCGGTCCCGAAGCCAGAGCCGGGTTCGGCGACGTCGTTGGCGACGAGGAGGTCGACTCCCTTGCGCCGCAGCTTCTCGGCCGCGCGGTCGAACGAGCCGATCTCCGCGGCAAAGCCGACGAGGATCGGGCGTGGGCTGCGGGCGCCCGGAGCGCGGACAGTTGCGGCTGCGCCGGCGAGGATGTCCTCTGTCGGTTCGAGTTCGAGCGTCAGGCCGACGGCGCGTGGCAGCTTCGTTGGAGCGGCGCGAACTGGCCGAAAATCGGCGACGGCCGCCGCCATGACCAGTACGTCCGACGAGTGGAGGATGTCGAGGACGGCATCCTTCATCTGCGCCGTCGTTTCGACCCGGACGATCTCGGCGGCGCTCGGCAACGGGGCCGTCACCACGCCGACGACGAGCGTCACGCGGGCGCCCCGTTCGAGGGCCGCCTCGGCGATCGCGACGCCCATCTTGCCCGTCGAGCGGTTTCCGATGAAGCGCACCGGGTCAATCGGTTCAGCCGTTCCGCCGGCGGTGACGAGGACATGCCTTCCCGTGAGGTCCGCCTCGCGTGGCGGCTCGATCCGCGGCGGCCGGGCGGCCGGATCGGGCGCGCGGACCGGCAGATCCGCGATCGCCTCGACGACAGCCTCGACGATCTTCGGAAGCTCCGCCAGCCGCCCGACGCCGACCTGCCCGGAGGCCAGTGCGCCCTCATCTGGCTCGACGATCGCGTAGCCGAAGTCGTCGCGCAGCCGGCGGACGTTCTCCCGGGTCGCGGGATGCGACCACATGTCGCCGTCCATCGCCGGCGCGACAACGACCGATGCCCCGGATGCAAGGACGGCGGCCGTGACCGTGTCCCCGGCCAGACCGTTGGCCATCGCCCCGAGCCAGTGGGCCGTCGCCGGCGCCACGACGATCGCATCGGCGGCGTCCGCCGCTACGATGTGGCCGATCCGGCCGTCCGGCAGGAGGTTGAGCACGTCGGACTCGACGGCGTGCCGGCTCAACGCCTCGAACGTGAGCGGTGCGACGAAGCGGGTCGCGGCAGGCGACAGGAGGACCATGACGTCCGCGCCTTCGGCCTGGAGGAGGCGAAGCAGCTCGACGGACTTGTAGGCAGCGATCGAACCGGTCACCCCGAGAGCGATGAGGCGGCCGGCGAGGCGGCCCGTCATCGGGGAAGGCCAAGCTCGAGCGGTTCGCCGCCGCTGACCTCGGCATGGAGGATCGCCAGGCCCTTCAGGGTCAGCTCCGGGTCGATGGCGTCGATGCCCTCGAGACCCTTGGCCCACGGCGCCGCCGACAGACCGCCCGTCAGGATGGCCTTGACCTCGGCTGGCGCGACGCCGGCCGAATCGCCCAGCTCGCGCCGGACGCGGACGAGCAGGCCCGTGGCCAATGCCTGGTAGCCGAAGATCGTGCCGGACTGCATCGCGCTGACGGTGTCGCGGCCGATCGCCCGGTAGGGGGTTCGGAGCTCGATCCGCGGCAGCTTCGCGGTTCGGGCGGCGAGGGCCTCGAGACCGAGCTCCAGTCCCGGAGCGATCGCGCCGCCGACATAGGCTCCATCCGCCGCCACGCAATCGAGCGTCGTCGCGGTCCCGAAGTCGACGACGACGGCAGGCGTGCCGTACAGCCGTGCCGCCGCAAGGGCATTCACGAGTCGGTCAGCACCCACCTCCTGGGGACGCTCCGTCCGGATCGCGAGCGGTACGTTGCCGGCCGAGGCGACGACGAGGAGGCGTTCGCGTCGAGTCGCGATGGCCTCGATCCCGGACGTGAGGTTGGGGACGACGGATGCGCAGGCGATCGCCGAGACATCGGCGAACGAGGCATCGTCGAGGCGCAAGAGACCATCGATCAGCAGCTCGACCTCGTCCGCGCTGGCCCGCGCCTCGGTCGCGGCGCGGCGC
>JBBSCI010000164.1:0-6896 GCA_038250445.1 Candidatus Limnocylindrales bacterium | reverse complement strand
GGCTCGGGGTCGGCGAGCCTCCACCGTTGGCACCACTGTCGCCGGCCGACGCGCTCGGCGAGGGAGAAGCGTCGAGACCACTCGCACTGGCACTCGCAGTCACAGCCGGGATCGGCGACGGGGCAACGGATGATTGCGCCGTACCGGGCCCACCGGCGCCGGTCAGGCGTGGGATCAGGATGACGGCAACGAGAGCGGCTACCAGGAGCCCGCCTGCCGGCACCAGCCACGACGGGAGGATCGGGCCCTGGAGAAACGTCCCTCGGAGCGGGATCGGCGCGTCCTTGCCGGGTCGAACCTCGACGTTGAACGGGTGCGACTGCTTCGAGCCGAGGAAGAACGTGTCACGGGCGGAGGCGCGAACAGAGACGCCGTTGCGCTCGCCGGGCCCGATGACGAGGCGGTCGGGCTGGACCGCGAAGTCGACGAGTCGATCTGGATCGGCGGCGCCCACGACCACGTCGAGTGCGGCGTTGCCCCGATTCTCGACGATGACCTCGTGGCGGCCGCCGCGGCTGCCCCGCGAGGTCGCCGGCACGATCTCGGCCGTCGTCTGGCTGAACGGCCCGATCGTGACCCGACCTTCCTCGACGACTGCGCCGCCGGGATCGGTCGCCGCGCGGACCCGAACGCCGTACGGGTAGGTGCCGGCGCGAGGCGTGGACTCGCGCGGTGGCGCGAACGCGATCTGCGCCTCACCCTCCTGGCCAGGAAACAGCGACAGAGAGGCAGGCTCGGTGTGGGCGAAGGCGGCAAGGGGTCCGACGATGGAGAGCTCGAATCGATCGACGATCGAGCCGTTGTTCCGGACCTTGACCGTCAGGGTCGCTCGGGAACCGGGATCGACGGCGAGGTTGGCCGGCTCGAGGGACGCAATGGTTGCCACGGCGCGGAGTCTACCGCGCCGTTACACTCGCTGCGTCTGGCATCGCGACAGCGGCAGTCGATCGTGACGAGCCGCTTGGAGGAGTGGCGTGATCGTCTGCAAGATCTGCGGCTTCGATAACGAGCCGGGGGCGCAGTTCTGTGGCTCATGTGGCGGATTTCTCGAGTGGACCGGCGAATCGACCGCCCCTCCACCACCGACCGGCACGTCCACCCCGACGACGCCACCGCCGACAGTCGCGACGCCGACGGTCGCAGCCGAGTCTCCGACGACGAAGTACGAGACCGTCCAGGAGCCGGCCGACCCGAACGCAATCATCTGCCCATCGTGCGGCCTCGCCAACGAGCGCGATCGAGTCTTCTGCCGCCGCTGCGCCGCCGAGCTCGTCCCGATCCCGACCGAACCGATCGGGCCGACGACCGTCTCCCCCCGGCCCGCCCTCCCGGTATCGCCCCCAGTTGCGATTGCCGCCGTGGTCGGGGTCGTCGTAGTGATCGGTCTGGGGCTGTTCGTCGCCGGCATCCTCGGCAAGAACAGCGGCCAGGTGGCCGCCTCGACGACGCCGGGCGCGGCAACCGTCGCTCCGTCGACCTCCGCCTCGGCATCGGCCCCGGCGTCCGCCTCCGCGTCCATCTCGCCGTCGCCCTCGGTGAGCCTGCCGCCGTCTCCGACGGGCCGGATTGCGTTCACGAGCGGGCCCGGCGGCAGCCGCGACATCGTCATCGGCCAGGCGGACGGGTCAGGAGCCGCGACGCTGCTCAAGGAATCCGGCGACGAGGTGCAGGCTGCCTGGTCACACGACCTCACCAAGATCGCATACGCCGGCAAGAACGGGATCCGGATCGTCGATGCGGACGGCAAGAACGGCATCCAGTTCACGAACCACGCCACCCAGGACCGGAAGCCCGAATGGTCGCCGGACGGCAAGATCATCGCCTTCACGAGCAGCCGGGACAAGGACTACGACATCTATCTCCGGCACGTCGGCAAAGACGATCTCATCAGGCTCACGAACGTTCGTGGCAATGACACCGATCCCTCGTGGTCGGCCGTCACCGATCTGATTGCCTTCGTGTCCGGCCGTGGCGGCGAGCAGGACATCTGGACGATGAAGCCGGACGGCAAGGGCCTGGTCCAACTGAAGTCGAAGGGCAGCAAGGAGGATGATCCAGCCTGGTCGCCGGACGGAACCGAGATCGCCTTCGCCTCCGATCGGGATGGGACGTTCTTCATCTTCGTCATGAACGCCGACGGCACGAACGCGCATCGCCTCGCAACAGGAACGGCCGTCGAGCACGATCCGACCTGGTCGCCGGATGGCAACTTCATCGCCTTCGCCCGGGCCGGTGATCCCGGCCAGATCGTGATCGTCTCGACCGAGACAGGCGAGGAGGTCCGGACGCTCGGCGGGGCGGACGGGTCCGGCGCTTTCCCGGCCTGGGAGCCCGCACCTTAGTCACATCCTTGCTGGACTCGCGGCCCCTGGCGGTGGCACCATAAGCGGCCTCGGGGGCCAGCCCGGTCGTCGACGAGGGTGGAGTCGGGCATTGCCGGACGGCATTGGCACTAGGCGGCAAAGGGGTGAGGCCGCCCAATTCGACGAGACTGGTTCTCCGGTCGTCGCGGCAAAGGTCCGCGTCCCGCCGGCGGCCGCGCTCCCACGCGAGCGTCTCCTGGCCCTCCTTGCAACGATCTGGCAGCGGCGACTCGCAGTCGTCGTGGCTCCCGCCGGATCCGGCAAGACCACCCTCCTCGCCGACTTTGCCGCCTCGTCGGGCGTTCCGGTCGCGTGGTATCGGGCGGAGACCTGGGATGCGGACGAACCGGCGATTCTTCGCCATCTCGAGGCTGCCCTCGCCTCCGCGCTGCCGGGCCTTCGACCCGGCTGGCGGACGGTCGAGGAAGCTGCCTCGGCGCTCGAGGCCCAGCCGGGGAGCCGGACGCTCCTCGTCGTCGACGACGCCCACGGGCTCGAGGGCACCGCGGCCGAGCACGCGCTTGGTCGATTCGTCGAGTACGCCCCAACTTGGCTGGCGATCGCCTTCGGCTCGCGGCTGCCGCCGGGGTTCAACGTGTCGCGTCTCCGGGTCGCCGGGGAGCTGCTGGAGATCGGCCCGGACGACCTCCGGTTCCGTGCCTGGGAGGTCGAGCGCCTGTTCCGCGACCACTCTCTCGATCCGGTCCCACCCGACGATCTCGCCGTGCTCGCCCGGCGGACCGAGGGCTGGGCGGCCGGCCTCCAGCTGTTCCACCTCGCCACTCGCGGCAAGTCGGCCGAGGAACGGCGCCGGATCCTGTCGGCGGTCGGTTCGGGCAGCCGCCTTGTCCGCGAGTACCTGACCTGGAACGTCATGGCCGGCCTGCCTGAAGAACTCCGGGAGTTCCTCGCCGACACCTGCGTGCTGGGCCGCCTGACCGGTCCGCTGTGCGACGCGCTGCTCGATCGGCGCGGCAGCGCAGCATTGCTCGAGGAGCTGTTCCGCCGCCAGATCTTCACCGTGGAGCTCGACCCGGCCGATGGCTCCTACCGCTACCACGAGGTCTTCCGGTCGCACCTCGACCGGATGCTCGTCGAGCGGGTCGGGGAGGAGACGGCCCGGGAGCGCTACCGTCGCGCGGGCACCCTGCTCGAGAAGGCGGGCGCGCCCGCCGAGGCCCTCGGCGCGTTCAGCCGGGCGGAGGACTGGGAAGCCGTCCGGCGGCTGCTGGGCGGCCAGGGCGAGCGTCTGGCCGACGAAGCGGCGACGTGGCTCGAGCGATTGCCACCGGCGATCATCCGACACGAGCCATGGCTCGAGCTGGCGTCAGCCCGACGTGCTCGCGCAGAGGGGCGCTGGACGGACGCCCTCGATGCCTACGGCCGCGCCGAGGCGGGCTTCGGAGTCTCGGCGATTGCCCTCGTGTGCCATCGCGAACGGCAATCGCTGCATGCCTGGTTCGAGCCGGCGACACCGGGCCCGACAACCGATTGGACCCGGCTCATCCGGGCGGGCGTCGTGCGCGAGCCGCTCGGCGTGGCCCGCGACGCGGCCCGCCAGGAGAGCGTGCCGCCTGCGCTCGTCCGTGGCCTGCTCGAGTTGCTCGCCGGCGAGATCGCCGACGCCCGGCGCGATCTGCTTGCTGCGCGTGCCGGGCTCGCCGAGCAGCCTGTTCACGCGGCCCTCGCGACGCTCGCTCTCGGGGTTGCTGGGCTGCTGGCCGGTGATCCGGGCGGCGCTGCCGAGATCGATGCGGCCGAGGACGCCGCGGAGCGGGCTGCCGCACCATGGCTCGCCCGACTCGCCCGCGCGGCCAGCCGGCTCGGGACGCCTGGGTCCGCGCCGATCGATCCCGCTCTCATGGCTGCGGCGTTCGACGCCGAGCGTGATCCGTGGGGGGCGGCCGTCGTTGCCCTGCTCGAGGCGTGGGAACCTGGCGTCGGTAGCGCCACGGACCCCACGGCGGCGACTGCGGCCGAGCGACGAGCAATCGCCGCTGACCATGCCGCTGCCGGGTTCCGCCGGCTCGGCGCAGGCGTCCTCGAGGCGTGGGCGCGGGGACTTCATGCTCTCGGCTTGGCCGAAGGTGGGTCACCAGACGCGAGGGAGGCCGCGACGAGCGCCGAGGGCCTGGCGCGCGCCGCCGGTGCGCCGGGCGTCCGGCTGCTGACGTATCGCGCAATGGCGCTCGTCGACGAGGGCCGACGAGAGGACTACGAGGCGCTCGCCGACGCCGTTCACTCGGAGACCGGCCTCACCGAACCGCCGCCGGCCGACCGCCAATCCGCGGCTGCCCTCGTGGCCGTCGGACCGAGCAACGGTGCCACGGCGACCAATGGCGCCCACGCGCCGCTGGGCGACCACCACACGAACGGTGCGACCAACGGTGCGACCAACGGGGCGGCCAATGGCGCGGGACACGGCGACCAAGGGGGTGACGTGCGCCTGCGTACGTTCGGCGGCTTCGTCCTCAGCGCGGCCGGCCAGCCGGTGCCGCTCGACGGAATCCGGCCGCGGGCGCGGTCGTTGCTCCGGCTGCTGGCGCTCCACGCCGGCTCGGCCGTCCATCGCGAGGTGATCGGGGCGTCCCTCTGGCCGGAGGCCGATGGCCAGACGGCGGCGCGCAGCCTCCAGGTCGCGATCTCGGCTATCCGTGGCCTGCTCGCCGAGAGCCTCGGTCCGTTCGGCGCACGGCTCATCGTCCGCGAGGGCGACGCTTACCGCCTCGCCGTTCTGACCGATGCCGTCGACGTGCGCCGTTTCGATCGTCTCGTAGCCGAAGCAAAAGCCGCGCGCGGCGGGGAACGTGCGAGGGAGGCGCTGGCCGAAGCGCTCGCCGCGTATGGCGGCGATCTGTTGCCCGAGGAGGGACCCGCGGAGTGGGTCGTCGAGCTGCGCGAGCACTATCGGACGCGGGTGGTCGAAGTTGCTCGCGAGGCGGCTGAGCTGGCCCTGCTGGCGGGTGACTCACGGGCCGCCATCGAGGCCTGTCGGGCCGGCCTGGCGATCGATCGCTATCACGACCCCGTCTGGCGGCTCCTGATCGACGCTCGTCACGCGGCTGGCGACGTGAGCGCAGCCAATCGCGATCGATTGGAGTATGAGGCGATCCTCAGCGAGCTCGGGGTGTCGGATGCGGCCGCGTTCAGCGCTTCGAGATGAACTCGATCTCGGAGAAGGCGAGGGGGGCGTCGGGCGGCCCGGTCGCCGCGATGACCTGGACCTCCATCTCCTTGATGTTGTTCGCGTTGATGTCGAACCGCTGAGGCGCATGGTCGTCGACGAGTGAGACCTCCGTCTTCGACCCATCGGGGAAGACGAAGGCGAGCTTCGTCGGGCGCCGGAAGTCGACGTACTTGTCGGCGTTTCCGTTGTGGATCCAGACGGCAGCGAGATCGAACGGAGATTCGAACGTCAGCTTGATCGTTGGTGTTGCGTCCGGCGACTGCCAGTCGGTGTTCTTGAAGCGGTCGATCAGGAGCTTGCCCGGATGGCCATCGATCTCGCTGCTGGCGGTCGCCGTGCTCGCGAAAACGGGCACCAGCTCCGGCGCAATGAACTTGCGAATGTCGTTGATGATCGCGCCGCCCCGGCCGAGAACGAGGCCCTGGATCGCCGGGACGGCGACGACGCCGATGATCCCGAGGCCGATCAGGAGGACCACGGCGCCCTTGATCAGCGTCATCGGCTTGAACTTGCTTTCCTCGCCGCCCTTGCCAGGCTGACGCATCGATCCGATCCGTTCGCCCGCCGCGTACTCCTTTGGCTTTCGCCTGAACAGGCGCCGCCACCACGGAACCTTCGCCGATTGGATCGGCGCCGCCGCGAGGTTGGTGCCGCAACGGCGACAGAACCGGCGCGTCGCGTCGTTGGGTTCACTGCAATTCGGGCAGATCCGGTCGCCGGGCTGGGCGACACGCCGTTCGACCGGACGGGCGGCCGGTACGGGGCGCGCGGGCGGGCTCGCAGCCATGCTCGGCTGGCGAGCGGCGGGCTGGTTCGTCGGTCCGGTCGTGGGCGTTCGGGCCGGGGGCCCGACGGGTGCTGCCGGCGTCGGCGGGCGTGCTCCGGGTCGCTGAGCCGCCGGCTGATCGGAGGGACCGACCGGCGTCCGCGGCGGCGGCACGATGATCGTCTCCTCGGGCACGACAGAGGCCACCGAGGCAACAGGCGCGACGATCGTCGGTGGTGGCGGTAGCGGCACAGCGGTCGGGGGCTGCGGGGTAGGTGCCGCGACCGGCGACACGGGTCCCGGCTGGACCGCCGCGGGGCTTGCCACCGCCGGCTCATCGGGCGCCGACTCGTCCGCCACGTCGTCCGAGATCGTGACGACCGTCGGTCGGGACGGGCCGCCGCGGCGTGCCCGCGGAGCCGGAGGCGGCGGGGGCTCCGCAGCGAGGCGCTCGGCCTCGGCTGCCGCCGCCTGTTCGGCCGCCACGCGCTCCGCCTCGACGCGTTCGGCCTCTGCCTTGTCGGCCGCAGCGCTTTCGGCCGCCCGGCGATCCGACGCCGCCTGTTCGGCCGCGACGCGC
>JBBSCI010000163.1:0-7037 GCA_038250445.1 Candidatus Limnocylindrales bacterium | reverse complement strand
TTGGGGGTGGGGGCTTTTTGATCGTCGCGATCCTGTTTTTGGGCTGGTCCATGTTTATTGGCTCCGCCCGCCGCCAGAGCACCGGCACGAGCGCCCAGAGGAACACCAGGTAGTCGAGTCGGAGCGGACGGGCGCCGAAGCTGAAGAGCGCCTGGAGCTGGAGGATCGTCAGCGGCAAGGTCGCAAGGCTGAGCAGCCCTGACGCCAACAGGAACACGAGCCCCCAGAGGCGGGCGCGTGGGGCGAGGACCGGCAGGAAAAGGACAGGCGCCCACTTCATCCATGTCGCCACCGACCAGAGCAGGCCGGCGACGACCGGGCCGCTGAACTGGGCCCCCCACAGGAGCAATGTCAACAGCAGGTTGATGTTGCCGGTATCGAGGTTCGCCCCGAACGGAAAGCCGAGCAGGGCCACGAGGATCGCGGTTTCGAGGGGTCGCTGCCGGTAGGCCCAATGGATCGTCCAGAGGAGGAGAAAGATCGTTCCGCCGCGCCAGACGAACCAGGCGACGTCCCACGGCAGCAGGGCCCACGGCGCGAAGAGCGGCAGCATCCACGGGGCGTAGACATATGGCAGGAACGGGCCCGTCGGATGGTATGGATCGCCGCCATTGAGCCAGATCCGGACCCCGGCCCAGTAGGCCCGCGCGTCGGCGCCGGCCGGCTCGCCGCGCCCGACGATGCCGGCGGCCAGGAACCCGAACGTGATGATCAGAAGCCCCATCGCGAGCAGCCGCCGCCGATCGTGAAGCCGAGATAGCTCGCGGCGGAGCTCGCGACGATGAATGTCCAGCCAGCGCCGCGTCGGCGGGTCGAATCGACGCCGGAAGCGGCCGACGGGGCCATTCGCGGCGATCTGTACTCGTCCGTCACCCAGGTCGGGAGCGCCCTCTCGAGTCATCGCCCGGGTATTCTCCCACGCGGATTCCGCGGTCCGTCCCGGTCTCGTCTAACGGGCGACGCCGTTGGTCTGGGGCGCCGTCGGCTATCCTCTCGCGAACGAGCGGAATGGGAGACGATTGAAGCAGTGACCGATGGGACCGTCATCATCATCGGCGGGGCAGAGGACAAGGTCCGCGACCGGGTGATCCTCAACCGGTTCGTCACGCTCGCGGGCGGCCGGGATGCCACGATCGCGGTGGTTTCGACTGCCAGCAGCCTCGGCGCGCTGGCCGGCGCGCGCTACAGCCAGGTCTTCTCGGAGCTCGGCGTCGCGGCCGTGCATCCACTCCATGCCGTGACCAGGCCGCAGGCGAACGACGAGACCGCGGCGATGGCAGTCCGCGACGCAACGGGGATCTTCCTGACCGGCGGCAACCAGCTCCGGCTGTCCTCGACGATCGGCGGGACTCGTCTCGCCGATGCGATCCTCGACCGGTTCCAGCACGGCGCGGTAGTAGCCGGGACGTCCGCCGGGGCGTCGGCCATGTCATCGCACATGATCGCCTTTGGTGCGTCCGGGGCGACCCCTAAGCACAGGATGGCCCAGATCGCGGCCGGGCTAGGGATGCTGCCCGGCGTGATCATCGATCAGCACTTCCAGCAGCGGAACCGGCTCGGGCGGTTGCTGTCGCTGATCGCCCAGAACCCGTCACTCCTCGGGCTCGGCGTTGACGAGGACACCGCGGGTGTCGTCGGTCCCGATCACATCATGGAAGTGATTGGCCGGGGGAGCATCACGGTCGTCGACGGCTCGGCGTCCGAGACCGACGCCTGGGAGATCCACGGCCACAAGCCACTGATGATCAGCGGGGTCGTCCTCCATTCGCTGCCCGCCGGCTATCGGTTCGATCTCCGCCGCCGCCACCGACTGGCCACGCCGACCCTTCACGCGATCCAGGGCGGGGGAGAAGCCGCGTCGACGTGAACCGGCTAGAACTTAGAGGCTAGACAGGGCGGTGCCAACTGGCTAGAATAGCTCTATGAGGACCGCGACGATCACAGAGGCCAAGAATGGTCTCAGCGCTCTGATTGATCGAGTAAAGGCCGGCGAGAGTGTCGTGATCCTGGATCGCGGGACGCCCGTCGCTCGCCTCGAGCCGATCCGGGTAGCCGGCGACGGCGACGGCCGGACGCGTCGACTCGAACGGGCCGGCCTCGTCCGATCGGGCGTCACAGCGATGCCAGTGGACCTCCTGCTCGAGCCTGGGCCGCCTGTGAGGGTCGGCTGCAGCGCCGTAGCGGCGCTGATCGACGAGCGCCGAAGCGGCCGGTGACTCGGTGAGATTCTGGGACAGTTCGGCACTGGTTCCGCTCCTCGTTGAGGAGCCATCGAGCTCTGCCGTCCGTGCGGAGCTGCGACGTGATGCTGACGTCATCGCATGGTGGTCGACCGACGTCGAGTGCGTATCAGCGATCGCACGACTCGAGCGGGACGGCGCCGTTGACGCGGTGGCCGTGTCTGCTGCACTCCGGCGCCTCGATCACCTTGCCGCCGGCTGGCAGGAAATCCAGCCGGGATCGGCCGTTCGAAAACTTGCCGTCCGGCTGTTGCGAGTCCATCCGCTCCGGGCTGCTGATGCGCTACAGCTCGGAGCCGCCGTCGTTGCCAGTGAGTCCGAGCCGCCGACGCTGGGTTTCGTCACGCTCGACGCCCGGCTCGCCCAGGCAGCGGAACGTGAGGGTTTCGCGGTGACACAGCCTCTCGACGAACGCCCCACGACTTGACGGCGGCGCACGGCGGGTCTCGTCGGAGGCGACGACATCGGCCGCGACGGCCGCCGGGTACACTCGGAGCCGGCGAACGGTCGAGCAGGGGCAGGAGGGCTCCGTGACGCAAGCGGCACCGCAACCTCGCACCGGGAAGGCGAAAGCGAACGGGCAGGACGCGAACCCCGCCGAGGCGGCATCGGCCGACCTTCGCCTGAAGCGTCGGGCCTCGGATAGCCGAGCCAACGGCACACGACCCGAGCCCAGCCTCCAGATCATCGAGACGCGGATCCTCCGCGGCCCGAACTACTGGGCCCGTGAGCCCGTCGTCCGGATGGTCGTCGACCTCGGGGTGCTCGAGGCATTCCCCTCGAACAAGATCCCAAGCTTCATCGACGCCCTCACCGGGCTCCTGCCGAGTCTCGAGGACCACGCCTGCAGTCTCGGGCGACGCGGCGGCTTCATCACGAGGCTGCGCGACGGCACCTGGGCCGGCCATATCACCGAACACATCGCGCTCGAGCTCCAGAACCTGGCCGGGACCGACGTCCGCCACGGCAAGACGCGGAGCACCGGCGAGCACGGTCGCTACAACGTCATCTACGAGTTCCGCGAGGAGAGCGTCGGGATCGAGGCGGGCAAGATCGCCGTGGCCCTCGTCAACCACCTCGTCGCCCCGAACGATCCGTCGGCTGCCGTCGACTTCATGGCGGAGATGGAGCGGCTCATCCTCCTCGCCGAGCGGCAGGCGTTCGGGCCGTCGACGCAGGCGATCCTTGACGAGGCCGCCAGCCGCGACATCCCGTACATCCGCCTCGACCGCCATTCGCTGATCCAGCTCGGCCAGGGCGTCCATCAGCAGCGGATCCGGGCGACCATGACCTCGCGAACGTCCGGAATCGCTGTCGACATCGCATCGGACAAGAGCCTGACCAACCGGTTGCTCGACTCGGCCGGGCTGCCGGTGCCTCGCAGCGCGCTCGTCCGGACGGAGGAAGCGGCTGTCGCCGCTGCCAACCGACTCGGCTTTCCGTGTGTCGTCAAGCCCCTCGACGGCAATCACGGCCGGGGGGTCCACCTGGACCTTCGAGCGGAAGAGGCAGTCCGAACCGCCTTCCACGGGGCACAATCGGAGAGCCGATCGGGGGACCTCGTCGTCGAGACGTACGTCGCCGGCAACGACTACCGCTGCCTCGTCATCGGCGGCAAGGTGGCTGCGATCGCTGAGCGCGTGCCCGCCAGCGTCGTGGCCGACGGCGAGCACACGGTCCGCGAGCTCGTCGACATCGCCAACCAGGATCCGCGGCGGGGGATCGGCCACGAGAAGGTCCTGACCCGGATCAAGCTCGACGCGGCCGCCGAGGAACTCGTCCGGGCGCAGGGTTTGGATCTCCACGACCGGCCGCCGAAGGACACCCGCATCAAGCTTGCTCTGACCGGCAACATGTCGACCGGCGGAACGTCGATCGACCGGACGTTCGAAGCCCACCCGGACAACGTCGAGATCGCCGAGACGGCGGCGCAGATCGTCGGGCTCGACGTGGCGGGAATCGACTTCATCTGCCCCGACATCGCGACCCCGGTTCGCGAGACCGGCGGGGCGATCGTCGAGGTCAACGCCGCGCCCGGCTTCCGGATGCACACCCACCCGACCGAGGGCGAGCCGCAGTACGTCGCCCGACCGGTCATCGACGGCCTGTTCCCGCCCGGGAGTCCATCGCGGATCCCGATCATCGCGGTGACCGGCACGAACGGCAAGACGACGACCGTCCGGAT
Source organism: Candidatus Limnocylindrales bacterium (assembly GCA_038250445.1). GTDB lineage: Bacteria > Chloroflexota > Limnocylindria > Limnocylindrales > CSP1-4 > CF-46. Next base: position 2,612 of record JBBSCI010000163.1, on the reverse strand, counting down.
GATCTCCCACATCATGAAGCTGATGGGCCGGCGGGTCGGGATGACCTCGACCGACGGCATCGTAATCGACGGCCGGCTGACCAAGAAGGGCGACATGTCGGGCCCGAAGTCGGCCCAGATGGTCCTCCAGAACCCGAAGGTCGACACCGCCGTCTTCGAGGTCGCCCGAGGAGGCATTCTCCGTGAGGGCCTCGGCTACGACCGCAACGACGTCGCTGTCGTGACGAACGTCACCGCCGACCACCTGGGCCTCGGCGGAATCGATTCCGTCGGGCAGCTGGCGAACGTGAAGGCAGTCGTCGTCGAGGCGGTGCCGCGATCCGGGACCGCGGTCCTCAACGCCGACGATTCGCATGTCTACCGGATGGGTCGCCACTGCGCGGGGCGGGTCGTCCTGTTCAGCATGGCGACCGAGAAGGGCGAGGACGGCTTCGACCGCGTCGACGGCCACACGTCGCGCGGCAACGCCGCCTTCTGCCTCGAGCGGACCTCCGAGGGCGAGTTGATCGTGCTCAAGCACGGCCCCCGGAAGATGCCGGTCCTTTACACCCACCTGATCCCGGCGACCTTCGGCGGCAAGGCCCGGATGAACATCGCCAACGCCCTGGCGGCCGCCGCTGCTGCGTGGGCGGCCGGCGCCCATCTCCACGACATCCGCCAGGGGTTGCGGACATTCTCGACGTCGTTCTTCCAGTCGCCCGGCCGCCTCAATCTCCTCGACGTCGGTGGCATCCGCGTCGTGATCGACTACTGCCACAACGTCGACGGGATGCGCCAGCTGGCCGACTTCGTAGAGCGGATGATGGAAGAGCCGATCTCCCGCTCGGGCCGACTCGCCGCCGAGCCCGCCGGCGACGGCCGCAATGGAGGCCCCGGTCCACGACACGGTCGGGCGATCGGGGTGATCGGGATTCCGGGGGACCGGCGGGACGACGACCAGCTGGAATACGGAGCGATCGCCGCCTCGGCGTTCGACGAGATCATCGTCCGCGAGGACAAGAACCTCCGCGGCCGGCCGGCCGGCGAATCGGCGAGCAACGTCATTGATGGTGTTCGCGCCGCCCGGAGCCGCGGGACGTCGCGAGTGACGAAGGCCGAGAAGATCCTCGACGAAACCTCGGCAGTTCGAATGGCCCTGCGCCGAGCGGCACCGGGCGATCTGCTCGTGTGCTGCGTCGACGATGCGATCGGTGTCTACCGGGCGGCGATGGCCGCCGGTGGGTCGTCTCGCGGCGCCACTGCATTCGCCGACCCCGGCGAGCTAGAGGCGCCTGAGGGATGAGCCGATCCGGGGCGCCCGCTACGCCCCGGAGGATTCTCTTCAGAGCCCGCGCTTCACCGGTCCGTCGACATTCGCCCGGTTGCCTCATGTCCGAACCCTCGAGGACGTCGACCTCGTCGTCGGCGTGCCATTCGACACCGGCGTGACCTATCGAGCCGGCGGGCGGTTCGGCCCGAACGCCGTCCGCGCCGCGAGCGTCATGCTCCGGCCCTACAACACCAACCTCGACGTCAAGCCTGTCTCTCGTCGCCCTGCGCCGCGAGGAAGGGTTAGCCCGGTCGGCCCCGGCGCACTCCGTGATTGGCGGGCCCTCTGTTACGGCTCCCGCCGCGGACTACCGGGATCGGTCAGACGCCTCGCGGGGAATTCGCGCCGACGATGCGGATGATCGCGATGATCTCGAGGGCCGCGATGATGATCAGGGCGATGCCGACGATCGTCTCCATGGAACGGACCTCCATCCCTCTGGGCCACGCCGGGCCCTCGCACAACGGGCCGGTCGGCACGCTCGCCTCCCGATGATGCGGTCCGCCTCCGCGGAAATCAATGGCGCCGCGGGCGTTCCTGGAGGCGCGGCAGGAGAGAGGTCAGCTCGGCCGCGACATCGATCGGCCGGGCGCCGAGTGAATCGAGCAGCGCGAAGACCTCGTCGCGCTCCTCGTGGCAGAGCAGCACGACCACGCGTGGCCGACCCTCCGAGTCGGCGAGCTCAGCCTTGAGGGCCGCGGTCTCCGACTCGTAGACGGGAACCTCGGACCGCGGGCGCCCGGCGGCCTCGACGCCGGCGAGCAGCTCGCCGACGATGGATTCGCGCGACCGGCCGCGAAGGTACTTCAGCGTCTCCTTGATCGCGACCCGCTGGGCCCGGCTGGCGGCGATCCGGGCGATCCCGCGGAGGGTGTCGTCAGGCCGATCACCGGCGGTCCCGATGATCGCTGTGATCGGGGCCGCTCGCCCGGCCGCGCCGGCGGCGATGCCTTCGGCGACGTCGAGCACGGCCGAGACGCCTGCCTCGTTGTGGGCGAAGTCGACGATGACGATCCGTGCCCCGAGCCGGTAGAGATTGAGCCGTCCGGGCGACCAGTCAGCGGTCGGGCGAAACTCGACGAGGCCGTCGGCGATCTCTGGGATCGACGCCCCGAGCCCGCGTGCCGCCGCGGCCGAGGCCAGCGCGTTCGCCACGTTGTGGCGCGCGATCCCACCGATCGTGATCGGGATCCGGGCCAGCTTGGCGATCCGCGTCTCGCCCTCGGCCGCGAGCTCGACGACCCACCCGTCGTTGACGACGTACCCGCGCCCGCCGGCCGCGACGCTCCGGCGGACGGTTGCG
>JBBSCI010000162.1:0-7202 GCA_038250445.1 Candidatus Limnocylindrales bacterium | reverse complement strand
CGTGTTGTTCGGCTTCGTGTAGATCGCCTCGGACAGGTCCTTGCCGACCTTGTTCTTGTCGATGTCGAAGGCCGCCACGAACTCGATGTCGCGGACGTGGTAGCCGCCGAGGTCGACATGCATCAGACCCGGGACGAAGTCCGTCGCCTTCGCACTCTCGTAGTAGTAGCGGCCCTGGACGAGGCTGCTAGCGCAGTTGCCGACGCCGACGATCGCGACGCGGATCTTCTTGCCGGGCTTGTGCCCGTTCTTGCCGTTCGTATCGGTCACCTGGTGCTCCATCTGCTTGCGTTACGCCTGGGAGGATTGGCGGATGACGTGGACGATCCTTTGGATGGCGGTGATCGTCGCGAGGAGGGTGATGAGGGCGAGGGCTCCTGCGAGGACCGGCCGGCCCAGGGCCCATGCGTCGTACAGCGCCAGCGCGTTGGGATCCTCCACCACGCGGGTGCCGCCCCATGCGCCAGCCAGGATCAGGGCAATTGTCAGGATCACGATCCGAACCTCGCGCGGAGCGAAGCCGACGGCTCCCATTCCCGTCCCGGACGTGAACCCGAGACTCTCCGACTTGGCACGGACATAGCTGACCATGAATGCGGCGGCCATTGCACTCGCTGCGAGGATCGCGCCGAGCTGGAAATCGGCTGACAGACAGCCCACGATGACGCCGACGTAGACGACGCCTTCGCCTGCCCGGTCGAACACCGAGTCCATAAAGGCGCCGAGCTTGCTCGCCTTGCCGGTCGCCCGGGCAAGCGCGCCGTCAAAGAGGTCGAAGACGCCGCCGACGATCAACAGGATGCCCGCGACGAGCCAGAGCTGTGCGGCCGCAGCGACGGCGGCAACGACGGCGATCCCGAAGCCGATCAGGGTGAGGTGATTCGGCGTGAGCCCGAGTCGGCCAAATCCGACCGCGATCGGCGTGGCAATCCCTCGGACGCGCTGGCGAAGTTCTGGGCTGACGATCGAGCCGCTCACGACACGGCGCTCCGTGCCTTGGCGGCGAGCCCGAGGATCGCGCGCTCGCGGCTGGCGAACGCCTCGAAGGCCTCGTGGCGAAGCCGGCACAGCGTTTCTCGGCCGTTCCGGCGGGTCTCGATGAGCCCGGCGGCCCGCAGCCTGCCGAGGTGCCAGCTGACGAGCGGCTGGGAGAGGCCGACCTCTTCGATCAGGTCCCTCACCGATGCGTCGCCGCCAGCGAGGCGGCGAACGATCCTGAGCCGGTTCACGTCGGCCAGGGCCTTGTGGACGATCCGCAGCTCGCGGAGCTCGTCGGGCTGGTCGACGATTGTCGCAAGGGTCGATCGGATTCGGGCGGGAGAGGGCAGGGCGGGCTCCGGGGGTGAGGAAACGCGTCGTATCAACGACGGTTTATATCAACGGAAGTTGATGCTATTCCGCGATCGCGGGCTTGTCAACGTCGGCGATCGCCGCTGGGTCCCTGTCAGGCCGCCACCGCCGGCGTCCATGCTGACGTCCAGGCGACCCATAGCAGGGCAGCGTCGAGCGTGAGCGGGATGACGACCCAGACGCTCGGGTGAAGGACGAGGAGAATCGCCGAGCACGTCGCCGCGACGAGGACGAGCGGCCGCCACAGGTCGGCCGGCACCCACAGGCCGAATGTCGCGAGGAAGGCGAGGATGAACCCCAGGACCGCGATCCCGGCGAGCCCGATCATGACCGGTATCAGGAGACCGAGCATCCCGCGATCGAGGCTGCCGAAGACCCATTGTGACGCCGAGTTCGTGGGGAACGGAAACAGCAGAGCACCGCCGGATCCGCCGGCGCTCGAGTTGATGAAACCCATCGAGAAGTGCGCGGCCGCGACGATAGCAACTGCGGCGATCAACCGTTCGACGATGAGCACGACGGCCTCCTGCCGACCCGGGCGGGTCCTTCACGGCAATCGTGGTCGAGGTGACCGATGGCAGCGAGTGCCGTTCGTCCCGAAGGACATGCCGGTCAGGTCGCGCGCAGAGAGTCGGTCTGCCGTACCCACGCCAAGCCAACGAAGACGATCACGAAGCCAAGGACGAAGTAGATGGGCTGCAGCGGAGGCTCGTTGGAGTGGCCGATCATCGCGACCTCGACCGTGATCCACACCAGGAGTGCCACGCCGACTCCGACGGTGAGCAGGGGCGCGAGCCGGTGCCTTTGCCAAGCGAGCAACGCGATTGCGAGCGGGCCGAGCCCGAGAACCGCGAACAGGATGAGACCGGGCCACAGGAAACTCGAGAACGGAGTGCCCTGGAGGAGGGACAAGGGCAGCGGGATGATCTGACCCTGCGGCCCAAGCATCAGTGCGAGCCCGCCGCCGATGACACCGACAGCGAGGAAGACATCAAGTGCGACCGATGCCATGACAATGTGGCCGAGGCGCGCGCGCCGGGAGACGATGGACATGCCCGCTGCTCCAAGAGCTGACCTGCATTCGTCGTCCCTGGTGTGCCAGCCCGCCAGAGCCGGATGGCACGTACTTGGCGCGTCCACGTGTCCGGGTCACCCCTGTTCGTTTGGCGCCGCTACCATTTCGCCGATCGTCAGGGTCGCCGCTCGAGGAGCGCTTCCTCCTTGATCCGACCGCGTCGGTCGATCTCGGCGCTGAGACGATCCGTCAGCCGCTGCAGGAGCTCCAACTCGCGACGAGTCGCGTCGGTGCCGACCCCGCCGCCGCGCTGCTCCCTGGCGAGGGCCGCCGCCGCCTCGTGGCGCAGACCGCGGAGCTCGACTCGCGCCTGCTCCATTCGCTTGTGGACCAGGCTGACGAGCTCTCGGCGACGCTCCGCGGTGAGCGACGGGAAATAGAGGCGCACAGTGGCACCGTCGACCGTCGGGGTCAGGCCGATGCCGCTCTGGGTGATCGCCTTTGCGATCTCGGCCAGGATGCTTCGATCCCAGGGCTGGATCACGATCTGGCGGGGGTCCGGGACGCTGATGCCGGCAACCTGGCCGATCGTGCGGCCGCCCTCGACCCGCAGCCTCTCCACGAGCGATGCTGTCGCGCGTCCGGCCCGGATGCGCACGAAGTCGCCGTCCATCGCCTCGATCGCGTGCACCATCCGCTGTTCGACGGATGCGAGGATCTCGGGGCTCATCGCCCGATTATCCTCGATGCCCTCCGTGTACCCTTCGCCGATGACCCGGGGCTCTGCGTATGCGCTCCTGGCGGTCCTCGGAGCCGGCGTCTTCCTCGCGGGACTCGAGCTGATGATCACCGCCGTCGCGCTGCCGACGATCATCACCGACCTCGCCACTGCCAATCCCGATCGGCCGGGCCAGACAGCGTTCTCCGAGCTCCGCCGCGCCTCGTGGATTGTGAACGGCTATCTCCTTGCCTATGTCGTCGCGATGCCCCTGGCGGGCCGCCTCGCGGACGTGTGGGGGGTTCGACGTCTGTTTCTCGGCGGACTCGTCGTGTTCGTGATCGGATCGCTCATTGCGGGGCGCGGCCAGACGATCGATGAGCTCATCGTCGGGCGGGTCATTCAGGGAATCGGGGGCGGGGTGCTCGTTCCCGTCGGGACTGCGGCCGCCTCTCACCTCTTCGAAAGCCATGCTCGTCCCCGCGCGCTCGGGGTCATCGGCGCGCTGACGTTCCTCGGCATGGCGGCCGGGCCCTTCCTCGGCGCCGCGATCCTCGGAGGGCTTCACGTCGACGGGGCGCTCACGGCCGCCCACGTCGCCACAGACGACCCGATCCGTGCCGTGCTCGCCCCGTCGTGGCGCTGGGTGTTCTACCTGAACGTCCCGATCGGTCTGGCAGCGCTCCTCGTCGCCTGGGCGGCGTCATTCGGCTGGGAGACGCCGCGCCGGCGTGGTGGGATCGACATCCTCGGCGCCGCCGTCTGGAGCGTCGCCCTCGCCGCCGGTCTCGGCGCCATCACGCTGCTCGGGAGCCGTGACACCGGCGAGGGGCCGAACCCGGCCGTCGTCAGCGGCGTGCTCGCCCTCGTTGCGATCGTCGGGACCGTCGTGACCGTCGTCCGCGGGACGAGGCTCGCCGACCCGTTCCTCGATCCCCGCCTCTTCCGCAGTCTCACCTTCTCGTCGGCGGCCCTCGTTTCGCTGTTGACCGGCTACGCGTTCGCCACGGCGATCATCGGCGGCGCGGTGTTCGTCGATCGGGTCCTCTACGGTGGCCCCGACCAGCAGCGCTTCGCCCTCGGGGCCCTCGCGGCAGCGACGGCCCTCGGGGCGCTCCTGTCGGGATTCGCCGTCCGCTTCCTGTCGCTTCGCGTCGTGACCCTCGTGGGCCTCCTTGCAAGCGCAGGCTCATTGCTCTGGATCTCCCGCTGGACGCCGGCGGTCGACCTCCGGGACGTCGCGCTCGCCCTGGGGATCTTCGGGTTCGGCTTCGGGCTGACGGTGACACCCCGCTCGACTGCGGCTGTTGAGGTCGCCGGCCGGGCGTCGTTCGGGATGGCCTCGGCGGTCGTCACGGTCGCCCGAATGATCGGAATGGCGATTGGCGTGGCGGTGCTCACCGCCTACGGGTCGACGACGATCGACCGCCTGTATGACCAGCTGTTCGCGGTCCCCGATGGCTGGAAGCAGGTGATCCCCGTCGAGTTGCGGGATCGCCCGCTGCGCGACGGGTTCGTCGTCGAGGCGCTCGAGCGCTGGGCAGCGGCGGAGGCGTCGTCGATTCTCGTCGGCCTTTTCGTGGTCGCCGGGATCGTTACGATCGTGGCGATCCCACCGGGCCTCGCCCTCGGCGGGCGCCCGGGTATGCTGGCGACCGACCGCGCCAGACGAGGCTCGGCAACAGCCGGCGGAGCCGATCCCGATGGCATTGACGAGCCGCGACCAACCACTGCCCTCTGACGCCCCCAACGCCAGGATCCTCATCTGGCGCCCAAGCGGCATGAAGGAGACGGCCGACGTCGCCTCGCTCAAAGGGATCCTGGACGAGCCGGACACGCGAATCTGGGTCGACTGCATCGACCCGCAAGCGGAGCTCATCACGCCGATAGCCGAGGCCCTCGGGCTCCACCCGCTGATCGCAGAGGACATTGTCGAGCGCAACCAGCGGGCGAAGGTGGAGACGTTCGACGACGTCGTCCACATCGTCCTCTTCGAGCTCAAGTACGCGGGCGAAGTGGAGACCGCGGAGATCGATATCGTTGTCGGGCGCCGGTTCCTCGTCACGGTCCACGGCCCCGAGTGTGACCTGCGGGCAGTCGGGGCGTTGAAGGCCGGCCCCGAGCCCGTGCTCCGGCGCGGGACCGACTATCTCCTGTACGTCCTCGCGGATCACGTCGTCGACGGCTACTTTCCCGTCCTCGACCGGCTGGCTGACGAGATCGACGAGCTCCAGGACCAGATCTTCGCGGCGGCGTCGGAGTGGACGCTCCAGCGCCTGTTCGTCCTGAAGCGCGAGCTGATCGCGATCCGCCGCGCCACCTCTCCCGCGCGCGAGATTTTCAACCAGTTGACGAACCGCGACATCGTCGCCGTCGATCAGGCAAACGTCCTGTATTTTCGTGATATCTACGACCACCTGATCCGGGTGACCGACGAGCTCGACAACTATCGGGAGCTCGTCAGCGGGACGCTCGACATCTACCTCTCGACGATCAACAACAACCTCTCGCGGATCATGAAGCGCCTCACCGGGGTCACGGTCATCCTCGCCGGGATCGGTGCGGCTGGGGGCATCTTCGGGATGAGCGAGGCTGGCTCCGCGTTCGCGGGGGGTGAGGCAGCGGGGTTCTGGATCGTCACGATGACGATCATCGTGAGCGCGGCCGTGGCCGCAGTCGTCCTCCGCCGGATCGAGTGGATCTGAGGGCGGAGGTCACGTCGCGGGGCGCGGCCATAGCCGCGGCGTTCCTCGCCGTGGTTGCTCTCGTAGCCGGGCTGCAGCCAGGCGCCGACGCCATTCGACGCGACCGCCCAGCCGATCGTCGTCGAGGGGCAGGACGCGGGCTTCGCCCTGTCGATGCGGGTCGGCAGCGACGCCGTGGATGCCGGCACCCCGATCGACATCTCCGCGATCCTGACCTGGGAGGGAGTGGCACCGGCGGCGACCATCTGGGGCTCCGCGGGTGGTCCCGTGTCGTTCAGCGTCGCCCAGATCGATGGCGACATCAAGGTAATGGCGGCCATGGATGCCGCCTGCGCACCGCACGGCTACACGCGCCTCGCGCCGGCCGCCATCCCCTTCGTGAAGTCCGGTGGCTACTCGGCCGACGATCCCAACGCCGGCTTCTACAGAGCGTACTTTGCGGACCCACTGCTCAGGCTTCCGGAGGGAAACTGGCGGGTGACCGCCAACGTGAGCGGCTACCTGAAGGAGTGCGAGATTGGCGGGCCCGAGGTCAGCATCAACCTCGAGGCCGAGCTTCTCGTTCGGTGAGCGCGGCGGTCAGCCGCAGGTGACCGGGTGGGCCTTCGGGTGGGCGTCTGCGTGGGTCGCCGCTCCGATCGTCAGCGGCATCGCCAGCAGCTGCGTCTTGCCGGGCGTCCCCTTCGGCCCCTCCGAGGTCTGGATCCAGAGCTCCTCGCTCGGTGCGTTGATCGCGTCGTCCAGGTTCCGCTGGTCGAGGCGCACTTCGGTGACCTCGTACGTGAAACGCATGTCATCACTCGTGAAGACCTCGACGAACATCCCGACCATCGCGTTCGGCTTGTGCTTGACGATGGCCAGGTCGTAGATCGGCCCGAACATCCCCGGCCGGGCGTGGGCGTAGAGGTACGTGGCTCCGCCCTGGCCCGGCTGGTGGAGCTCCTGGATGTACATCGCGACGTTGCATTTCGGATAGGAGTTTGGGCCACCGGTCGGCTTGATGATCGGCAGATCGATGTCGAGTGCCGGGATGCGAACGCGCGTGGCAACCCGATCGACGACCGGCGTCGCCGAGGGGCTCGGCAACGACGAGCCCAACGGTGGAAAGGTCGGGAGGGCGACCGTCGGCGTCGGTCCGGCCCCAATGGCCGACGGCGTCGGTGAAGGTGGGGTCATCTCGGCGGCGCCCGTGTACGTCAGCAGCCCACCGGCGATGAGCGACACGCCGATCGCGGTCAGGATCGCCGGCAGGAGGCGGCTTCGAAGCGCGCTGTCGAGTCTTCTCACGGGATCGAAAGCCTAGCAGCGACCCGCCGGTCACGCCCCCGCGACGCTCGTACTGGTACTCTCCCGATCATGGGATCCCGGCTATCGATCGCCGCCGGCGTGGCCGTCGGCGTGATCGTCGCGCTTG
>JBBSCI010000161.1:0-7223 GCA_038250445.1 Candidatus Limnocylindrales bacterium | reverse complement strand
GTCGTCACCCAGGAGCAACTCACCTACACCCGGCCCGACGATCCGGCCCGGTTCGCGCCTGACCGGTTCCCGGTGTGGATCTGGATGGACGAGCCGTGCTTCTACGGCTTCCCGACCTACGGCGAGCTCGGCCCGAAAGCTGCCCAGGACGTCGGTGGGGAGGAGACGACGCCGGAAACCCGGACGTTCGACCGAGACGAGGCAGCCTTCGGCCGCCTCGCTGACTTCCTCTCCCAGCATCTGCCGGGCCACCTCGGACCGCCGATCTACACGAAGACATGCCTCTACACGTTGACGCCGGACCGCGACTTCGTCCTCGACCGCCTGCCGGACCACCCCCAGGTCCTAGTGGCGCTCGGCGCGGCCCACGGGTTCAAGTTCGCGTCGCTCTTCGGCCGCGTCATCGCGGAGCTCGTCGCGGACGGCCGGACGAAGTCCGAGGGCGAGATCGCGCGCTTTCGCATCGACCGGCCGATCCTGCTCGAAGCGAACCCGGCGACGAGCTTCATGGTATGACGGGGCACATGACTGACCCGTCCGACGCTCCCCGCAAGCCGCGCCGCCTCCACCCCGGTGACACCGTTGGGGTCGTGGCCCCGGCCAGCTCCTGGGACAATCGAAGCGAGCTTCTGCGCGGCGTCGCGGGGCTGGAGGCCTGGGGACTGAAGGTCAAGCTCGGCGACCACGTCAACGACCGGCACGGCTACATGGCTGGCCGCGACGAGGACCGTCTCGCCGATCTCCACGAGATGCTGGCCGACCCGGAGGTCAAGGCGATCGTTCCCCTCCAGGGCGGCTACGGCATGCCGCGCCTCATCCAGCACCTCGACGAGGCGCTGTTCGCGACCAATCCGAAGGCGATCTGCGGCTACAGCGATCTCACGACGCTTCATCTCGCGGCAACGAAGTGGGGGAACGTGATCTCGTTCTACTCGAACGGCACCTCCGCCGTCGGTGCGCCGGAAGTGACCGAGTTCTCGAAGAAGGGCCTCCACCGAGCGCTGTTCAGCGACGAGCCGTACGGCCAGATCGGCCCGAATCCGGACGATCCGTACGTCCGGACGATCGTCGGCGGCAAGGTGACCGCGCGCCTCGCCGGTGGCTGCGCGGGCCTTCTCACGTCGGCGATCGGCACGCGGTTGCAGCCCGATTTCAGCGGCCAGATCGTGTGCCTCGAAGAGATCGAGATGGAGGGTTACGTCCTGGACGGGCTTCTCACCCAGCTGCGGAATGCCGGCCTGCTCGATGGGATCGCCGGGATCGTGGTCGGCGATATCAAGACGAAGTGGTCCGGCGCGATCGCCGAGCTCTCGACCGAGGACATCGTCGAGGAGCTGCTGGGGCCGCTCGGCGTGCCACTGATCTTCGGCCTGCCGATCGGCCACGGAAAGCACCACGCGACCGTTCCGTTGGGCGCTCTGGCGACGCTCGACGCCGACGCGGGCACGCTCTTCGTCGAGGAAGTCGTGACCGCCGACTGAGCTCACGCCGGCTGAACGTCCGCGGCTTCCCAATTCCTATGTCATCGGTATGTGGACCAACGGAGAGCCCGATTCGGTCGGATCATCCGGCCACATCGGAACGCTCGACCGATCCAGGCCGCAAATCGTGAAGATTCGGGCCCGAATCGCGTGCCGCTGTCCGTTATGCCTACCACGTAAGAATTTCGACCCGACCCGAGGCGCCGGCGACGCACGGTACGGACCACGGTTGCATCGCTGCGCCCGGCTGTGGGAAAGTCAGCCAACTCCGGAGGGGAGTCTGCTCGTCGTTTGGATCTGACCACCCGACTGCGCAACGGATCGGGTCGGTCAAGGAGGAGAACCGATGCGGATGTCCGCTCGCGCCCGAGCCGCCCGAGTGCTCGCAGGCCTTGCCCTCGCGCTGTCGGCGGTCGGGCCGGCCGCCATTCCGGCAGCCGCCGCCGGGCCGGCAATCCTCAAGCTGGGGACGATCGAGAATCTCCGCTCGCTGAATCCGTACCAGGCCGCCTACTTCCCGGACTACGAGACCTTCCAGCTGAATTTCAGCCTGCTCGTCGACATCGGGCCGAAGCTGGAGCCATACCCGGCCTTCGCCGACAAGTGGGAGCGATCGGCGGATGGCAAGTCCTGGAAGTTCCACATCCGGACCGGGATGAAGTGGTCGGACGGCAAGCCCGCCGACTCGGCTGATGCGTGCTTCTCGTACGGGCTCGTCGTCGACGCGATCAACAACGACGCGAGCGTCGGCAACGGCTACATCGACCCCGCTCTCAAGGACGCCCGGGTGACCAAGGCCGAGTGCCCCGACCCGGAGACGATGCTCCTCTTCACTGACGACGGCACGACCAAGGTCCTCAAGACCTCGATTCCGATCCTGCCGAAGCACATCTACGGCAAGGAGACATACGAGACGATCGGCGACGTCGACTTCAAGCCGCCGCTGGTCGGGACCGGTCAGTACCAGGTCACCGAATACACCGCCGACCAGGTCGTCCATCTCGTCCGCAATCCCAACTATTGGGGCAAGAAAGGGTTCGCCGACGAGATCTTCATCCAGATCTTCAAGAGCGCCGACACGATGGTCCAGTCGCTCAAGCGCGGCGACATCGACTACGCCCGAAGCGTTCCAGTCGAGCAGTTCAAGGCGCTCGAAGGAGAGCCGAACATCAAGACCGTTGCCGGTGATCTCGCCGGCTGGGTCGAGCTCGGCTTCAACAACTACGGCACCGGGACGGGCAAGTCAATTGCCGGCGGCGGAGCTTCGACCAGGGCGTTGCAGGACCCCGCGTTCCGCGATGCGCTCGGGTACGCGATCGACAAGCAGGCGCTCGTCGACAAGGTCAGGGGCGGCTTTGCCGAAGTCGGGTCGACGAACGTGCCGCCCGTCATGCAGAACCTCGAGGCGACGCCACCGTTCAACTGGCACAAGAACCCGGCCAGCCCCCGGACGTTCGACATCGCCATCGCCAAGCAGAAGCTCGATGCCGCGGGCTATGTCCTCAACGCCACCGGCCAGCGCCTCGACAAGGAGGGCAAGCCCATCAGCCTCCATCTGGTGATGCCCGACTCGGAGCCGTCCTACCCGCAGGGCGCCCAGTTCATCCAGGACTGGTTCACTCAGGTCGGGATCAAGGTCCAGTCCGACGTGATCGAGGAGAACTCGCTCTACGAGATCATGCTGCCGCCTGAGGCCGACCCGCCTGGCACCGCGAAATACGACATGTTCATCTGGTCCTGGTACGAGACCGTCGAACCCAACGTTCTCCTGCAGGTGTTCCTGTGCAACCAGATCGGCACGTCATCCGACAGCCTCTGGTGCAACCCCGACTACGACAAGCTCTACGATCAGCAGAACCTGGCGCCGGACGATCAGCAGCGGAAGAAGCTGATCGATCAGATGCAGGACCTGTTCTATGAGCAGGCGCCCTATCACATCCTCTACTACGACAAGCAGCTCGACGCCTACCGGACCGACAAGTTCGCCGGCTGGCAGAACCAGCCAATCGACGGCGGCTATCCGCTGTTCAGCTACAGCGCGATCGACTACCAGTTCCTGACCGACGCGACGGCCGTCCAGCCGACCGCGTCCCCTGAGCCGGCGGCTTCCGGGCAGGCACCCTCCGGCGGACCGTCCGCCTCACCGGCTCAGACGCCGGCGCCGACGGGCACGTCGTCGAACAGCACGCTCCTGATCATCGTGGGGGTGCTGGCGGTGTTGATCATCGTCGTCGGCGGCGTCGTCTTCAGCCGCCGCCGAAGCAGAGCCCTGGAAGACGACGAATGAGCGCAGTCCGGGCGCTGGTCCCGGACAGACGCTCCTGAGCCTGCCGGCGAATGGGCACTCGCTACTTCGGTCGGAAGCTGACTGGGGCGCTCATCACGATCGTCCTGATCGTGCTGTTCAACTTCTTCCTGTTCCGGATGATGCCCGGCTCGCCGGAGCGGGCGCTCGCCCGGAATCCGCATATCCAGGCGTCGGTTCTGGCGGAAACCCGCGCGCGCTGGGGCCTCGACAAGCCGCTCTTTCCGGACCAATTCCTCGCCTACGTCGCGGCGACCACCCAGGGTGACCTCGGCTACTCCCTGAAGTTCGAGGGGCAGACGGTCGTCGACGTCCTCGCCACGCACTTCTGGCCGACGGTCATCCTGTTCGGGGTCGGCGAGGTCCTCGCGGCCATCATCGGGCTCGCCCTTGGCGCCTACACCGGTTGGAGACGCGGCGGCCCGATCGATCTCGTCGGGAATGCCTTCAGCCTGATCCTCTACTCGATGCCGTACTTCGTCATCGGCATGTTGCTATTGGTTGTGTTCGCGACCGGCCTCCGCTGGTTCCCGACGTCGGGCATGCTCTCGCTCGGTGCCTCCCACGCGAGTCCGATCGATGTGTTCGTCGACTTCCTGGCGCACTTCACGCTGCCGGTGGCGACGGTCGCGATCGGCCTCATCGGGCAGTACTCGATCCTCATGCGGTCGTCGGTAATCGAGACCCTCAGTGAGGACTACGTCACGACCGCTCGGGCCAAGGGCCTGACAGACGGCCGAACTCTGCGCTCACACGTCCTGCCCAACGCCCTTCTCCCGGCGGTCACACTCATTGCGATCAACCTGGGTTACGTCGTGGCCGGGGCAATCACCGTCGAGATCGTTTTCAACTGGCCCGGCCTCGGGACCTTGACGGTCGACGCGCTGTCATCGCGTGACTATTCCGTCCTGCAGGGGTCGTTCCTGCTCCTGTCGATCACGGTCGTCTTCGCCAACCTTGCCGCCGACTTCCTCTACGCGCTGCTCGACCCGCGGGTCAAGGCATGACGGCGTCGGCCCCTCCAGTGGTCTCGATCCGTGGCGAGATGCTGCGGATGCGCATCCGCTCGGTGCGGGCCTTCGTGCATCAGTTCTCGCGCAAGCCGGCTGGCGTGGTCGGCGTCGCGGTCCTTGCGGTCTTCACTGCGCTTGCTGTTGCGCCCGAGCTCATCGTCGGGCCGCTCCAGACCGTGACCACGGCCCCGGGCGCCCATCTGGAGCCGCCCAGCGTCGCGTTCCCCCTTGGCACGGATTCGCTGGGACGGAGCGTCGTCAATCTCGTCGTCTGGGGCACGCGGGTCTCGATGATCATCGGGCTCCTGGCGACGGTCGTGACAGTCGTCCTCGGAGCGCTCATCGGCATCGTTTCCGGCTTCGTGGGCGGCTGGGTCGATGGGCTGCTGATGCGGATCACCGACATGTTTCTGGTCCTGCCGACCTTCGTCCTCGCCCTGATCCTTGCACCGATCATCCTCGACATCGTCGGACGGGATGCCGAGCTGTTCGGGATCCGGGTGACCTTGATCGTCATCGTCATCGTCATCGGCGTGACGAGCTGGGCCTCGACCGCCCGCGTCATTCGCAGCCAGGTCCTTTCCCTCAAGGAGCGCGCCTTCGTCGACCGGGCCCGGGTGATCGGTTCGAGCGGCGGCCACATCATGCGCCGGCATCTGCTGCCGAACGTCATCAACCTCCTGATCGCCAACACGGTCCTGACGTTCGCCGGCGCCGTCCTGACCGAGACGACCCTGTCGTTCATCGGCCTCGGCGACCCGTTCCAGCCGTCGTGGGGCCAGATCCTAAATGACGCCCAGACCGGCGGAGCCCCCGGTCTCGGGGCGTGGTGGTGGGTCGTCGGGCCGGCGGCCTGCATCGTCCTTGTCGTGCTCGCGTTCACCCTCGTCGGCGATGCGCTCGACCAGATCCTGAATCCGCGGCTCCGAGGCCGCCGGTGACGCACCCGACCGACCCGCTCCATCTCGCCGAGACGATCGTCGAGGAGGAGCACGAGCTCGCTGATTTCGACCGCGTTCGGGAGGCCGCAGAACAGGAGGACGCGGCAGTTCCGGCGGTCTTGCCCACCGCCATCGGGCGCCGCCAGTGGCCGCTGCCGAAGCAGGCCGACCCGACCGCGCCACTGCTGGTCGTCGAGGATCTCAAGACCTACTTCAAGCTCGAATCCGGGATGGTCCATGCCGTTGACGGCGTCAGCTTCCGGCTCGACCACGGCGAGGCCCTCGGGATCGCCGGCGAGTCGGGCTGCGGCAAGACGACGACGGCGCTGTCGCTCGTCCGCATCCTGCCCTCGAACGCGGTCACGGTCGGCGGCAGCATCAGGCTGATGGGCATCGATCTCGTCAAGAAGTCGGAGAACGCGCTTCGCCGCTACCGCTGGCGCGAGATCTCGATCGTGTTCCAGGGTGCGATGAACGCCCTGAATCCGGTGATCCGCGTCCGCGACCAGATCGCCGAGCCGATCGAGCATCGGCTGGGACTCTCTCAGAAGGCATCCCGCAAGCGGGCCGGCGAGCTGCTCGACCTCGTCGGCATCCCGAAGAAACGGGGAAACGCGTATCCGCACGAGCTGTCCGGCGGGATGCGGCAGAGGGCGATGATCGCGATGGCTCTCGCCTGCGATCCGGCGATCGTCATCGGTGACGAGCCGACGACCGCGCTCGATGTCATGGTCCAGGCCCAGATCCTCGACCTGCTCGACGACCTGCGCCGAAAGCTCGGCCTGTCCCTGATCCTCATCACCCACGACCTGTCGGTCATCGCGGAGAGCTGCGATCGGGTGATGATCATGTATGCGGGCAAGGTCGCCGAGGAGGGCACCGTCGCGGAGGTGTTCCGCCACCCGCGTCATCCGTACACCCAGAAACTGCTGTCGGCCTTCCCGAACATCCACGCCGATCGACGCACGCTCGACACGATCCCCGGCTCGCCGCCGGACCTCCGCGAACCACCGCCCGGCTGCCGCTTCGCCCCGCGCTGCCCGTTCGTCATGGCGGTGTGCTCTGAGGTCGTGCCGCCCGAGACGACGTTCCACGGGATCCGGGTCGCCTGCCACCTGTACCCGGAGGGGAGTGACGGGGAGCCGGTCACGGTGCCGACGGCCGACGCGATCGGCGTGACGACGACCGAGGTCTCCTGATGACCGACGATCTGCTCCGCCTGTCCGGGCTCGAGGTCCACTTCCCGATCCGGGGCGGCGCGCTCGATGCGGTGTTGCGCCGCGCGCATGGGGTCGTCCGGGCCGTGGACGGCATCGACCTGACCCTGCGTCGCGGGGAGGTCCTCGCGCTCGTTGGCGAGTCGGGCAGCGGCAAGACGACGACCGGGCGGGTGATCGTCAAGCTGACGAAGCAGACCGGCGGCCGGATCGAGTTCGAGGGCGAGGACGTCACCGATCGCTGGTCGGTCAAGGAGCTGCGCGAG
>JBBSCI010000160.1:0-7258 GCA_038250445.1 Candidatus Limnocylindrales bacterium | reverse complement strand
GCCGCGGCCGCTGCAGCGAGCGACGTCGCCGTGATCTGCGTGTCCGACACGCCCGACGTAGAAGCCGTCCTGTTCGGCCCCGACGGCCTCGCTTCCGGCGCTCGTCCCGGCGGCCTGGTCATCGACTGCTCGACGATCTCGCCGGGTGCGACTCGCGACTTCGCCTCGCGCCTGAACGAGAGAGGCGTCGCGATGGTCGACGCGCCCGTCTCCGGCGGCAGCGAGGGCGCCCTGAAGGCGACGCTCACAATCTTCGTCGGCGGCGAACCGGCGGATTTCGAACGAGCCCGCCCGGTCCTCGCCGCCCTCGGCAAGACGATCACGCACGTCGGCCCGATCGGCTCGGGCCAGTCCGTCAAGGCGGTCAACCAGGTGATCCTCGCCGGAACCTACCTCGGCGTCGCCGAAGGCATCGTCCTCGCGATGAAGTCAGGGCTAGACGTCGACCAGGTCGTCGAGGCGCTCGGCGGCGGCGCCGCCCAGAGCTGGGTCCTCGCCAACCGGAGCGGCCGGATGATCGCGAACGACTATCCGCTCGGGTTCAAGGTCGCCCTTCATCGCAAGGATCTCGGGATCGCCCTCGACCTGGCCCGAGAGCTCGGCGCGGACCTTCCAGTTGCCGACCTGGCGGCCGAACTCGAGACGGCCCTGATCGGCGACGGCCACGCCGAGGACGACATGTCGGCGCTGGCACGATCGATCAGGGCGAGGTCCGGCCTCCCCGGCTGATTAGCCGGCCGCGACCCCCATCGGCAGCCCGACAAGCAACAGCGGATCTCCGAGCTTGTCCTCGTAGCGGGGCCGGAATCGCTCCATGTCGTACATTTGTCCGACGTCCACACGCCGCGGCCCTAGGCTCGGGTCGGGCAGGTGGGTGTGGGCGTACTTGCCGTCCTGGATCGCGACCATCCGCCCCGTGACGCCATCCCGGATCAGGTCCATGGCGACGTTGGCGAAGGTGATGGCGACCATTGAGTCGAGCGAGTCGGGCTCGCCGCTGCGGAGGTCATACGTCAGCTCCGAGGCCGCGGTCTCGATCCCGGTCAGCTGCTTCAGCTCGGCCGCCAGGACTTCTCCGACGTTGGCCTTGTGGCGGTGCCCGAACATGTCAGCCTCGCCGACATCCTGCATATGGGCACCCTGCCAGATCGCCCCCTCGGCGGTGATGACGAGGGCATAGCGACTCGGGTTGTTGCGATGGTCCTCGGCGAGGAGCGTGGCGAGCCGCTCGAGGTCATACGGCGCCTCGGGGATCACGCACCGCGCCGACGTCACATACGCCGCGTAGAGCGCAGAGAATCCGGCGTCGCGCCCGAAGATCCTGAAGACCCCGATCCGCTCGTGCGAACCGAGCGTCGTCCGCTGCCGGTTGATCGCCTCCTTTGCCCGGGTGATCGCGGTCGAGAAGCCGATGCAGTACTCAGTGCCCTGGACGTCGTTGTCCATCGTCTTCGGGATCGCAACGAGCGGGATCCCGGCCTCGACGAGCGCCTGCGAGAAGCTCAGCGTGTCATCGCCACCGATCGTCACCAGGACGTCGATCCCGAGTCGGTTGATGTTGTCGAGGACGACGGGCGTCAGGTCGTAGAGGTCGTCGGCGACTGCCATCGATGCGACTTGCTTGGCCTCGAGCCAGGCGGGCAGCGTCGACCTCCGCATCTTCCGGGGATTCGTCCGCGAGGTGTGAAGCCACGTCCCGCCGGTTCGGTCGATCGTCCGCGTGTTGACCCGGTCGAGGCGTCGAACGTAGTCGCTATCGAGCTCGGGTCCACGGTGGAGGTGGGTCAGACCCTCCCAACCGCGGCGGATTCCGAGGACGTCGTAGCCGAGTGCGGTCGATCGATAGACGACGCTCTTGATCACCGCATTGAGGCCGGGAACATCGCCACCGCCAGTGAGGATACCGATCGTTCGTGTGCGTGCCATCGCCGGGCATCCTAACGCTCTCGGCGCAACCCAGTCGGTTGCGGTTCGGATTCGGAAGGCTGGCCGCGGCGCGGGTTGGCGAGTCGGCGGCCTGTATGATCGCTGGCATGAACTACGAGTTGTTCATGGGCGAAGCCCTCGCCGAGGCGCTCAACGCGCTCGCGATGGGGGAGCGCCCGATCGCCGTCGTCGCCGTCGTCGACGAGGCGATGGTCGCCCGGGCCCACGATCGCGTCCAGGAGTCGAACGACCCGACAGCTCATGCGGTCGTCGTCGCGCTCCGCGAGGCGGCCCGCAAACTCGGCAAGGACCGGCTCGCCAGCGCCACCATCTTCGCGACGCTCGAGCCGTGTGCGATGTGCGTCGGCGCGCTGCTTGAAAGTGATGTCGAGACGCTCGTCTACGCGGTCCCGAACAAGGAGGACGGCGCCGCCGGCACCGTCATCCAGCTGGCCCAACACCCCGACCTGAGGCGGCGCCTGAAGATCGTCAGCGGCATCCGCCGGGACGAGGCAGAAGAGCTGTTCGCCGCTGCCGCAAGCGCCGCGGCACGCTAGCAGGCGGCAGCTCCCGGGCGGTCCCTGGGCGGAGCTTTGGTATCCTCACTGGCGGAGAGGTGTCCGAGTGGTTGATGGTGCCGCTCTCGAAAAGCGGTGTGCGAAAGCACCGCGGGTTCGAATCCCGCCCTCTCCGCCAAACCTCGGGCCAATGGCGTCGCGGAGCTTCGCCTTGGACCTCGGTGGGCGTGAGCCAGTTCGATCACTCGGGTTGCCGGTACCCTGTCCTTTGGGAGAGGTCGCCTAGTGGACTATGGCGCCGCACTGGAAATGCGGTTCGGGGCAACCCGTCGCGGGTTCGAATCCCGCCCTCTCCGCCAAACCTCAGGCCAACGGCTTCCCGGAGCTCAGCCTTGGACTTCGGTGAGCGAGCGGCAGCTCCCCGCTGAGGGCGCCTTTTCAGTCGCTGCTCCGGGGGCGCGATCCGCGATAGACTTCCGGAGCCGTGCTAGGCGGGGAACTAGCGGTGCCCTGAACCTGCAATCCGCTATAGCAGGGCTGAATTCCCACCCGAGGTCTCCGTTCTCGAGAGCCGCCGCTTCGAGCGACGTTGAGGACCGGGTCCCGCGCAGCGGCGAATCGCGAACCGTGTCAGGTCCGGAAGGAAGCAGCACTAAGCGAACCTCGCCGGGTGCCGCGGAACGGCCTGGTCTGAGCCGCTCGTCGAGGTGGGCACGGGAACGTCCTGGTCGACGGTGGGTGCACGGCAGTCTCCTTCCGCCAGCCCGCGACCGACCAGGAGCGCCGTGAGCACAACCGCACCGCAGCGGACGACCGCGCCGCACCAGGCCCTCTATCGCCGCTGGCGCGCCCAGACCTTCTCCGAGATCGTCGGCCAGGGAGCCGTCGTCGAGACCCTTCGCAATGCCGTTCGGCTGGATCGCGTCTCGCACGCGGTGCTGTTCGTCGGACCGCGCGGCACCGGCAAGACGTCACTGGCCCGCATCCTGGCCAAGGCCCTCAACTGCACCGACCTGCGCGACGGTGACCCCTGCGACGCGTGTCCGTCGTGTGTCGCCATTCGCGAAGGCCGAGCCCTCGACCTCATCGAGATCGATGCCGCGTCCAACCGGGGCATCAACGACATCCGCGATCTCAGGGAGCGAATCAATTACGCCCCGACCGACTTGCGACGCA
This sequence comes from Candidatus Limnocylindrales bacterium, assembly GCA_038250445.1. Classification (GTDB taxonomy): domain Bacteria; phylum Chloroflexota; class Limnocylindria; order Limnocylindrales; family CSP1-4; genus CF-46. The sequence goes on along the minus strand of JBBSCI010000160.1, from coordinate 3,638 downwards.
AGGTCTACATCCTCGACGAGGCGCACCAGATCACGAAGGAGGCCTGGAACGCCCTCCTCAAGTCGCTCGAGGAACCGCCCGAGTTCGTCGCGTTCATGTTCGCCTCCACGCAGGTCCAGGACTTCCCGCCAGCCATCCTGTCGCGCCTCCAGCGCTACGACGTCCGGCCACTGACGGTCCCCGAGATTGAAGGCAAGCTCGGCAAGATCCTTGAAGCAGAGTCGATCGAGGCCGACCCGGCCGCCATCCGCCTGATTGCGACCCTTGCTGCCGGCGGGATGCGCGACGCCGAGTCGATGCTGGATCAGCTCCTCGCCTCGGCCGGCGGCCGGATCGACGAAGCCGCGGTGCGTGACCTGCTCGGGCTGGCGCCGGCCGAGGCGGTCGACCGCCTCGTGGCGGCACTCGTGGCCGGCGACGTGGTGGGCGGTGTCGGCGTACTCGACGAGCTCGACGAACGCGGCCGCGACGTCGGCACTGTCCTGGACCAGGTCATCGAGTCGATCCGGACCGACCTTTCGAGCGCCCTCCGGCCCGGCGGCGACCAGACGCGAGTCGCCGGCCTGGCCCGCGTCGCGCGCCGGCTCGCCGAGATCGATCCGGAGCGGCGTGGTGTCGGCGGCCTGCGCCTCCAGGTCGAGCTGGCTCTCTTCGCCTCCACTGATGCGGCGTCGCCAGCCGTCGCCGTCACCCCGCGAGCCGCCGCGCCACCAGCGCCGGCGACAGCCTCGCCCGAGCCCGCTCCGCCAGTTGCTCCGCCGGTGCCTGAGCCGCCCGCCGAGCCGGTTGCTGGCGCGCCCGTGACAACCGTCGACCCGCCGGTGGAGGCGCCCGCGCGGCCCAAGCGGTCCCGCGCCCAGTCGCCTGAAGCCGTCGCCCAACCAAGCGCTGCGGCCGCGGCCGACGCCGAACGCGTCGCGGCGCCCACGACACCTGTGGCGACAACGGCGACATCCGAGGGCCTCGATCAGCTCCGGGCCGGCTGGCCCGAGATCGTCGCGCTCGTCAGCCAGCATCCCGCGGCGAAACCGCTGATTGCCGCGTGCCGACCGATCAGCGTCGAGGGCAACGTCGTCACCCTCGGCTTTCCCGAGGGCCAGGCGTTCCTCAAGGACGCGCTCGAACGGCGCCGGCCGATGCTCGAGGAGGGGATCACCACTGTCCTGGGCCGGGCCGTCGCGGTCCGTTGCGTGGCCACGAACCTCGACCTCGTCGCAGCGCAGCCCGCCACCGACGAGGACGACCCGCTGTTCGCGGAGGCCCGCCGGATCTTCAGCGAGGACCTCGCCGACGTCGACGAGGTGACCTGACCGCACGCCCGTGCGCGAGCCCGACGCATCCGCCAGACTCAGGATCGCTTGCCAGAGAAGGAGACCACATGGGCATGGGCAACCTCCAGCGGATGGCCCAACAGATGCAGCAGGAGATGCTGCGGATCCAGGACGAGCTGGCGACGACCACCGTCGATGGGTCGGCCGGAGGCGGCGTCGTCAAGGCGGTCGTCACCGGGAAGCAGGAACTCGTTTCGGTCACGATCGACCCGGCGGCCGTCGACCCGACCGATGTCGACATGCTCCAGGACCTCATCGTCGCGGCCATCAACGACGCACTCCGCTCGTCCCGCCAGGTCGCCGAGGAGAAGATGGCAGCGGTCACCGGCGGGATGAAGCTGCCCTTCTGACGCGTGCCAACTCCCCTGATCGAACCGGTTGCTCGACTGATCGAGGCGCTGTCTCGACTTCCCGGCGTGGGCCCGAAGACCGCCCAACGCCTGACCTACCACCTACTGCGCGCGCCGGACGCTGAAGCCCGCGCCCTCGCGGCGGCCCTCGTCGATGTTCGGGACAAGGTCGTATTCTGCGACCGGTGCTTCAACATCAGTGACGCACCTCTCTGCCCGATCTGCCGCGATTCGGCCCGGGATGTGCTTCGGCTCTGCGTCGTCGAGGAGCCGCTCGACGTCCTGGCGCTCGAGCGGACCGGCGAGTTCAAGGGCCTCTACCACGTCCTCCACGGGGCGATTTCCCCGATCGACGGCGTCGGGCCCGAACGGCTCCGGATCCGGGAGCTCCTTGCCCGCGCCGACGAGGCGAAGCGCGACGGCGCGCCGTTCGAGGAGGTCATCCTCGCCACGAACCCGACCCTCGAGGGAGAAGCAACGGCGATGTATCTCGCGGAGCGACTCGAGGCGAGCGTCGGGGTTGTCAGTCGGATCGCCCGTGGCCTGCCGGTTGGTGGCGACCTCGAGTACGCCGACGAGGTGACGCTCATCCGAGCCCTCCAGGGCCGGCGGGCGGTCTAGGGCGCGATGTCGAATCTCGTCGGCGAGATCCTGCTCCGCATCCTCAAGGTGGCGGTCGCATCAGTCGTCGGCATGATCATCTATGCCGTGCTCGTCGGCCCGCTCGCCGTGCCCGCGACCACCGAGCTGGCGATCCTGTCGTGGCTCGCCGGCGCCGCCTTCATCCTGCTCGTCGAAAGCAGTCCGATCTGACGAATCGAGGCCGCTTCGGCCCCGTTTGACACCCCTCGGGGGCTCCCGTAGTATTCGCCGCCGTGCCGCCTCCGAGAGGAGGGCGGATACCGGGTCCGGAGTCGCTCCGAATCGGGTCGTCAGGTTTGACACCTCGACCGCTAAGCCCCATCATCAGGGCTCTGCGCCGCGGGCAGTCACGCCTCGGACGCTGCACCTTAACAATTGAAGAGTGACAGGAAATCCGTGATAAGGATGTGCGAGCGGTCAAACCCTCGGACGAAGTCGCAGCCGCAAGGCTGTGCATTTTCGGAGAGTTTGATCCTGGCTCAGGATAAACGCTGGCGGCGTGCATGAGACATGCAAGTCGAACGGACGATCAGGGCTTGCTCTGATCGTTAGTGGCGGACGGCTGAGTAACGCGTAGGTGACCTGCCCCGAAGTGGGGGATAACTGCCCGAAAGGGTGGCTAATACCGCATGTGGTGGTTCGTTCATTCGAACCATCAAAGCAGCAATGCGCTTCGGGAGGGGCCTGCGTCCGATTAGCTCGTTGGTGGGGTAACGGCTCACCAAGGCGACGATCGGTAGGTGGTCTGAGAGGACGATCACCCAGACTGGGACTGAGACACGGCCCAGACTCCTACGGGAGGCAGCAGTGGGGAATCTTGCGCAATGCGCGAAAGCGTGACGCAGCAACGCCGCGTGGGGGAAGACGGCCTTCGGGTTGTAAACCCCTTTCAGGAGGGACGAAGCTTCGGCCGCGAATAGCGGTCCGGAGTGACGGTACCTCCACAAGAAGCCCCGGCTAACTACGTGCCAGCAGCCGCGGTAATACGTAGGGGGCAAGCGTTGTCCGGAATTATTGGGCGTAAAGCGCGTGTAGGCGGTCCGATAAGTCGGTTGTGAAAGTCCAGGGCTCAACCCTGGAATGCCGGTGGATACTGTCGGGCTAGAGTCCGGAAGAGGCGAGTGGAATTCCTGGTGTAGCGGTGAAATGCGCAGATATCAGGAGGAACACCGACGGCGAAGGCAGCTCGCTGGGACGGTACTGACGCTGAGACGCGAAAGCGTGGGGAGCAAACAGGATTAGATACCCTGGTAGTCCACGCTGTAAACGATGGGCACTAGGTGTGGGGGGTGTCGACTCCCTCCGTGCCGAAGCT
>JBBSCI010000159.1:0-7346 GCA_038250445.1 Candidatus Limnocylindrales bacterium | reverse complement strand
CCCATCCCGAGCTCGCGCCCGATGCCCGACATCTTGTAGCCGCCGAAAGGCGCCTCGGTGTGGACCGAGCTGTTCGAGTTGACGCTGATGACGCCGGCCTGGAGGCCCTTCGCCGTCCGCAGCGCCTTGCCGATATCCCGGCTCCAGATCGAGCCGGACAGCCCGTACGGCGTCGCATTCGCGATACGGAGCGCCTCCTCCTCGGTATCGAACGGAATGACCGATACGACGGGCCCGAAGATCTCCTCCCGGGCGATCCGCATGTCGTTCGAGACTCCGTCGAAGACCGTGGGCATGAGGTAGGCGCCGTCGGCGAGGGCCGGATCGTCGGGCGCTGTGCCGCCGACGACGAGCGTCGCGCCCTCGCCCAGCCCGATCTCGATGTAGTCCTTGACCCGTTCCAGCTGCTTCGCGCTGACCAGGGTCCCGACCTCCGTCGCATCGTCGAGCGGATCGCCCACCTTGACCTTCCGGGTTGCCTCCGCGAAGAGCTCGACAACCCGGTCGTGGGCCGATCGCTCGACGAGGATCCGGCTCCGCGCGCAGCAGTCCTGGCCGCAGTTGTCGAAGACGCTGTAGGGCGATTCCTTCGCGAATCGCTCGAGGTCGGCGTCGGCAAAGACGATATTGGGGCTCTTGCCGCCGAGCTCGAGCGAGATCTTCTTCACGTTGGCCGACGCGAGCCGCATGATCTCCTGGCCGGTCGTGGTCTCGCCCGTGAACGCGACCTTGCCGATCCCGGGGTGGGCCGCGATTGACGCACCGGCGGTCCCCCCTGGTCCGGTGACGACGTTCAGGATGCCGGCCGGGATGCCTGCTTCCAGGGCCAGCTCGCCTAGCCGGATCGCGGTCAGCGGCGAATAGCTAGCCGGCTTCAGGATGCAGGCGTTGCCGGCCGCCAGCGCTGGCCCCAGCTTCCACGAGGCCATGAGGATCGGGAAGTTCCACGGCACGATCAGCCCGACGACGCCGATCGGCTCCCGCAGGGTCATGTCGATGCCCGGCTTCGACACCGGGATCGTCTGGCCGAAGATCTTGTTGGCTGCCCCGGCGTAGTAGTCGAAGACGAGGCTCGCCCCGATGACCTCGCCGCGGGACGACGTGATCGGCTTGCCGACATTGGCCGTCTCGAGCTGGGCCAGTTCCTCGCTGTTCGCCTTCACGAGCGAGGCGAACTTGGCGAGGGTCCGGCCGCGTTTCCCCGCGGCCCAGGTCGCCCAGCCCTTGCGGTCCTCGAAGGCCTTCTGGCCGGCGGCAACAGCCCGATCGACGTCCTCGCGGCCACCGAGCGGGACCTTCGCGATGACCTTGCCGGTCGCGGGGTTGACGATCTCGAAGGTCGATCCGTCGGCGGCGTCGACACTCTCGCCGCCGATCACTATCCTGGCGGCGGTCGGTGATGCGCTTGCGGTCGCGGAATCCTGCCGCTCGGTCGTCATGTGAAAGTCCTCGCTGATGTCGGGAGATTCAGGCCGCGGAGGCCGCTGGGTCGTTCGGTCGATCATACGCCGCGCGTTGTTCGCGGCCGGTCAACCAGGAGGCCTACGTTCGTTGGCGGCCATCGCGGCGCCGACGATCCCGGCGTCGTTGCGGAGCTTTGCCGGGACGACGCGCGTCCGGACGGTGAGGCGCGGCATGAACCTGTCGGGTTGCTTGCTGACACCGCCGCCGAGGATGATCAGGTTCGGCGAGAACAGCTTGTCGATCGCTGCGAGATGCTCGTCGAGGTCCGTCGCCCAGGCCTTCCACGACAGGCTGCGGCGGGTTCGTGCGACCGCCGCCGAGCGGCGTTCCGCATCGCGCCCGCGGATCTCCATGTGGCCGAGCTCCGTATTCGGGACGAGGACCCCGTCGTTGAACATCCCGGAGCCGAGCCCGGTCCCGAGCGTCAGGACGAAGACGACGCCGGGCTCGCCGACGCCCGCCCCGAAGCGCATCTCAGCGAGCCCGGCGGCGTCGGCGTCGTTCAGGACCGTGACCGGCCGCTTGAGCACGACGGTGAGAGCGCGCCCCGCATCGAAGCCGATCCAGCCCTGGTCGATGTTCGCCGCCGACTTCGTGACCCCGCCGATGACGACCGACGGGACCCCCACGCCGACCGGTGTGCCGGGCGGCACGCCGCCGGCGCCCTTGATCGCTCGTGTGACGGTTCGGGCGATCGCCCGGACGACCTCGGTCGGCGTCGACGGACTCGGCGTCAGGATGCGGAGGCGGGGCGCGACGAGGGTGCCCGTCGCGACGTCGACGACGCCCACCTTAATTCCGCTGCCGCCCACATCGACGCCGATCGCGAGCGCCGAGGCGGTCAGAGCCGGCGGGGCGGTCAGGGCGGGCGCGCCGGCGAGGGCCATCCTAGAAGTAGTTGACGCTGATGCCGCCGTCCACCACGAGCGTCGCGCCGTTGGTCCAGCGCGACTCGTCCGACGCGAGGTAGAGGGCCATGTTGACGATCTCCTCCGGCTTGCCGAAGCGGCCGGACGGGTTGCGGGCGAGCCGGATCCGCTTGGCCTCCTCGTCCTTGACCAGCCAGTCCATGAGGAGCGGCGTTTCGACCGGTCCCGGGCAGATCGCGTTCGTCCGGATGCCCTTCGGGCCGAACTGGACGGCGAGGCTGCGGGTCAGGCTGAGGAGAGCGCCCTTCGATGCCGTGTACGCATCCTGGGGGACGGAGCAGCCGAGAAGCGCGACGAACGAGCTGATGTTGATGATCGATCCCGAACCCTGCTCGATCATGCGTGGGATTGCGTACTTGCAGCCGAGGTAGACGCCACGGACGTTGACCGCCATCACCTGGTCCCACGTGGCGACGTCGGTGTCGACGACCGAATGGTCGGCCTCCGGCATGATCCCGGCATTGTTGTAGAGGACGTCAAGGCGGCCATACGTTTCGATCGCGTGCCTGACCATTTGCTGAGCCGACGCCTCGTCCGACACGTCGGTCTTGACGAAGCTGGCCTTGCCGCCGGTCTCCCGAACGAGCCGGACCGTTTCCTCGCCGGCTTCCTCTCCGAATTCGGCGACGACGATCGTCGCGCCCTCGGCAGAGAAGATCTGCGAGGCGACCCGGCCCATGCCCCCGCCAGCGCCGGTGATGATTGCGACCTTGTCCTGGAGACGCACCATGTCCTCCATCCCTCGACCCCTTCAGGTTCGCCGAATGGTACTCGCGCAGAACGCGCCCAACAGGCCCGATACTGATGCCATGCCGGACGTGAACGAGCTTCTGGCCGCAATTCGGGCCGACGACCTCGATGCCGTCGAGCGCCTCCTGGCCGCGTACCCGGAGCTGGCGAAGGCCCGAGACGAGAAGGGCATGACGCCGGTCATCCAGGCGCGCTACTGGTTCAAGCTCGCCGCGCTCGATCGGCTACTCGCCGTCCGCGGCGACGATCTGGACATCTTCGAGGCGTCGATGGCCGGCCGGACCGACCAGGTCCGCGCCCACATCGCCCGCGACCCCAAGTTAGCCCGGGCGTGGTCGCCCGACGGTTTCACGGCGCTCCACTACCCGGCGTTCTTCGGCGGACTCGACGTGGCCGAGGCGCTGCTCGACGCCGGGCCGGACATTGAGGCGGAGTCGCGCAACGAGATGGGAGCGCGCCCGCTCCATAGTGCCGTGGCAGGGCGGCAGCTCGACGTCAGTCGCCTGCTCGTCGAGCGGGGCGCGGACGTGAATGCTCGGCAGCTCGGAAGCTACGTGCCCCTTCTTGAGGCCGCCCAGCACGGTGACGCGGAGCTGGTCGAGCTGCTTCTCGGTGCCGGGGCGGACCGCGGCGTCCGCCTTGACGACGGGCGCACCGCAGCCGACCTCGCCCGCGAATCCGGTCATGCAGACCCTGGCCACCAGGTTGGAGGGTTCGATCGGACGCTGACCCCCAGTCGCCCCGGTCAGCTTCGCTCGAAGTAGCGCTCCCTATCCCAGTCGTGGACGACCGAGTCGTACACCTCCTGCTCGACGCGCGCCGCGTTCAGGTAGTGGGCGACGACGTCGTCGCCGAAGATCTCGACCGCGGGCTTTGACCCCTCGAGCTCGCGGATCGCCTCGTAGAGCGCTCGCGGCATCCGCGGCACGCCGGTCGCGATGTAGCCGTTGCCCTTGAACTCATCCTGGAGCTCGAGCTTGCGCTCGATCCCCCAGAGCCCGGCCCCGATCATCGCGGCGTAGGTCAGGTAGGCGTTCATGTCGCCACCCGGGAAGCGGTCCTCGACGTGAAGGCTCGGACCGTGACCAACGAGCCGGAAGCCCGTCGTCCGGTTGTCGCGGCCCCAGACGATGTTGACCGGCGCCCATGACAGTGAGGCGTAGCGCTTGTACGAGTTGATGTTCGGGGCAATGAAGATCGCGAGCTCCCGCGACAGCGCCATCATCCCGGCAACGAACCAGGCGAACGTGTCCGACATGCCGTATGGCCGGCCGGCCGACTCGTCGTGCGTCAGGGGCTTCGTGCCGTCCTCGTTCCAGATGCTCATGTGGAGGTGGCCGGACGAGCCGGTCCAAGTGTGATCCGGCTTGGCCATGAACGAGATGCCCCAGCCGTTGAGGTAGGCGATCTCCTTGGCGCCGTGCTTGAACAAAACACTCCGGTCCGCCGACTCGAGGACGTGGTCGTAGCGGATGTTGACCTCGTGCTGACCCGGTGCCGCTTCGCCCTTGCTGAACTCGACCGGAATCCGGGCCTCGGTCATCTGGTTGCGGAGGAGCCGATGAAGCGGCTCCGCCTTCGTCGCCTGCAGGAGGTGATAGTCCTCGTTGTAGTAGCCGAAGCGCTCCGGCGGACCCCAGCCCTTCCTGGCCGACTCCTCCCACGTCTCCTTGAGGACGTAGTACTCGAACTCGGAGCCCGCCTTGACGGTCAGGCCCAGCTCGGCTGCCCTAGCGACCTGGCGCTTGAGGATCGTCCGCGGCGAGACCGCGATCTCCTGGTGCTCCTCATCGGTGTACGTGTCGCTCAGGACGAGCGCGGTCTTCTCGAGCCAGGGCAGGACGCGCAGCGTGTCCCATACCGGGTCGGCGATCCAGTCACCGTAGCCGGTCTCCCAGTTCATCAGGGCGAAACCCTCCGGCGTGTTCATCTCCATGTCGGTGCCGAGGAGGTACGTGCAGAAATGGGCGCCGTGGTCGATGACGCCGTCGAGGAATGCCTGGGCCTGGACGCGCTTGCCCATCAGCCTGCCCTGCATGTCGGTGAGCGCGACGATGAGCGTGTCGATCTGACCATCGCGGACTTGCTGTTTGAGCTCCGCGAGGCGTGGGTGAGTCGTGCCGTGGGAGTCGCTCATCGTGGCCCTCTTGATGGATGGTCGCGGGGCCGGCGCGGAGGCCGGCCCCGTTGACGATTGGCTTTGGCGGTCAGGCTCCTTCGAGCTGCTCCGCCGCCGATTCGAACTCACGCTCGATGTCGCTGAGCTGCGCATCAGTGCCCTGGCGCTGCGGTCCCTGGAAGCGGCTTCTCGCCCACACGAAGTAGTAGATCGCGAGGAAGACAAGGAAGCCAAACACGGTCGCGAGCGCAGCGGGATTGAGGCTGAACGGATAGAGGAAAAGCGGTGTGATGAGGATGATCCACACGACGGAGATGATCGCCATCGGCCGGCTCCATCGGCCCAAGCTCCAGACCCGCTCCTCGCGCCAGTCCTGGTTCCCCCAGAGTCCGAGCGCGATGCAGAGGCCGTACGCCCAGTAGAGGAGGACGGTGCTGACGCCGGTGACCCCCGCGATGATGAAGAACGGGTCTCCGCCGAGTGCCTTCGTCAGGACGTAGATCACCGCGATCAGCAGCCAGCTAAGGACGGTGATGGCAATGACGGCGTTCGCCGGTGTCCGATATCGATGGCTCACCTTCTTCAGCCAGTTGCTTCCCGGGACGCCGTCGTCGCGACTGAACGCGAACAGCATCCGGGCGGCCGAGGCGATCGACGAGAAGCCGCAGAACGTCATCGCGACCGCCACGCCGAGAGCGAGCAATCCGCCGAGCTGGTTGAGGGCCGTGCCGAGGTTGGCGCCGAGGATGTAGGCGACACCGTAACCACCCGGGCTGTTGGCCAGGACGTCTGCCGGGCTGGTCATCTTGAGCGTCAGTGCGACGAGGACGATGTACCCGGCCACGGCCGATACGGCAACTGATAGGAACACGCCCCACGCTGACGCCGCCCGGGCCGCGACCGTTTCCTCGGCCACGTGGGCAGAAGCGTCGTAGCCCGTGTATGTCCACTGCGATTGAAGCAAGCTGAGCGCAAAGGCTCCGGCAACCCCGAATGGGAGGATCGTCGCGATCGCCACCCCGTCTGCAGTCGTGCCGGCCGGCGCGACCTGGAAGAGGAAGCCCAGGTCATGAGTCGGCTGAGAGCCGGCCACGAAGAGCAGGAGCGCGATGGCCGCGACGAAGCCGATATGCCACCAGACGGAGAGGTCGTTCATGAACGAAACGATGCGAGTCCCCCCGACATTGAAGGCGATCTCGATGAGCATGAGCGCGCCCGTGATCCAGATCGCATTCAGCAGCCCGAGTGACTCGCCGTTGGGGTCGATTCCGAAGATCGGCTTGAGGAGCGTTACTCCGAGGTAATACGCGGCCGAGTAGTTGATGCCGGCGACGATCGAGATCTGGCCGCCGAGATTGAGCCAGGCCGTCCACCAGCCCCAGTCCTTGTTGCGGAGTCGGCTGGCCCAGTAATACAGACCGCCAGCCGTCGGATAGGCGGATGCGAGCTCGGCCATCGTGGCTGCGATAAGAAGGGTGAAGACCGTTACCAGCGGCCAGCCGATCCCAACGGCCGCAGGCCCTCCGAGTGCCAGCCCGTAGTTGAACAGGATGACCGCGCCGGTCAGGATCGAGATGATCGAGAAGCTGATCGCGAAGTTACTGAAACCGCCCATCGAGCGGTACAGCTCTTGGGCATACCCGAGCTTGTGGAGGTCCTCGCGGTCTCTCCGCAAGGTCTCTTCGCGGGAACGAGCCTGAGTCATCGATACCTCCCTCAGTCGACCTGCTCGACGGGTACCACCTCGCCGAGCCGCCGGGACCTCTCTCAGGCCCGGCCGAAACGGGGTTCCGGCGCGGGGCGGCGCCGGGCGGATGACGCGGGGATCGAGCTCTCACGGCCGCGGTCGCGGCCGGCCTCCTGGTGCCGCCGGGATCGAGCGATCCGCGGCCACCGGCTGGGCGATCGTCGACTGGCCCTCCTTTCGAAACGCCGAGTTCGTTAGTGAGCGCCCCGCCTCCACGAGACGATGCCGCGGACTATACGCGCCGAGTTCTCGGATCGGAAGGGGAGGGTGCGCTAGAAGAGCATCGTCGCGTCGGGCGGAAACTCGAATTCGAACGCGGCCTGGGGGATCGGGGCGT
>JBBSCI010000158.1:0-7371 GCA_038250445.1 Candidatus Limnocylindrales bacterium | reverse complement strand
TCCGCTCGCGCGACGGCCGCGTCGAGCGACGGGGCGGTGACCGTCTCGCGCTCGAGATTGCGGCGCGTCTCCTTGACATCGTCGCGCAGGTCGGCGACGAGCCGCTCCGCCTCGTTCCGGGCGGACCTGATGAGCTCCTCCCGCTCCCGCGTGGCGCGACGCCGCTCCTCGTCGGCCTGGCGGAGGGCGTCCGCGGCACGGAGCTCGGCTGCGTGGGCACGGTCGAGCGCATCGCTCGTCTCGCCCTCCGTCGCCCGGATCCGGGCGAGCGTCTCCTCGAACGCCCGCTCGTTCTCCGAGAGCCGCGATCGCGCGTCGGCGACGATCGCCTGATCGAGGCCCAGCCGCTCGGCAATCGCGAATGCCTGGCTGCCACCGGGCAGGCCGATCGTCAGCCGGTAGGTCGGCGACAGGGTCTCGAGGTCGAACTCGACCGACGCGTTGCGCACACCGGGCGTGGTGTGGGCATACGCCTTGAGCTCCGCGTAGTGAGTCGTCGCCGCAACGAGGGCGCCGGTCCGAATGAAGTGGTCGAGCAGCGCCTGGGCCAGCGCCGAGCCCTCGGTCGGATCGGTCCCCGCGCCGAGCTCGTCGAGCAGGACGAGGGTGCCTGGTCCCGCTGCCTCGACGATCCGGGTGATCGAGCGCAGATGGCCGGAGAACGTCGAGAGCGACTGGGCGATCGACTGCTCGTCGCCGATGTCGGCGAACACGTCGCGGAGGATCGGCAGGCGGCTACCGGAGTCGGCGGGGATATGGAGCCCGGCCTGGTGCATGAGGGCGAGGAGCCCGAGCGTCCGCAGCGTGACGGTCTTGCCGCCGGTGTTGGGACCGGTGACCACGAGCGCCGTGTAGCCGTCGCCGATCCTGATGTCGATTGGGACGATGCGGCCGGTCAGGCCCGGATGGCGGGCGCCCAGGAGCACGATCTCGGTCCGATCGGTCGTCTCCGCCCGAATGCCGTCGAGCTCCGCCGCCAGCTGCGCCTTGGCCGCCCAGAAGTCGAAGCGGGCCAGCGCGTCGAGCGTGGCGCGGAGCGCGTCGGCGTTGGCGGCGACGAGGGCCGATAGCTCGTCGAGGATCCGATCGATCTCCTCCCGCTCGGCGACCTGGGCCTCGCGCCAGGCGTTGCCGAGCTCGACGACCACGAGCGGCTCGATGAACAGCGTCTGGCCGCTCCCCGACGAGTCGTGGACGATGCCCTTGACCCGGGCGCGCGCCTCCGCCTTCACTGGCACGACATAGCGGCCGTTGCGCAGCGTGACGATCGGGTCCTGGAGGGCGCCTCCCAGCTCCGACCCGACGAGCGCATCGAGGCGGCGTCGGAGGCGGTCGTACGCCACGCGGACGGCGGCGCGGAGCCCGCCGAGTCGCGGTGAGGCGGTGTCGAGGATCTCGCCCGTCGGGTCGAAGCTCCGCGCGAGCGTGGAGCGGAGCGCCGGCAGCGGCTGGATCTCCCTGGCCACGCCGTGGAGCAACGGCCGGCGGTCGTCCGCGAGGGACGTCTGCAGGCGGGCGGCGGCGTCGAGCGTGTCGGCGAGCTCGAGGAACTGGCCCGGATCGAGCCGGCCGCCCCTCGCGGCCCGTTCGATTGTCGGCCCGATGTCGTGGGCGGCGCCTATGCCGACCCCCGCCCGTTCGCTCAAGAGAGCCCGGGCCTGATCGGTTTCGTCGAGGCCGCGCGCGACGACGACCGGATCGGCCGATGGTTCGAGGGCTTCGGCGAGTCGCCGGGACGGCGGGAACGACGTTGCCTCGGCGAGGCGCTCGCGGACCTGCGGGAATTCCAGGAGGGCAGTCGATCGTGCGTCCACCGTAGGTCAGCCGCGAGGACTCGCGCCTGCCCCCGAGACCGACGGATGGCCGGCGATCGAGAAGCGCCAGGGAATCTCGGTCCATGGCGGCCCTGCGTAATCGACCCCGAGGCGAGGCGTGGCGACGATGGCCGGACGTAACTCGCCGGGCGGCCCGAGCTCGACGCGGACCTCGCCGTCGGGTGCAAGGAGATCGGTTCCGTTCAGCGACCGGTCGATTCCAAACGCGGCGGCCACGAGACCTGGCCCGGCGGCGAGACGGCCGGTCGGAAGCCGGGCGATGCGGGCCGCTGTGGCCGCATCCACGTGATCGCCGCGGCTCCGACGGCGGCCGAGGATCCGCTCGAGCCGGGCTGCGCGCATGGCCGCCTCGCCGTCGATCGGCTCGACGGCACGAACGAGGATCGCGGCCGGGCTCCCAGCAGGCTCGGTCACGATGTTCAGGCAGTCGTACATCCCGTAGACAAGGTACACGTAGGCGATCCCCGGCGGCCCGTACATGACCGCGTTCCGGGCGGTGCGGCCGAAACGGGCGTGCGACGCACGGTCGTCCTCGCCGATGTATGCCTCGACCTCGACGATCCGGCCTCGTCGCAGGAAGCCGTCACCGGCCTCGCGCACAAGGTGGGCCCCGAGGAGCGCCGGAGCAACCTCCAGGGTCGGCCTCGAGAAGAGCGCCGAGACGTCGCTCAGGAGGTGCCCGGGAAGAACGACCGGATGTCGTTCGGGATGAGGAACCCGAAGACGTTCATGAAGCCCGGGATCAGGCGCGACCGCAGGATGTCGGCCGTGAGGGATTGGTCGTAGAAGTCGTGGAGGCCGCGGAGGAACGCGAGCTCGTTCGAGCTCTGGGGGATGGTCGTGAGCGAGAAATACGTGTCGAGAATGATGATCACGAAGCCGATGAGGAACAGCCCCTGGATGATCCCCAGGATGCCACCGATGATCTCATCGGCGAGCGTAGCCTTCGCAAACAGCGTCTGGTGCTTGTAGAAGCCCTGGATGACGAGGGTGAAGGCGATCGTCGCCGCGACGAACACGATGCCGAAGCCGAGCATGATCGCGTACTCGTCGGGAAACTGGTTCCAGTAGGTGGCCAGGAACGACCCCAGCGGAGCCCGCAGGTTGGCCGCGACCAGGAACGAGAAGATCATCGACAGGATGCCCAGGACCCGGCGGATCGCCCCCTGGAAGAACCCCAGCACGAACATTCCCAACAGGAACAGCGCGACGAACAGGTCGAACCGGTTGATCGAGGTAAGGAAATCCATGATGTTCTAGATCACCCCTCGGTGACGGGCAGAATCCCGCACGGCTGGCACGCCGCGCCACAGGGTAGCAGCGTCGAATCGGCGCTCGCAACGTGACTCAGGTCCTGATTCGACCACTGACCTCCGACGCGATCGCTCGGTCGATCTTCTCGATCGCAGTGTCGACCTCCGCCTCGCCGAGGGTCCGATCCGGCGCCCGGAACGTCAAGCGGAACGCCAGGCTCTTCTCCCCGGCGGCGAGCGGCGCGCCCCGATAGATGTCGAACAGCCGGACCGATTCGAGCGCCGCCCCGCCATGCGCTCGGATCGACGTGGCGACCTCGCGGGCCGCTCGCGCCTCGTCGACGACCACCGCCAGGTCGCGCTCGGCGGCCGGATGGCGCGACGGGGCCGCCGCGAGGACGGCCGACATGAGGCCGCCTCCAAGGCCGGACACATCGAGCTCGGCGACGACGACCCGGGCTCCACGGAGGTCCCACTCCTCGGCGATCGCCGGATGGAGCTCCCCGACCCAGCCGGCCAGCGCGAGGCGATCGGCGTGATCGCGACGACGGCCGAGGACACGCGCCGCGCGGCCGGGATGAAGGAGCGGTTCGCCGGTGAGCGGCTCATAGTCCAAGTCATCGATCCTGAGGCGGCGGGCGATCAGCTCGATCGCGCCCTTCGCGTCGCCGAGGTCGTACGATCGAGCGGGCCGGTCCCACGCGGGGGCTTCGGCAGCGCCGGTTCCCGCCAGAGCGAGCCGCCACCACTCGCGGACCGACGCCCCGGCGGCCCCGAGACGCGATTCGTAGCCGTAGCCCTTGCCGATCTCGTAGATCGTGACGTCCGCGTTGCCCTGCCGAAGGTTGGACGAGACGACCTCGACGAGGCTGCCGACAACGGCGGGACGCAGCACCGAATGCTCGCTCGAGAGCGGGTTGGTGAGCGTGACGAGGCGGCCACCTTCCGGGCTACCGCCTTCGACCGGCGGCATGACCGATTCCCAGCGGAATGCCTCTGCCATTCGCGGTGACACGAGCGCGTGCGTGACCACCTCGGTCAGGCCGGCCCCGACGAGCGTCTCGCGGATCGAGTCGCGGACCTCGAGCGATGAATGGCGGTACGGCGGCATCGGCGTGTGGGGCAGGACGCTGGGGATCAGCTCGTAGCCGTGAACGCGGGCTATCTCCTCGGCCAGGTCCGCCTCGATCGCGATGTCGCGCCGCCAGGTCGGGACGATCGCGATCAGCGCCTGGGAGTTGCCGGCCGGCACACTCAGAGGCTGCGGATCCGCCGAGACGGTGACGATGGCGGTCGCCGGCGCCGACTCCGACTCGATCCCAACGCGAGCGAGCAATAGCCGCTGTTCATCCGCCGGCAGCATGACCCCGAGCAAACGGTTCATACGGTCCGGGCGGAACGCGACATGGGTCGGCGTCGGCTCGTTCGGGTTCGTGTCAACGCTCCCGGAAGCGACCGAGCCACCCGCCCACTCGGCGATGAGGCGGGCCGCGCGGTCGGCCCCGAGGCGCGCCAGCCGGAACTCCTGTCCCTTCTCGAAGCGAAGACTTGCCTCGGACCGAAGGCCGTAGCGCTTGGCCGTGCGACGGATGCTGATCGGGTCGAAGATCGCGGACTCGACGATGACGGCTCGGGTCGACTGCGAAACCTCGGATGAAGCTCCACCCATGATCCCGGCGATCGCCAGGACGTGGTCGTCGTCCGCGATAACGAGCGTGTCCCCATCCAGTTCGCGCGCCACGTGATCGAGGGTTTCGAGCCGTTCACCGGAGTGTGCGCGTCGGACGACGAGGCGAGCCTGGCCGGTGCCATCGCGACTGACGGCGGCGGCATCAAAGGTATGAACGGGTTTGCCTAGTTCCAGCATCACGTAGTTCGACGCGTCGACGACATTGCTCACCGGCCGCTGGCCAGCCGCCCGTAACCTCATCTGAACGCGGTCGGGCGAGGCGGCGATACTGACGCCGACGATCCAACGGCCCACAAGCCGGGGGCAAAGCGACGCATCCTCAACGCGAGCGTGCAGTCGATCCTCCGTGATCTCGTCAGGATCCTCGGGTGGATCTGTCTCAGGAAAGCGGATCGGGCGCCCGTCGATGGCCGCGACCTCGCGAGCGAGTCCGACGAGGCTGAGGGCGTCTCCCCGGTTCGGCTTGACGTCGATGTCGAGGACAACATCGCCGTAGTAGTCGGTCAGGGGCATCCCGAGCGGAGCCTCGGCGGGCAGGATGAGGATTCCATCGGCGTCGCCGGTCAGATTCAGCTCGTCGCCGGAACAGAGCATGCCGTTGCTGACGACGCCCATCTTCTCGGTCCGGTCGATCCGCCGCCCGCCGGGCAGAACCGCGCCGGGCAACGCGACCGGAACGCGCTGGCCCGGGGCGATGTTCGTCGCCCCGCAAACGATCTCGAGCGGCTCACCCTGGCCGGTGGTCACCGTCGTCAGTGACAGCCGGTCGGCGCGAGGGTGCTTCTCGACGGTCAGCAGCTCGCCGATGACGACGTTCTGCCAGTCGCTCCCCCACCGCTCGATCGACTGGACCTCCATCCCGAGCAGCGTCAGCCGCTCGGCGAGCGTCTCCGGCGCCAGGTCGAAGTCGACGTAGTCTCGTAACCACGACAACGGCACTCTCATGAGAACTGTCCCAGGAACCGCAGATCGTTCTCCATGTACAGCCGCAGGTCGCCAACGGAATGGCGGAGATTGGCGATCCGCTCGACCCCCATTCCGAACGCGAAACCCTGGTAGCGCTCTGGATCCAGACCGCCGTACTGGAGCACGACCGGGTGGACCATGCCGGCACCGAGGATCGTCATCCAGCCGGTCCGCGAGCAGGCCGGACAGCCCGATCCGCCGCAGACGAGGCATTCGACGTCGAACGCCACCGATGGCTCCGTGAACGGGTAATAGCCGGGCCGGAACCTGGTCTTCTTGTCGGCGCCGTAGAGGGCCTTCCCGAACTGGTCCAGCAGGCCCCTGAGATCGGCCATCGTCGTGCCCTCATCGACCATCAGGCCCTCGACCTGGAAGAACTCCGAGGCGTGGCTGGCGTCGATGGCCTCGTAGCGATAGCAGCGGCCGGGCAGCAGGGCCCTGATCGGCGGCTTTTCCTGGTGCATCACACGGATCTGGCCGGGCGACGTGTGGGTCCGCAGGAGGTGGCCCTCGACGTCCACGTAGAGCGTGTCCCAGAGGTCCCGCGACGGGTGGTCTGGCGGGATGTTGAGCATCTGGAAGTTCGTGAGGTCGTCCTCGACCTCCGGGCCCTCGTAGACGGCGAAGCCGAACTGGCCGAACACGTCGGCGATGGCCTCGATCGTGGCGGGGATCGGGTGCAGGGCGCCGCGCCGGATCGGCCGACCGGGCGTCGTGACATCGATCGCTTCCGCCAGGAGCCTGTTCTCGAGCGCCGATCCCCGGAGGAGCGTCCCGCGTTCCGCGAGCGCCGCCTCGATCGCCTCGCGAACGGAATTGGCGACGGCTCCGATCCTCGGCCGGTCCTCCGGCGGCAGGCCACCGATCCCGCGGAGCACCGCCGTCAGGCGGCCCTTCCGCCCCAGGACATCGAGCTCGACCGCCTCGACCTCCGGCACGGCGGACGCGGCGGCGATCGCCGCCAGCGCCTCATCGCGGAGCGCCTCGAGATCGCGTGTCAGGTCGGTCAGGTCCACTGCTGCCTCATGCGAAGAATCATGAACCCTCGAGCGTCAACGACGTCGAGGGTTCTCGAGCGGGTGTTGATTTCAGGCGCCCCGGACTGCCTCGACGATCCGGGTAAAGGTGGCGGCGTCCCGAACCGCGACATCGGCGAGCACCTTACGGTCGAGCTCGATCTCGGTCTTCTTGAGGCCCGCGATGAACGCGCCGTAGGTCATCCCGTTCTGGCGGGCGGCCGCGTTGATCCGGATGATCCACAGCTCGCGCATTTGCCGCTTCCGCTGCTTGCGGTCGCGCGTCGCGTAGGCCATCGCGTGGAGGCTCGCCTCGCGCGCGGGCTTGATGAGCTTCGACTTCGTGCCCATCCGGCCTTCGGCCGCATTGAGGAGGCGCTTGTGGCGCCGATGGGCCGTGACGCCTCGCTTGACTCGTGCCATCTGGTTCGATCGCTCCTAAAGATACGGGAGCAGGCGACGGACCTGCCGCTCGTGGACTTTGCCCATCAACGCCTTGCCCGCATAGCGACGGGTCCGACGGGACGACTTGATTTCGAGGTGATGCCCGCTCCAGGCCTTCACGCGGATGAACTTGCCACTGCCGGTGACGCCGATCCGCTTCTGGGCCG
>JBBSCI010000157.1:0-7413 GCA_038250445.1 Candidatus Limnocylindrales bacterium | reverse complement strand
GGTCGCGGTGACCGCCCGGCGCCGATCCTCGTCGGGCTGCCCGCCTCACCGGGCGTCACGAGCGGGCCGATCGCACTGACCCCGGAGGCCGCACGGGCCGCCGCGGCCGAGGGTCGTGCGGCGATCCTGGTCCGCGCCGAGACGTCACCCGACGACGTGCACGGCATGGCCGTGGCCGCAGGCATCCTGACCTCGCGCGGTGGGCTGGCGAGCCATGCGGCGGTCGTGGCCCGGGGCTGGGGCATCCCAGCCGTCGTCGGCGCGGCCGGACTCGAGCACCGCGACGGACAGGTCGTCATGGGCGAGCGGACATTCGTCGCCGGTGACGTCATCACGATCGATGGCGGGTCCGGCGAGGTGTTCGAGGGCGTGATCCAGGGGACGACCGAGGTCGTGCCGGAGGCCATGACGCTGTTGGCGTGGGCCTCGGAGCTGGGCATCCCGGTCGGTGACGAGACAAGGACGACCGAGCCGGCGGTGCCGACGCGATCACCCTCGACGACCACCCGCATCGTGACCGCGGACGACTGCATCCAGGCCTTGGCGATCAAGGGCTTCGCGCAGACCCAGGGCGTGGCCGACGCGGTGCTTTCAACGCCGGACGAGGTCCAGCCGATCATCGACCAGTTGGCAGCCGATGGGCTTGTCGCCACGGCTGCCGGGGCCTATCGGCTGACCGAGGCCGGCTCTGCGCGGTCGAGCGCGCTCCTCGACGCCGAACGGGCGGCCTGGGGTTCGGAAGCCCCGATCGCGGCTCTGGACAGCTTCCTCGAGCTCGACCATCGGATGAAGGAGACCGTAACCGCCTGGCAGCTACGCGACGTCGCATCGCAGGTCCTCAACGACCATACGGATGCCGCGTACGACCAGGGCGTGCTGGATCGGCTTGCCGCGCTGCATGCCGACGCGACTGCGTGGCTGACCCCGCTCGAAGCAGGCTGCCCGCGCTTGGCCGGCTATGGCGTGCGGCTTGGGCGGGCGATCGAGCTGGCGCGGAACGGTGACCCGCGGTTCGTCGCCTCACCAAGGGTCGACAGCTACCACGGCATCTGGTTCGAGTTGCACGAGGACCTGATCCGGCTCGCCGGACGAAATCGCGAAGACGAGGTCGCCGCCGGACGGGCCTAGTTGCGACGATCTAGGATCGATGCCGGCCGGCACGCTGATGAACGAGATCGAGACGACCTGGCGCTGGCCTCGGGTGGTCGGAAATGTCGAGCATGATCCCCGCAACGCGGCCATGTCCGTCCAGGCTCGACAGCCAAAGACTGGGGTCGCACTCAGCGACCCTTGCTGTATCCCAACGAGGTCAGCTTGTCCCAGAGGGAGCCGGCATTCTTGTTCTGGATGTGATCCATCATGTAGGCCTGCCCGACGTCGACCGGCCCGAAGACGTCGTCGAAGCGGACCCGCTCGATTGTCTCCTCGCGGGTCCAGCCCTTCGCGACGGCGTCCGCGACCGCGGCCTTCCAGGCGAACAGCACGGCCCGCTGCGTCTGAAGGTAGTCGAGCGTAACGACGGGGCCGTGGCCGGGCACGACGTGGTCGACGTCGAGTTGGCGGATCCGCTCGAGCGCCTCGATCCATTGGTCGACGTTCGACGTCATCAGCCAGGTCTGGCAGCCCGAGAAGATCGTGTCGCCGGTGAACACGACGCGCTCCTCCGGAACGTGGACTGCCAATTGACCCGGGGTGTGCCCGGGCGTCCATAGGCAGTGGAATGTATGGTCGCCGACCGCCAGGGTCAGGTCGCCCGTGAACACGACGGTTCCGCGCGGGAGGTTGGCGTAGTAGTCGTCCCGATCGGGGATCAGCGATGCTGCGTCGGGGTCGTCCGTCGGGATAGCCTCGAGCGCGTAATCGAAGGGGTCGAGCGCCGCATTCGGGTCCATGAAGATGTCAAAGAGCGCCTGGTGATTGACGACCTTGCCGGCGCCGCGGAACCACCAGTTGCCGAAGATATGGTCGACGTGGTTCTCGGTGTTGATGAGGTAGCGGATGAGGCCGTGCGTCTCGGCCAACGCCCGCATCGCGACCGCCCGCGTCGGCAACTGCGGCGTGTCGATGACGACGACGCCGTCCGACGTGGTCACGAAGCTCGGGTTGCAGCCGCGGAGCTTCGTCGTCGTGAAGACGTTCGGCGTGACCTGTTCCATCATCAAGTTCGACTGGTCCATCGGTCGTCCTTTACTGGGTCGCGGTCAGGCCGCCGTCGATGCCGAGAATCTGACCGGTCACGAACGAGGCGGCGTCGGAACAGAAGAAGATCGCGGGGCCGACGAGATCGCGCGTCTCGCCGATGCGGCCGAGCGGGATGCGACTCACGATGCCCGCCTTGAAGGCCGGATCTTCGAGCAGTGTGGCAACTTGGGGGGTATCGACGAACGTCGGCATGATCGCGTTGACGTGGATCCCGTGCTTCGCCCATTCGGTCGCCCACTGGCGGGTGAGTGAGCTGATCGCACCCTTGGCCGCGACGTATGCCGAGTAGCCGGCGTTGATGCCGAGATTCGCCCGCACCGACGTGATGTTGAGGATCCGTCCGCCGCGGCCCCGTTCGATCATCGTCCGGGCAACCGCCTGGGTCGGCACCAGGGTGCTCCGAACGTTCAGCTCGAAGATCCAGTCCCAATCGGAGCGCGGGTACCCCTCCGCCGGGTGGAGCACCTTACCGGCGCCGCCGCCGACGGCGTTGACGAGGACGTCGATCTGGCCGAACCGTGCAATGGTCTCCTCGACCATCCGGTCGCAGTCGGCCTCCCTCGTCACGTCGGCCGGAATGGCCAGTCCTTCAGTGCCGGCGACCTCGACCCGTCCGACCGTCGCCTCGAGCGCCTCGCGCGTCCGCCCGGCGACCGCCACCCGGGCCCCGGCGCCCGCGAACGCCTCGGCGATTGCCGCTCCGATCGCGCCACCTCCGCCGGCAACAAGGGCGACCCGCCCGTCGAGGCCAAAGATGTCGAGCTGGCTCATCACGGTCCCTCGAGCGATGGATGTCGCGGCGCGGCGATGGGCGCCTCATGCCGTATGATCGATTATCGAGAATAGCGACGCGGTGGCGTTGGGTCAAACGATGCGGCAGTCAACTGGCAACAACCCTGTCGATGCCTACGTTGTCGATGACGTGCGCCGGGGTGAGCCGCCGGCTGGAGGAGCGATGAGCCTGAACCTGAACGGCCTCATCCCCGCGACCGTCCTGCCGATGCACGCCGACGGAAGCATCGATGAGGCTGGCCGGCGCTCGTACATCAGGTGGGTCGTCGGCCAGGGTCCGGTTGCTCTGAGCCTGACACCGGCCCCGTGAGGCTCGATGCGTCGCTCGGGCCGGAGGGGCACCTTCAGGCCGGCGACGTCGTGACGGTATGGATGGAGCGCATCGGTGAGTTCACCACCACCATCGCCTGACGCGAGCAAGGAGAAGGTCGTGAAGAAACCACCCACGGTGTTCATGGGCGAGATGACCGACCCTGAGGTCGCCGCGTTTCTCAAGGACCACCAGACCGTGATCGTGCCGACGGGCTCGACGGAACAGCACGGTCCGCACGGGCCGCTCCTGACCGACGTGCTGGTCCCGCAGGAGGTGGCTCGCCGTGTGGCGCCGGTTGCCGGTGCCATCGTCGCGCCATCGATCAACTACGCCCTGTCGTATCCGCACGTCGGGTTCACCGGCGTGGTCCACATCCGGATTCCCACGTTCATGGCGCTCATCGAAGACGTTTGCGTCTCGCTCGCGGCGGTGGGGTTCAAGCGGATCGTCTTCCTCAACGGCCACTACGACAACACGTACGCGATCGCCTACGCCTGCGCAAACGCGGCCGACCGGCTGCCCGCCGGGGTGCGGGCCTTCCCGATCAACTACTGGGACGGTATGACGGCGGACGAGGCTGGGGAGTTCTTTGGCCCGTCGGCGGGCCTCCACGCGAACCGTGCCGAGACATCGGCGGTGCTCGCCATCAACCCTGCGCTCGTGGACATGGACCGGGCGAACGCCGAGATGCCCCCGTTCCCCGAGGTCACGAATCCCGCGCCCGTGCATACGGCGTTCTTCTTCTCCTCGCCCGGCTCCGTCCATCGCGCGACGCACTCCGGGACCTGGGGCGACGCCCGCGAAGCGTCGCCCGAATACGGGGAGCGCTACCTGAAGGTCGTCACTGAGGCGACGATCCGCATGCTCGACGATATCGAGCGGACCTTCGAGGCGATGCCGCCGCGCTGATCACTCGAACCAGGTGCCAGCCCGCATCACGCGGCGAACCTGAAGGCCATCGTCCAGCTCGACGAGGTCCGCTCGCTGGCCGACAGAAAGGCGGCCACGGTCGGTGATCCCGAGCATGGCGAGCGGATTCCGGCCCGCCGCGGCGACGGCGAACGGCAGCGGAACGCCTGACTCGACGAGCAGGCGGACCGCAGTATCGAGGGCAATGACGGAACCGGCCAGGGTGGTCGTGCCGGCGAGCGTGACGCGGTTGCCAAGCGCCTCGATCTCGAGGCCGCCGATCGTCGTCCGGCCGTCGCCCATCCCGGCCAGCGAGATCGAATCACTCACCAGCATCACGCGGTCCGCCGGCTTGGTCCGGGTGATGATCGGCCACAGGGCGGGATGCACATGCTGGCCATCGGCGATCAGCTCCACGTAGATGGAATCGTCGACGAGTGCGGCGACGGCCAGGCCTGGTGAGTGGTGGTCCACGCCGCTCATCGCGTTGAACAGGTGGGTTGTCGACGAGCCACCTGCGGCGAACCCTGCAACGGTCTGGTCCAGATCCGCCGCGGAGTGGCCCATCGACGTCGCGATGCCGCGCTCGTGAAGCCAGGCGATCAGGTCTCGCGCGCCCGGCAGCTCCGGTGCGATCGTGGTCAGGCGGAGTCCGTCAAGCAGCGGCTCGAGGTCACGGGTGGGGACGTCGGCCGGGACACGGAGGTGAGCGGCATCATGCGCGCCGCGCCGTGCCTGCGCCAGAAAGGGACCCTCGAGGTTGAACCCAAGGGCCTCTGCCCCGTCTGATCGCGCCGTCGGCAGCCACGCCCGCACCTGCTCGGAGAACCGAACGAGGGCCGGGAGGGGCACCGAGACGGCTGTCGGCAGGAAGGAGGTCACGCCGTGCCCCAGGAGGTACCGCGCCATGCCGTCGAGCGCGTAGCCTCCCCCCATCGCGTCGTGGCCGCCACCCCCGTGCACATGCACGTCGACGAAGCCCGGGGCGATGAACGGACGGTCCGACACGGACGATGCAACCCCTGCTGGGGACTCGCCGAGCTCCACGGCGACGATCAGCCCGTCCTCGATCACGATGTGGCCTGCCGTCACCCGGTCGTCGAGCACCAGCCGGCCCCGGACCGTCGTCCGCTCTGTCGTCATGCTTGTCCCTGCGCCGACTCGGCGCCGTGGATGGCGGCACCCACGGCTCCGGCCCACGTGCCGAGCTCGGCGGCGACGATCTCGACTTCGTCAAGTGATGTCGTGTGAACTCGCCGTCGCATCTCGTCACGGATCGGGCCCAGCAGCAGGTCGGCGGCCGCCGAGATCCCGCCGCCGATGACGACCTTGTCGGGCGAGATGAGGGTCACCAAGTTGGCGATCCCGATCCCGAGATAGCGGGCCACCTGGGCAAGGCCTTCTGTCGCCCGGACATCCCCGGCGCGTGCCCGCGCGAACGCGTCCTCGGCGGTAGCGGTCCCGCAGGCCGCCGCGATCTGGTCGGCCCGAGCGAAGGCCTCGAGGCAACCGCGGTTCCCGCAGCCGCACCACGGCCCGTCGGGCTCGATCGTCTGGTGGCCGATCTCGCCGGCCGTCCCGTCATGCCCCTGGTGGATGTGGCCGTCGACCGCGATCACGCCGCCGACACCCGTTCCCAGGGTCAGCCCGATCATCGACGAGGCCCCGCGTCCCGCCCCGAGTCGCAACTCGGCGAGGCCGAACGCCCGGGCATCGTTGATGAGGAACGCGGGCAGCCCGAGCGCTGTGCCGACCGGTCCCGCGACAGCCTTACCGGCCCATGCCCCCGCGATATTGACGAGGAACCGCGTGACGCCGGTGGCCGGGTCGTAGAGGCCGGGGATCCCGATCCCGACGGTCGAGACCCCAGGGTTGCGCGCGATTGCCTCGGCGCCGACGGTCGAGAGGCGGGCGACGACCGCGTCCGGGCCATCCGCGGCAAGTGTGGGAACCTGGTCGCGGTCGATCGACTCCCAAACGCCCGCCTCGTGCTGGAGGACCACCCACTTGATGTTGGTGCCGCCGAGGTCGAGACCGAGGTGGCGGCTCGCGGGCTGGCGGTCCATGGCTCGGTCAGATATCGCCGGTGACCCGAGTGTAGGCCGCGGCAACAACCACGATGATTGCGCCATACAGGACCTGACGCACGGCCTCGGGGTACCCAAGCGTGCTGAGCAGCGAGGACAGGACCGTCAGTATGAGCGCCCCGACGATGGTCCCGGCGTAGCCACCTCGACCGCCGAGAATGGATGTCCCGCCGATGACCGCGGCCGCGACCGACGGCAGCACGTAGCTGTCCGCGAGCGTCACGCTGGCGACGTTGGTCAAGCCCGAGATCAACAGCCCGGCGACCGCGGCCAGGAGAGCCGAGATGAGGTACAGGACGACCAGGACCTGCCAGGCGCGAACTCCGGACAGACGAGCGGCGATCGGGTTGTCGCCGATCGCATAGAGGAGCCGGCCATACCCGGTTCGTCGAAGGCCCAGCAGGACAAGGGCGGCCAGTGGCACGAAGACCACGAGGCTGTACGGCAGGATCCCGAACAGCCGATCCGACCCCAGCGTCCGCAGTGCGGGCGCGACCCCAGCCCCTGTTTGGACCATCTGCAGCTGCCACACGTTGGCCAGCCCGAGGACGACCAGGCCCATGCCGAGGGTCATGATCAGCGGGTGGACCCGGAACACACCGACACCGACCCCGGTCAAGACACCCGCCAGCGCTGAGATCGCCAACACCACGAGGATGCCCGCTCCGAGGCCAGGCCCGTTGACGAGCGTCGCCACAACGAACCCGGACATCGAGGCGATGGCGCCGACGGAGAGGTCGATGCCCCCCGTCAGCATCGTTGACGTCTGGCAGGCGGCCAGAATCGCCAGGGGCACGGCCGCGCGCAGCGTCGTCCCGACGAAATCCGCACTGAAGACCCCCGGCCGGGCGATCTCGCGCAGGATGACGAGGAGGGCGAGCATGCCAAGCAGGGGAACGATCGGTCGATCCCGGAACAGGGCGCGCCAGGCAGCCAACGTCAGCCACGTACTCCGCGAGTTCGCGCTGCCAACGGCCCCGCTCATGCTCGGCTCCTCCGCAACTGGACCAGGCTTCCGACCATGACCACGCCGATCAGGATGACGCCCTGTGCGACGACAGCGAGGTTGGGATCGAACCGCAGGAACGTCATGTCCGTTCGGATCAGCTG
>JBBSCI010000156.1:0-7429 GCA_038250445.1 Candidatus Limnocylindrales bacterium | reverse complement strand
CCGGCGTGACAGCGACATCGGCCGGCAGCTCGTCGAACACGCCCGCCGGCAGGTCCTCGATGCGCCCGAAGTCGTTCCACCAGGCGTACGGGAAGTCCTCGTAGAACGTCACGATGCCGGTGTACTCAGGCCCGGGCATCACCCAGCGCCGGCCCTCGTTGAGCAGCCCGACACCGACGTCGCGACAGAGCTGGTGGTCGACGTGATTCCCGACGCCGAGCGGCAGATAGACCTTCTGCGGTTCGAGCCGGACGATTTCTCGGCGGAGGATGTCGTACGGCGCCTTATCGTCGTCGCGCGGCGCGGCGAGGAGCTCGTTGTCGCCCTCGTAACCGCGGAACACCGCATCGGGCAGATCGAGGAAGACGATCGACGCCTCGGCGAAGAGCGCGAACTCCTCGTCCTCGAGCCGGCGCTTGGCCATGATGTCGCCGCCTCGCGCGACTTCGACGATCTCCTCGGTCAGGACCGGGCCCTGCGTCGGCAGGTCATCGATGACCGGCTGTCCCGCGAGCGGCTCGCGGCGGACGCTTGCTCGCCGGTACCACGACGATCGCTGCCAGAACCGCTTGGCGGCGGCGTCCGCGTCGGCCTGGGTTGCCTCCAGCGCATCCTCGAGCGCGGCCCATGCCGGCAGGGCGCCTCGCGGGCCATAGACCTCGGCTTCGGGCGCGATGTGGGCGCGATTGAACGCTTCAGTGACGGGCCAGATCGCCTTCGACCCGAACCCGAGCGCCTCGCGCTGGTAGTCCGTCAGCCCCCTCGCACCGCCCTCGCCGGAGAACACCGTCAGGATCGTGACGCTCTGGCCCAATTCGCGGAGGCTGGCAATCAGGCCGCCGCATGAGAGGGCGACATCGTCCGGATGGGGGGCGACGAAGACGTGGGTCATGGCCGGCCGAGTATACCGAGCGGGGAGGTGCGCCCGGGGCCCGCCGGGCCTGGCACGGCGCGGGGCTCGTTCAGGCCGGGAAGCCCGCCTCGCCGACGAGCGGGACGAACACGCAGGAGCCCTCGTTGCGTTCGCGCCATTCGTCGCCGTTCCGGACGATGAGCATCAGGTCCTGGCGATTCCGGTCGCCGACCGGGATGACGAGCCGCCCACCCGCCGGCGAGAGCTGCTCGCGGAGGGCGGTCGGGATCGCCGGCGCCGCGGCCGTCACGACGATCCCGTCAAACGGCGCGCCCGCCGGATCGCCGACGCTACCGTCACCGACCCGGATGTCGACCGCCCCGCTCAGGCCCAGCTTCGCCAGCCGCTCTCGCGCGGTGACTGCCAGCTCGGGCTGGCGCTCGACCGAGACGATTGCGGCGCCCAGGATCGCAAGGATTGCCGTCTGGTAGCCGGAACCGGTCCCGATCTCGAGCACCCGCTCGCCCGGCCGCGGCGCGAGTAGCTCGGTCATCCGCGCGACCATGTACGGCTGGCTGATCGTCTGGCCGGCGGGGATTGGCAGCGCCTCGTCGGCGTAGGCAGCTCCGCGCTGCGCCAGGGATACGAACAGCTCTCGCGGGATCGCGCTCATCGCCCGGAGGACCCGCTCGTCGGCGATTCCCCGGCGTCGCAACTGGCTCGAGATCATCGCCGCGCGGGCCGACTCCAGCGCCTCGTCCCGAGGTTCGTCCATGAAGCCGAGAATACGCCTCCCCGGACCCTGCCCAGCCGCTGCGGACTGACTAGGGCGACGGCGATGCCGAGGGGGACGGAGCCGCCGATGCCGACCCGGGCGCCGACGCGGATGCCGACGGTGCGACGGACGCGGAGGCGCCAGCCGAGCTCGACGGCGACGCGCTGCCCGACGGTGACGCTGAGGCGGATGCCGACGGCGAGGCGCTGCCGGACGGCGACGCCGACGCGGACGCGGAGGGCGATTCGCTCGGGGGCGGCGTCGGCGGGACGTACGGCCTGAACACGCCACCGACACCGAAGAGCATTCCGTTCGCGAGGATTCCGGCGAACGCCAAGAGCGTGACCACGACGAAGATCTTCGAGATTCGGTCGTTGATCCGGATCGCCCGCTCCGGCACCGCCGCGCCGGCTGCTGCCGCAGCGCGTCCATCGCCGCGTCCGCGCCGGCCCACAGCTGGCGCGACAACCGGCGTCGCGACCGCCTCCGTCTGGGCGTCGGCGTCGAGGTCGGCCTCAGCCTCGGCCTCGGCTGCGTCGTCGGCCGCAGCCTCCTCGTCGGCCCCTGCATCGGCCGCGGCCTCAGCGATGTCTTCGGCACTGGGACCGACCACGCCGTCGGCCTCGGTCTCGGGCGTGACCTCGTCTTCGGGCGCCGGGTCTTTGGGTTCGGTCATTCGGGTGGTGTCTCTCCTCGGGCGCCCCGGATCGGGCACGCTGCTCGGGCCGCCAGTGTACCGAAGGTCATGCGTTCCGCACGGCCGGAACGAGCAGACCGGCCAGCCCCGCGATCATCGTGAGAAGCCCGAACACGCCGATGACCGGGGCCGCGCCGGCGAACTGGGCGAGGATCCCGCCGAGCGCCATCGCAAGCGTCATCGACCCGAAGACGAGCGCAAACCGGAACCCGATCACCCGACCCAGCATCTCGGGCGGCGTACGTTCCTGGAACATCGTCTGGCTCGGGATCACGAAGACCATGTTGGCGATGCCCGACCCGAACATCAGCCCAAGTGCGATGCCGAGGTTGCCGGTCATGGCAAGCAGCGCGACGCAGGCGCCCCACACCGTGTAGCCGAAGATGATGGTCTTGCCTCTGGCGAGTCGTGTGCCGATGAACCCGATGACGAAACCGCCGATGAGATTGCCGACGCCAATCGCCGTCTCCAAGAAGCCGTAGGCCGCCTTCTCGTCGATCGGTTGCCCGATGACGATTCCCTTTGCATACAGCGGCGTGAGCGCGGTCAGGACGCCGATCGTCAGCTGGGCGACCGCGGCCTGGAGCGTGTTCGCGAGGAGGACCGTCTCGTGCCGCAGGAACTGGTAGCCGGCCTTCATGTCGGCCAGGACGCTCAGGCGCTCGCCGGCCGGTTGCGAGAGATCGCGCAGCGGCGGGACGTGGATCGACGCGATCAGCGCGGCCGACGCGCCGTACGTCGCCGCGTCAATCCAGAACGCCAGCGGCAGCGCCTGACCAAGGAAGCCGACGAAGACCGCGGCCAGGGGATACCCGATGACGTCGGCGATCGTCTCGCCGACCCACATCGCCGAGTTCGCGGTGAGCAGCTCGTCCTGGCGGACGATCCGCGGCAGGGCCGCGACCCGAGCCGGTCGGAAGAAGATCGAGATCGAGGTCACCAGGAAGATCAGCGGGTAGACGAGGACGATGTTCGTGACGGCCGCGATCGGGATGATGAGGATGATCGCCGCTCGAAGCAGGTCGCTGACGACCATCACGTCCTTCTGGTCCCAGCGATCGACGTAGGTCCCCGCGATCGGCGAGAGGAACAGGTTCGGCAGGCTGGCGAAGACGAAGACGAAGGCCACCGCGATCGGCGAGTTCGTCACTGCCAGGACGAGGAACGCGAGCGCGATCTGGTGGATCCGATCGCCGAACAGGCTGATGAGCTGGCCGACCCAGAGGGCAGAGAAGGAGCTATTGAGCGCGAGCCGGACGAACGGATGCCGGCCCAGCCCGGCCACGGCCGCGTCGTCAGGTCGGGGGACGGCGATCGCAGCGTCGGGGCCCCCCGCCGGCAGCGGTCTGAACGCAGCGATGTTCGACGTCGAGGTGGGTGACAGGCCGGGACCGGATCCACCGAGCAGGACGGGCCGCTCGAGGGCGGACGCGTCGGCGAACTCCGACGCCAGACCGCTCGATAGTCGCACCCGTCGGCCGAGATCGGTC
Organism: Candidatus Limnocylindrales bacterium; assembly: GCA_038250445.1. Taxonomy (GTDB): domain Bacteria; phylum Chloroflexota; class Limnocylindria; order Limnocylindrales; family CSP1-4; genus CF-46. The sequence continues at coordinate 3,614 of JBBSCI010000156.1, read as the reverse complement.
GCCCGAATCCGACGACCATAGCGGTCGACGTCGGACGGCTCGACGTGCGGCTCCTCGGCCGTTCGGGCGTCTTCGGCGACGGCCTCGGCGGGGGAGCGGAGGACCGTCGCGAACAGGAAGAACCCGAGGCCCGCGCTCAGGAACAGATCGCCGATCGAGGCGACGTTGCGGATGAACGGAATCGGAATCGGCAGGATGTCGCCGAGCGGGCCCGCGTGCAGGAGGAAATCGGCCGTCAGCGTGTCGTTCGCCAGCATCGTGTGGAACGGCGAGAGAAGCGTGGCCGGGTCGAAGCCCGCGGCGATGAAGCTGGGCCGCCAGATCGGCATGTAGCCGGCGTTGGCGAGGATCGCGATCGTGTTCAGCAGGATGCCGATGAAGGCGAGGATCATCCCGGGATGGGATCTGTTGACCCAGAGGCCGGTGAGCAGCAGGCCGAACGACGTGGCGAACAGCGGCAGGCGGAAGTCCCTGGCGAACGGGCTGCCCGCCTCGATCGCGGTCTCGGTCGCGAACCGGACGACGACCGCCAGGAAGAGGAGCGCGATCCAGCGCAGCCGGATCGAGGCGAGGTTGCCGATGCTGCCGCCGGCGACGAGGCCAGCGATCAGCCCGAGCAGGATGCCCGCGATCAGCATGTTGGCTTCAGCCGGTGACCGACGTCGTGGAGGCTGCCGTCACCCGACCAGTCTGGCGCCTCGGGTGGCCGATGTTTGGCCGGCCCGAACCTGTCCGGGTCAGGCCCGCTCGACGGGCGCCGACTCCGGGCGCCCCGTCGCCTGGGTCAGCCGGTCCGCCGCCTGGGCGATGAGCGGGATCTGCCGCGGCTCCGGCAGCTTGCCTGGATCGGATACACCTTCAACCCACGTCGTCCTGACAAACGCGTCCACGACCATCGGATCGAACTGGATCCCGGCGAACTTGCGGAGCTCGTGCAGCGCCTGCTCCGACGTGAGAGGCGTCATTCGATACGGCCGCTGGGCGGTCATCGCCTCGAATGCGTCGGCAACGTGGAGGATCCGCGCAAGCTTCGGGATCTCGTCCCCGATCAGCCGATCCGGATACCCGGACCCGTTGTACCACTCGTGATGGTGCCGAATGATCGGCAACTCCGGCGCCAGCTTCGTAACCGGCGCGATGATCTGCGCCCCAAGCACCGGATGAGCATTCATGAGCATCCGCTCGTCCCGCGTCAGCCTCTCGGGCTTTTTCAATACGTTGTCAGGAACCCCGATCTTGCCGATGTCGTGCAGCAGGCCTCCCCACTCCAGCGCTTCGAGTTCGCCCTCCGAGACGCCCATCTCACGCCCGATATCGACTCCAATCATCTTCACGCGGTGACTATGCAAGCTTGTGAATGGATCCCGCTTGTCGACGGCACCCGCCAACGCGCCGATGGTCTGGGTGAACATCTCGCGCATTTCGACAAATCGGTTGTGGGCGACCCGCGTCGTGTACAGCGGCAGTGCAAACAACAATGTCGCCCACCATCCACCCGACAACTGGTAGATCTGCGACATCAACCACGCAAGAGGCGTTAGGGCCAGCAGACTTGCGCCGAAGCCCTTGGCGTCTCCGAGAGCAACCACCCGAAATGCCTGGCCCGTACGAAGAGAAACCACTCCGGCGGTCACTGCCACGTTGAGGAAGAACAATCCTCCGGCTCCAGCCATCGTCGCAGCGAACGTTTGGAGCTGGTCCGTCGAATTCCCTCGGACCCATTCGCACAAATATGAACCAACCAAGGTTGGCAACACGACCCCGGCGTGGTTAGACAGAGTGCCGTACCAAACGACTCTACCCCGAAGTTCGCGAAGCTCAGTTGTTCCGATCAAGGCGACCCAGCCTGCCGCAACAGGTCCACCCAATGTCATGGCCGCGAGAATTGGTGCGATCGCCACCGATACGAGCGTGCCACGAGGCATTCGAACCGGAAGAGCTCCGGCAAAGAGCGTGATAAGCGTCCAGAAGCCGAGGCCTATGGAGACATTGAGAACAGTCGTATGTTCTCGGTCAATGGAAATCTCTGGCCGCATCCCGAGAATGAGGTCCGCATTCTTGGAAAATACAAAACTCGTGAGCAGCAGCGCAATTGCGCTGGCACCCACGAGTCCAGTGATATAGAGCTTTAGGGACTTGGACATTTATGCACCGTTGCGGACGGTCACCCGAGCGAGACTCTAATCCCTCCGCGCAATGACCGCAAAATGTCCAAACGTACTAGAAGCCCCGGAGCGACGCTCCGCCGGCCAGTGCGACGGCAGCGACGCCGCCGACGACCGTGATGAGGCGGATCAGTCGATCCTTCATGGATCCCATTTCGACTAGAAGCCCTTCGTGACTGACGAGAAGCCCTTCGTGACTGACGAGAAGCCCTTCGTGACTGACGAGATTTCCATTCCCTTGACTCCTTTGACGGCCCTCATGTTCGTAAACATGAAAACCGACCTGACACAACGGTCGGTCGGTTGCACTACTCGCTCGGCTCTCACCCTAAGTGCCCATTTCAGGTGATGCTTCGGCGCGTCCGTCTTAACGAAGCTTCCTAGTACCTCTGTACTGGGAAGTAGACCGGACTATATGGACTCCGGCGCGAGCGGGTCAATACGTCGATCTACTTATCTTTCTCAAGGTCAAGGCCGCACACGAACCCCGCCGAAGGCTCGATTGCTCCTGCACGTTCGTGTCTCGGCCTGAAGGATGACAGCGGACGGCTGTACTTCGCCCGCCGCAGACACAGACCTGGGCCGCCTTCGATCAACCGGAATCAGCGATTTGTGGCTGCACGGCTTGATCGACGCCTCACGCTCGATGCGGATCGTTTTGTTGCTTGACTGTTGCTTCGGAGGGGCTTTCTCGAGCTCACTTACGAAGAAGGCAGCAGGTGGCGAGAGCGTCGGGATCAAGGAACGCTTCGAGGGACGTGGACGGATCATCCTGTCCGCCTCCACCGCCATGGAGTACGCCTACGAGGGCGAGCGCCGCGATGGCGAGCCCGTCCCATCGGTTTTCACTCGTGCCTTGGTGAAGGGCCTGGAAACAGGCGCCGCCGATGCCGACGAAGACGGATGGGTCTCGATCCACGAGCTGTACGAGTACGCCTTCGACGAGGTCCGCGGTGCAGGCGTCCGGCAAACCCCAACCAAGGCTGGATACGTCGAAGGCGACATCTACCTCGCGCGCACGAACCGAGTGCTGCCTATCAATCTGGCCGAACTCCCTCGACAGCTGCGGACTGCGTTCAGAGTCGGTCGCCGTACACGCGCCGTGGAGCCGTCGCCGATCTCGAACGGCTTGTGGTTGGCCAGGACGCCGCCCTGGCGGCGACCGCGATAGAGACCCTGCACCGACTCGAAACCGACGACAGTCGGCTCGTCTCGGACGCGGCGAAGGAAGCACTGCGCGCCCTCGAGCCGGTGAGGGATCCCGGCCCTTCATCAGAGGCCACCGTGGCGCCGGCCGGCGCCAGCTCCTTCGGCTCCGGCGAAGAACTCGAGGACGACGCCTCCACGTCAGTCGACTCGAAATCGGAGCCGCCGCAATCGGTTCTCAGCATCGCTCCGCCACAGGCCGACAGCTAGCCGCCTGCGAAGGAAGTGGCCGGGATCGAATCT
>JBBSCI010000155.1:0-7468 GCA_038250445.1 Candidatus Limnocylindrales bacterium | reverse complement strand
TCGAGGAGGTCATCGCCCTCGGCCTGGAGCGGGTGACGCCGGCGACGCCCGACGAGACGGTCCTGCGCGCCATGCTGGCCGACACCAGGGAGACCGGGGTCGCCCGAAGTATCGGCGAGCTTGTTTCCGGGTGCGTGGGAATCGCGGCTCCCATCATCCGCGAGCAGGGAATCGTCGGCGCCGTCGGAATCGTCGGGCCGGAGGGACGATGCGGGCTCGCGTGGCGTGCCCGGATGACGCATCTGCTCCCGGAGGCCGCGCGGACGATCACAGCCGCCCTCGTGGATGAAGCACCTCACCAAACGACATCTATCGAATAGTGATACTGGTTCATCTCGCCTATTGACATCTGGGCGGCACGGCCTATTGTCAGCGCCGGATGGACGCATTCGCGGATCTCGCACCTGTTGCGGATGATTACGCCTCGATGCCGGTCGGCGAGGCGTTCGATTGGTCAGCCGTAGCGAATGCTCTCGAGCCCGGCGAGTGGTACATGGTGGCCTTCCGGTCGATCCTCCGGACCGACGCCAACGAGGAGCACCTGGGCCGCTACGACAACTGGGCGCACCAGGAGGCAATGGACGCCCCGGGTTTCGTCCATTACTACAAGGGCCCGCTGGCGGCCGATCGCAGCTGCCTCTCGTTCTGCGTGTGGAACAGCCGGGCGGAGGCACGCGCCGCGGCGGCGCGCCCGGCGCACCGGGACGCAGTCGCACTCATCACCGAGATGTATGAGGCGTACCTCCTCGAGTTCCTGAGGGTCCGGAAAGTCGACGCGGCGGCCAGCCTCGAATTCGAGCCATATGACGCGGCCACCGCTGCTGGTTCAGCGACGCAGCCGCGGCGAGCCCAGCTGGGATTCAGCCCGACGCCCTCCTGACGGCGCGACCCGCGCCTTGGTGTCCACGGACAGCGGGCGGGTGCGACAATCATCGGATGGACGACACCTACCACATCGGTGAGGTCGCGGACCGCGTTGGGCTATCGCTGCGGACGCTGCGCCACTGGGAAGAGATGGGCCTGGTCACACCGACAGGCCGAAGCGATGGTGGCTTTCGGCTCTACGGCGAGGACGACGTCCAGCGGGTCCTGCTTGCGAGGGCGCTCAAACCGGCCGACTTCTCGCTCGACGAGTTACAGGAGATCCTCAGGCTTCGCGACCACCTCGCGACCGACCTTGACCCGGCCGAGCGCTCGAGATCGGAGCATGCCCTGACGGCCTTCCTCGATCGCGCCGAGCTGCGCTGCAAGCTCCTGCGCGAGCGCCTCGTCGGGGCAGAGCTGGCGATGAACGCTCTCCGCCAGTCGCTGACGCCGGCACCTGGCGCGGAGGACCCGCAGCCGACCTCGGTGGGACCTGCCGCGAGTCTGTAGCCCGGGGCACGTGCCGAGTCGCCGAGGGTCGGTGGGGCCCCGGCCGATTCCTATGGGACGGGACTACGCGACACTCGCAAGGGCAAACGCGTCGTGAATTCCTGTTCTAGGGGAAGAATCGACGGATTCAACGGCCATCGCGGTTGTTTGTTCCCACGTTGCGGGAAGGATCGACCAATATCGTGCCAGGTCGGTCGTTTACTCTCGCGTGGTAGGAATCGGGCCACGTCGTCGTCAGGCGCGCCGCCAGCCAAGGCGCCACAAGGCGACGAGTCCTCCGATCGAGGTGATCACGAGGATCCCGGCATGGACGAGCAGGGCGAGAGCGAACGCCGGGTCCGCCGACACGCCGACGGCCTTGCCGATCTCGAGGGCCGCGAACTCGAACGTGCCGAGGTTGGCCGGTCCCGCCGGGATCGCCGTCGCAAGCGCTACGCCCGACGCGAGCAGCGACGCCTGCCCGATCGTCAGCTCGACGCCGATGGCCTGGCCCGCCGCGGCGAAGGCCAGGACGGTGGCGCCCCACGCGACGACGCTCAGGAGCAGTGCCTCGGCCAGGGTCCGCGGCCGCCCGGCCACGGCCAGGCCGCCGCGGAGCTTGCCCGCCAGCTCGTGAACCTTTGGCCAGCGCTCGGCGGCGGCGGCGATCCGCTCGGCGCCCGGCAAGCGATGGGCCGCGATCCCGACCGTGACCGCAGCAGCCAGCAGCCCGGCAACCGCGACCCCGACGAGGACAACGCTCGCGACGATGCCCCGGACGCTCAGCACGATGATCGCCGCCGAGGCGATCGCGACGACCACGACGAAGTCGACCACCCGCTCGACGACGACCGTGCCGAGTGTCGTCGTTCGCGACAGTCCCTCCCTGTCGCCCAGGTAGTGGCTGCGAACCAGCTCGCCGATCCGCGCCGGCAGGACGTTGTTGGCGAGGTAGCCGACCAGGAGGTAGGCCAGCATCGACGGATAACGGACGTGACCGATCGGGGCGACCAGGCGCTGCCAGCGAAGAGCCCGGACGGCGAGGTCGACGACGATGCATGCAGCCATCAGGCCGATCCAGTTGATGTCCGCCGTCCGGAGGACCTCGAGCGCCCGACCGACGTCAACCGAGCGTAGGACCAGCCAGATCGCCGTGACCGAGATCGCCGCGCCGATCGCGGCACGGATCAGGCCGGTTCGATACCTCACGCGGTCAGGGCGCGGGCGGGACGTGATCGGACGGTCGCGGCGTCAGCTTCGCCGATCGTCGCAGGCCCGCCCGATGCAGCAGGAATCGAAGGACGACCCGCAGCGTCGACAATCCGTACACCACGCTCCGCCGGAAGTTGACGGAGCTCGCTTCATCGAAATAGCGGGTGGGTACCGCGATCTCCGAGATCCTGAGCCTGCGCGTCGCGACGACCTGGGCGACGAGCTCCTGGTCGAAGACGAAGTCGTCGCTGTTCAGGCGGTACGGAATCGCCTCGAGGAGTCCCCGGGAGTATGCCCGCAGGCCGGTGTGGTACTCGGACAAGTGAAGCCCGAAGGCGAGGTTCTCGAGGATCGTCAGGAACCGGTTGCTGACGTACTTCCAGCGGGGCATGCCGCCGGCGAGCGGATCGCCGAGGAATCGGCTGCCCAGCATCAGGTCCGCCTCGCCCCGGAGGATCGGTTCGATGAGGGCCGGGATCCGCGTTGCGTCGTACTGGTAGTCGGGGTGGAGCATGACGACGACGTCCGCGCCCGCCCCGAGAGCCGCGTCGTAGCAGGTCTTCTGGTTGCCGCCGTAGCCAAGGTTCTGGCGGTGGATGATGACGTCGAGCCCGAGTCGCTTGGCGATCTCTACGGTCTCGTCCCCGGAGACGTCGTCGACGAGGATGATCTGGTCGACGCGATCGTGAGGGATATCAGCGTAGGTTCGCTCCAGCGTCTTGGCCGCGTTGTACGCGGGCATGACGACGATGACCCGAGGACGCCCCGGCACGGCGTCAATACCGGGTGTTGGATTGGGCGAAACCACGGGCAGAGGGTAGCGCAGATGCGCTCGGTCATCGAGACGACGTCGCCCTATGGCCGGGATGTGTAACGATCAGCGCGCACACCACCACGGAGCCTTGACATGTTCGAACGTCTCTTCGGATCGACCGCGACGGATCCCGCGACTGCCGAGCGAATCCCGCCCGGGCAGTACAAGACCGACAAGTTCCCAGTCCTCCATTACGGCTCGGTGCCGCACACGGACCTCGGGACATGGGACTTCCGCGTCTGGGGTGAGGTCGATGCGCCGTTCACCCTCACCTGGGAGCAGTTCAAGGCGCTGCCGCGCAAGACCGTCCATACCGACATCCACTGCGTCACCCGCTGGACCAAGCTCGAAACCGACTGGGAGGGCGTCCCGATCCAGGAGATCCTTCGCCTGGCCCAGGTTCGCCCGTCGGCGACTCACGTCGTCGCCCACTCCGAACAGGGCTACACCGCGAACCTGCCGTTCAGCATCCTCGATGACGATGACGTCATGCTGGCCGACACGTTCGGTGGCGAGCCCGTCGAGCCGGAGCACGGCTACCCGCTGCGCCTGCTGGTCCCGAAGCGGTATTTCTGGAAGAGCGCCAAGTGGATCCGCGGCCTCGAGTTCCTCGACCACGACCAGCTCGGCGTCTCGGAGCGCTACGGCTACAACAACGACTCCGATCACTGGAAGGAAGAACGCTACAGAGAGTAGCCAGCGGAGAGTGGCGGGGCGACTACGGCCGCCACGCTGGACAGCAATCGTTCGCTATTCCGTTGGCGCCCTTGACGCCGGCCAATCGATGCTTGCCCGTTCCATCGGCGTTCATCGCGTACAGGTCGAATTCGACGCCGTCGTTGATGCTGAAGGCGATCTGGCTCCCGTCGGGCGACCAGGCGGGATAGCCGTCCCATTCCGGGTCGTCGGTGAGGTTGGCCGGGGCCGAACCGGCCGGCGACACCGTGAAGATCTCGGCGTTGCCCTGGCCGAGCGTCAACGGGTCCGCCCCGTCGCGGTACGACGTGAAGAGGATCCGGCTGCCGTCGGGTGACCAGGCCGGGCCTTCGTCCGGCGCGGGATCGGTCGTGAGTTGGCGCTGGTCACTGCCGTCGGCCGCCGCGTCGAAGATGTCCGGGTTGCCGTCGCGGCTCGAGGTGAAAGCGATCCGCTTCCCGTCGGGCGACCAGGTCGGCTCGACGTCCTCGGCCGCGTTGTCGGTGAGCCGGCGCTGGTTCGAGCCGTCGGCGTCCATGACGTACAGCTCGTTCCGCTGGTCCTGGCCCGGGAAGTCGCGCCAGCTGAAGAAGACGATCGTCTCGCCGTCGGGCGACCAGTTCGGTCCCCCGGAGTTGACCGCGAGGCTGCGCGCGCCGGACCCGTCCGGGCTCACGACCCAGATCGCGCCGGCATCCTGATCGTCGTAGGCGATGCGGAGGCCGTCCGGCGACCACGACGGGGAGCCGGCTCGGCCTGTCGTGAGCTTCTGCGTGCCCGATCCGTCGGCGTCCATCACCCAGAGGCTCGCGTCGAACCCGCTGCAGCAGAGGTACGCGATCTTCGTGCCGTCCGGCGACCAGTAGGGAAACGCGACGGTCTCGGCATGCTTGGTCAGCGGCTGGAGCCCCGCCCCGTCGGCGCCGACGAGGTAGAAGTCGTCGTTGCCGTCCGGATCGGCATGAAATGCGATCACAGGCGCGGTGATGGGCGCAGGGCTGGCCGTCACGGGGCTGGCTGTCGCGGGGCTCGGTGACGGGGCGACGACGCTCGGCCGCGATGACGGGCCGGGAGACGAGACCGGGGCGCACGCGACAATCAAAGCGGCCCCGAGGGCGAGTAGAGTGAAAGGACGGGAGCCTGCAGGCGGACGGCGGATCATCACTGTCGGTACACCCGCCGCCCGCTTTGCGTTCCGCTTACCGCGTCCCGCGGCCGCCGAGCATCCGGCATCCGGATATTCGGTGCAGGCTTAGTTCTACGTATTTCTGCCATCTCGGAGCATTCCAGGCCATGGATATCAGTGGTCCGCATGTCCGCGTGGCGCAATGAGCCGACCGAACGAATGTGGGCGGCGGCTAAGCCTGGACCGAATATTGGGAACGCGGCCGGCAAGCGCGGGCGGCGGCCGGCGAGGCGGGACCGCCGGCGCCGCGATCCTCAGACGGCTTCGACCAGCGCCTCTGCGAACTGGCTGTTGTAGAGCTCGAAATAGAAGCCCCGACGCTCGAGCAGCGCCTCGTGGTCGCCCTGCTCCACGATCCGGCCACGGTCCATGACGAGGATCGTGTGGGCGTCGCGGATCGTTGAGAGGCGGTGGGCGATCACGAATGTCGTGCGACCCCGCATCAGGCGGGTCATCGCCCGCTGGATGAGGACCTCGGTCCGCGTGTCGACGCTGCTTGTCGCCTCGTCGAGGATGAGGATCGGCGGGTTGGCAAGGAACGCCCTGGCGATGGTCAACAGCTGCTTCTCGCCGGCCGACAGGTTCGTGGCGTCGTCGTCGATGACCGTGTCGTAGCCGTCGGGCAGGGTCCGGACGAAGTGGTCGACGTGAGCCGCCTCGGCGGCCGCCATGATGTCCGCCTCGCTCGCTTCGAGTCGCCCGTAGGCGATGTTCTCGCGGATCGTGCCGTGGAACAGCCACGTGTCCTGGAGGACCATCCCGAACTGGCGCCTGAGGTCGTCGCGGGCGAGCTCGCGGATGTCGATCCGATCGACGCGTATCCGCCCCGAATCGATCTCGTAGAACCGCATCAGCAGGTTGACCAGCGTCGTCTTGCCTGCCCCGGTCGGCCCAACGATCGCCACCGTGCGGCCCGCCTCGACGGTCAGGTCGAGGTCGTCGATCAGCGGCCGCTCGGGCTCGTAGCGGAACGACACATCCTCGAACGCGACCGCGCCAAGCGCCCGGTCGAGGACGGCGGGCTGAACCGGATCGGGGATCTCTTCTTCTTCGTCGAGGAGCTCGAAGACGCGCTCCGCCGATGCGACCGCCGACTGGAGGACATTGACGATGCTGGCGGTCTGGATGATCGGGAACGTGAACTGTCGTGAGTACTGGATGAACGCGACGACGTCGCCGAGGGTCAGTTGGCCCGCCGCGACCCGCAGGCCGCCGATGACCGCGATCGCCACGTAGTTGAGGTTTGAGATGAAGTTCATCGCCGGCTGGATGATTCCGGAGATGAACTGGGCGCGGTAGCTGGCCCGATAGAGTCGACCGTTCTCTTCGTCGAACATCGCCACGGCCTGCCGCTGGCGACCGAACGCCTTGACGATCGCGTGACCGGTGTGCATCTCCTCGACGTGGCCGTTGAGGGCGCCCGTCGACGCCCACTGGGCGGCGAACAGCTTCTGCGAGCGCCCGATGATGAGGACGGTCACGACGAGCGACGCCGGCACGGCCAGGAGCGAGATGAGCGCCAGGAGCGGGCTGATCGTCAGCATCAGGATGAGCACGCCGACGATCGTCAGGAGCGAGGTGATGAGCTGGGTGAGGCTCTGCTGGAGCGACTGGCCGATGTTGTCGATGTCGTTGGTGACGCGGCTCAGCAGATCGCCGCGCGGGTGACCGTCGAAGTAGCGGAGCGGCAACCGGCCGAGCTTGCTATCGACGTCGGTGCGTAACCGGTAGACCGTCCGTTGGGTGACGCCGGCCATCACGTAACCCTGCATCCAGCCGAAGATCGAGCTCACGACGTACAGGACGATCAGGAGCGCGACGACGCTTCCGAGGGCCCCGAAGTCGATCCCCGTACCCGGCGTGAGGTGCATCGACCCAAGCATGTCGGCGAGCTGATTCTTGCCCTCGGCGCGGAGACCGGCGATGACCTGTTCCTGCGTGGCACCGGCGGGCAGGTTGCGGCTGATCGCCCCCTCGAAGATCGTGTTCGTCGCGTTGCCGAGGATCTTCGGACCCACGACCGTAAAGGTCACGCTGACGATCGCCAGCAGGATCACCCCGACGATGAGCGGCGCCTCCGGCCGGAGCGTGCCGATGAGTCGGCGGAACGAACCGCCGAAGTCGCGCGGCTTGGCGGCCGGCATGCCCATCCCCATGCCCATCATCCCACCCGGCCGGCCGCCGCCGGGTCCTCCAGGGCGCGGTCC
>JBBSCI010000154.1:0-7480 GCA_038250445.1 Candidatus Limnocylindrales bacterium | reverse complement strand
GCGGCCGTAGCCGGTGCTGCCGCCGTAGTCGACGTCGAGAACCGCGAAGCCGCGGCTGGTGAACAGCTGCACTCCGATCGTAAACGCGGCGTAGGCCGACGCGGTCGGACCGCCGTGGCTCGTGACGATCAGCGGCGGAAGCGTGCCGTCAGCGGCGGTGAACGAGCTGTTGCGCGGCCGATAGAACAGGCCGAACGCCGTCTTCCCGCCGGTCGTCGGAAACTCGACCGACTCGGGCACCGAGATGTCGTCGGCATCGAAGGTGGCCTCGGTCGACCGCCGAAGCACCGCCCATGTGCCGTCCACGAGGTTGAGGTCGATGATCGCAGCGGGGTCCATCGGCGAGGCTGCTCGCAGCACGACCCGGTCGCCGTCGACGTCGAGTCCCTCCATCTCCGAGAACGGGACAGGGATCTCCGCGATCGTTCCTGAATTCGGCCCGATGCGGTAGAGCCGGTCGCGGCCGTCGCTCCGACCGATCGCGACCATCGACCCGTCGGGCACGAACGCGTACGTCGAAAAGCCGAACAGCCAATCCGCGTAGACGAATTCGGCCTCAAAGGGTGCGACCGCCTCTGGTCCGTCGGGGCCCAGCCGGTAGATGTTCATCCAACCGGTCGGTTCGGCGGCGTAGTGGAGGACGCCGTCGGGCGACCAGCGCGGTTGCGAGATCCAGTCGGACGGACTGCCTGCAACGGTCCGGGCGGGACCGATCGAGCCGTCCACCGCCACGGCGGCGATCTTCAATTCGGTGCCATCCCACGGCATGTTCGGATGGCGCCACTCGAGCCAGGCGAGCTGCGAGCCGTCCGGCGCGAGGCGCGGGGCCGAATAGAAATCGGCGCCATCGACCAGCGGCGTGACCTCGCCGTCCGCGAGCGAGATCGCGACGATGCTGTTGACGGCTTCGCCATGGCTCGCCAGCGTGTCGGGTTCGTGGTCCTCGCGAACGCCGATGAGACGACCTCGCGTCTGATCGACGATGAGGTCGGCGAACCGCCAGGCCCGCTCCGGTGTCATCGGTTCGAGTGCCCCGGGACTGACGACGCGGTTCAGTCGTCCGATCTCGAAGTCCGACACGACCACGAGATCGCCGTCGACCAGGTATGCCGCGCCGCCGTATTCCTGGACACGATTCCGGGCGTTGAAGCCTTCCGGTGTCAGCCGGGTGACCGTCCCGTCTGGGTCGCGCCGCCACAGACCCTGGCGACCCGTCTCGTCGGGTCGGCCCTCGAGCCACCATCGAACGCCGCCCGCAGCCGCCGGCTCGCCGAGCGCGACAACGCCGGCCGCAAGCATCGAGATCGGGAACGGCGATTCCCATTCGCCGTAGGGCGCGATCGTCTGGTCGGTCATGGGGCCAGTGTATGGGGAGTGGCCGAGACGCGGATCGTCCGATTCCGCACGCCGCTGGAAATCACTTCTCCCGCCACAATCCCTCCGAATCCGGAGTCCGGAATCGGACGACCGGCACCGAGACAGGTGGTTTTCGCGGGCGTTCGGAATCGGACGACCGGCGCCAAGGGCGCATCGACGCGGCTACGTTCCGTGCTTCCAGGAGGAGACGTACTCCAGTTGCTCCGGCGTCATCGGGTCGAGGTTGATCCCGAGCGCCGCCAGCTTGAGTCGGGCGACCTCGGCGTCGATCGCCTCCGGCACGACGTAGACCTGGGGCGTCAGCTCCGAGTGGTGCTGCGCGACGTATTCGGCCGAGAGCGCCTGGTTGGCGAAGCTCATGTCCATCACGGCCGCCGGGTGACCCTCGGCCGCGCCGAGATTGACCAGCCGGCCCTCGGCGATGAGGTTGATCCGCTTCCCGCCGACATCGAACTCCTGGACGTTCTCGCGCACCTCGCGGATGTGGCCCTCGGCCATCTCGCGGAGCGCCGTCAGGTCGAGCTCCGCATCGAAATGGCCGCTGTTGGCCATGATCGCGCCGTCCCGCATGGCGGCGAAATGCTCCCGGCGGAACACGTTGATGTTGCCGGTGGCCGTCACGAACAGCTCGCCCCAGCTGGCCGCCTCGCCCGCGGTCATCACCGCGAAGCCGTCCATCAGCGCCTCGAGCGCACGGACCGGGTCGACCTCGATGATCGCGACGTGCGAGCCCATGCCGGACATCCGCGAGGCGATCCCCCGGCCGACCCAGCCGTAGCCGGCGATGACGACCTTGCGCCCGGCGAGGAGGATGTTGGTGGCCCGGAGGATGCCGTCGACGGTCGACTGGCCCGTCCCGTAACGGTTGTCGAAGAGATGCTTCGTCAGGGCTTCGTTGACCGCGACGACCGGGAAGCCCAGGGCGCCATCGGCGGCCATTGCCTTGAGGCGGATGACGCCGGTCGTGGTCTCCTCGGTGCCGGCGAGGACCTCCATGACCTGGTCCGGCCGCTCGCTGTGGAGGAGCGAGACGAGATCGCAGCCATCGTCCATCGTGATCTGGGGCCGCGTGTCGGCGACCTGGTTGAGATGCCGGTAATACGTGTCGCGGTCCTCGCCGCGGCGGGCGAACGTGGCGATCCCGTACTCGGCGACGAGGGCGGCCGCGACGTCGTCCTTCGTGGACAACGGGTTCGAGGCCGCGAGGTAGACCTCGGCGCCACCGGCGGCGAGCGTCCGCATGAGGTTCGCCGTCTCCGTTGTGACGTGGAGGCATGCCCCGATCCGGAGGCCGTCGAGCGGCCGCTCGCGCTCGAACCGCTCGCGGATGAGCCGCAGGACCGGCATCTCCCGCTCCGCCCACTCGATCCGGCGGATGCCCTCCGAGGCGAGGCCGAGGTCCGTGACGTCGTGGGCGGGTAGCGCCTGGGTCGCGTCGGCAGTCATCGGCGGTCGTTCTCCCTGCGGTTGAAGAGGCGCCGAAGCGGCGCCGCGAGATCCGGCCACGGCGATCCGAGCCGGTGGATGAGCCGCTCCTCGAACCGGACGTGCTCGGCGTACCCGAGTCGCCGATACGCCTGGAGCGCCGGTGGGTTGTCGGAACGGACATTGAGCGCGATCTGGTCGCAGGTGCGCAGCAAGTCGGCGGTCACGGCGCCGGTGACGGCGGTCGCGTAGCCGCGGCCACGATAGTCGATATGCGTCAGGACGTTGCCGACGACCGCCAGCTTGGCCTGGGGGCTAATCACGTGCGTGCCCGCCGCCGCGACGAGCCGGCCCCCGACGCGGATGCCGTAATAGACGCCCTCGGCGATCGCCGATGACGGGAGCCACGACGCGAAGCCGAGCTGATACAGCCGGTTGAGCTCGCCGATCTCGATCGGGAGCAGGCGCTGGACGTCCGCCGGGTATGGTCGGAATCGAGCCCGATCGACCCACATCCGGACCATCGGCGGGCCGGGATCGACGCGATACTGGGTCTGGACCGCCGGCAGGCTCTCGGTGAGGGTCGCGACGTACGCAGCCCGCGGACGGGTGACGTCGCTCAGGATGGCCTCGATCCCGTCGTCGCGGCCCATCACGAACATCGGCTGCGGCGTCATGCCCGAGTACTCGAGTACGAGCGCGACCATCTCGTCGCCGTCGAACGCCGCTCCCCAGCGGGTCCGGGCAAACTCGCGATCCTCGAGATCGCATAGCGCGTAAGCCGCGAACAGGCGGTTGCCCTCGAGGAAGTCGCGGAGGAGCGCGCGGTCCAGGGTCGTCCGGACGTTCAGTGCTCCTCGGGCACGGCGACCAGGGATCGCGACGCTCGCCATCAGGCGGCCTCGTCGATGAACGGCGGTTGCCGGAGGCCATCACCCGTGACAAACGAGGTGACGAGCTCGGCCGGCGTGACGTCGTGGGCCGGGCTGCGAACCTCGCTGCCGCGCGGGGCGAGCATCACGTCGCCGAACCGATCGAGCTCACCGTCCGGCCGCGTTCCGATGGTCATGGAGTGCGCGTCGGCGGTCGCCGCGTCGATGGCACTCAGTGGTGCGCAGACGAACATCGGGATGCCCGAGGTCGCGGCTGCGGCGGCGATCGGATAGGTCCCGATCATCGCGGCCACGTCGCCGTTGGCAGCGACGCGATCGGCCGGCACGAGGACGACATCGACCTCTCCGCCGGCGATGAGCGACGGCGCGGCCGCGTCGGCGACGAGCAAGTACGGGACGCCTGCGCCTGCCAGCTCCCAGCAGGTGATCCGCGAGCCCGTGTAGCCGTGCCTGCCTTCCGGGACGATGACGCGAACCGGCCGCTCGGCGTGGTGGGCGGCGATCGCGATCGCGAGTGCGGTGCCGAACTGGCCGCCGGCGAGGGTCCCGGAGAGGCCGTGAACGAGGATCCGGAGCGGCTCGCCGGGTGGGCGCGGGGCCGCATCGGCCTCGGCCGGCGAGGACGGCTCCGCGGCCCGACGCGCCAGACTGTCAAGCGCGGCGAGTCCGACCTCGACGAGGCGCCCGTGGTCGGCGGTCGACTCCGCGACGATGCGATCGGCCTCGGCGCGCATCGCGGCGGTGATCGCTGCGCCGTCCTCCTCGAGCTCACCGACTGCCGCGTACGCGTCCATCACCCGCCCAACTGCCCAGCCAAGGTTGGCGTGCGTCGGCGAGACGTTGCGCAGCGCGTTCGCGGCGCCTCGGAGCGTCGCTCGCCGGGCGTACGGCCGCGTCTCGCGGACTCGCTCGGCGGTGAGCGCCAGGCCGATCGCGGCCGCTTGCCCGATCGCGGGCCCGCCCTGGACCGTCCCGTTGCGGATGGCGTACGTGACCTCGGCCGCCGACAGCGCCGGCTGTTCGACGACGGCCCGCGGCAGCGCCCGTTGGTCGACGAAGAAGATCGTCGCCTCATCGACCCGGAACGAGGTCCGGAACCCAGGACCCTCCGCAGCGGCGCTGTCCGCGGCCGGAGCAGTGGAAGTCGCATCCTCGAGCGCATCCCGCGTCGGATCGAGGAGGGCGCCCGCCAGCTCGGCCGAGGTCCGCTGAATCGCCTGGGCCGCCCCGACCATGGTCGCCGCTGTATTCGCGAGCTCGCCCGCAAACTGCCGGAAGAACTTCCGGCGACCGAGGTCGGCGCCGCCGTCGGTCGGCTCAGGGCCGGCCACCGCAGGATCGGGTCCGGCGGCGTCGGTTGAGTCGAATCTGGTAGTCGGATCGGCCAATGGCTGGGCCTCGGAGGCGGTCGGCTTGGCCGACACGCGTCAGGACGGTCAGTACTTGATGACGCTCGTGACGCGCCGGCCCTCGAGGCGGTCGCGACCCTTGAGGAACTCGAGCTCGACGAGGAACGCGAGCCCGACGACCTCGCCCTTCAGGCGCTCGACGAGCTCGATCGTGCCCTTGACGGTCCCGCCGGTCGCGAGGAGGTCGTCGACGATGAGGACCTTCTGGCCGGGCTGGATTGCGTCGCGGTGGATCTCGAGCGTGTTCGAGCCGTATTCGAGGGCATATTCGACGGTGATCGTCTCGGCCGGCAGCTTGCCCAGCTTGCGGACGGGGACGAGCCCGGCGTCGAGCTGGTAGGCCATCGGCGAGCTGAAGATGAAACCGCGCGATTCCATCCCGACGACGATGTCGATCTTCTCGCCCTTGTAGGGCTCGAGCATGAGATCGATCGACTCCTTGTAGGACGACGGATCCTTGAGCAGGGTCGTGATGTCGTAGAAGAGGATGCCCGGCTTCGGGAAGTCGGGGATCTCCCGGATGCGGTCGCGCAGCTCCTCGGCTGACATCGGTCTGGGGACCCTCCACGGTGCGGCTGCGCACGGCTAGGGGTCCGCGCGAGCCCGGTCAGTCTACAGCAGCGCGGCCTCGTGGCAGCCCGGCAGATCGCTCCGCCCTCGCCGATCCGCTAGGGCACCCGGCGCGAGCGTTTGACCCTTTCGAGGCCCGACTTCGGCGCTGCTTCCGGTTCCGACCTGGACCCGACGATCAGGAGCCCTAGCCGGCCACCGACGACGACGCCGACGACGAGTCCGACGACGACGACGAACGCGGACATCCCGACGATTGCCGCTGGCAGGACCGATGCCGCCAAGCCAAGGCAGGCGATGCTGAGGACGATTCCGCCGACGACCGCCCCGACGCCCTCCGCCACTGCCGCCCGACTCGGGCGATACCTCGCGCGCGGATCGACGCTCGAGCCGCTCCGCCGCGTCACCGACAGGTACGTTCCGGCGACGGCCAGCAGGACCGACCCGCCAACCGACAGCCACATGCCGGCAGCTCGTTCTCCGGAACCGCCGGTCCAGGTCCAACCGGCGATCGCGTCGCCTGTCTCACGCCACGCGATGATCAGGATCAGGACCGCCGCGAACCCCAGCAACATCGGCGCGAAGCGGAAGAGCGGAGCGCTCGACTCCGCGGCACCGCGGTACGTCACGACGAAGACCGCCATCAGCCCGAAGACCAGCAGGATCGCGCCGTCGCCGGCACCCTCGAGGCCACTCACGGAGACCCGCGTGATCAGGCCGTCGGTTCGCGGGATGCGACCCTCGGCGAACGGAAAGAAGATGGCGAGGATCAACATGCCGGCGCCCGCAAGGGTGGCGATCCTTGCCGGTTCGCGGTAGACCGGCCGCGCCGGAGACGCCTTCGACGTGATCGCCTGGTCCAGGCCCCAGCGCTTCTCCGACACCTTTTCCTCCGAGCCGATCGCTGGCGGGCGCAGAGTCTACCGCGTCGGGTCGGTTCGCTGGCCCGTCGCCTGGGGCAAGACGTCGGCGGTGGGGCCCGTCGCCTCCGCGGCGGAGGTGATCGATCGACCGGGCGACAGCCTGGCCCCGATCAGGAAGCCCAGTAGGGCAACGACCGCCCCGATCGAGAACGCGCCGGCGAGGCCAACCCACGCTTCGGCGCCCTGGCGATGGCCGAACGCGATGAGCGCGCCGCCGACGCCAGCGCCGAGCGCGGTCCCCAGCACGTCCGAAAGCTGGAGCCCGGCCGTAGCCGCGCCCTGGCTTTCCGGTGGGGCCTCACGGAGGACCGTCAGCGACAGCGGGGAGTAGGCCAGGCCCATTCCGAGGCCAGCAACTGCCCACGCGAGGACGCCGACCGGGAGCGGAACCGCCGGCGAGAGGATTGCCGCGAACCCGAGAAGGCCGACGGCAACGACGACGAACCCGATCCTGATGAACGACCTCGTCCCATACCGCTGGATCGAGTGAGCCTGGGCCCAGGCCCCGGCGGTCCAGCTCAGCGTTGCGGCGGTCAGCGCGAGGCCCGCCACGGTCGCACTCGTTCCGCGCAAACCCTGGAGGGCGAGTGCCACATAAACGTCGGCCGTGAAGAAGGCGAACGTCAGGAAGCCGCGGAGGAGCACCGCCGCCGGAAGGCCGCGGGCAGCTCGCAGCGTGCCACGCGGCGTCAGCTGGCGGAAGGCCGGTAGTGCAAGAGCGGTGCCCGCGACGATGAGTGGGACGCCCGGGAAGAGCCCGGCATCGGTCAGGCCGGCGACGAGCATGCCCGCACCGGCTGCCAGCATCAGCGCGAGCGGCAGGCGCCGCCGGGCCTGGTTGGCCGCCAGGCGCTCAGCGTCGGCCGCGTCCGCCGCCGCGCGG
>JBBSCI010000153.1:0-7536 GCA_038250445.1 Candidatus Limnocylindrales bacterium | reverse complement strand
CGGACGTTCAGCCCACGGGGGGAAGGGCTGGGCGTCTGTCGGCTGAGGGGACGACATGAGCAAAGCCGGATATGGCGACGCGATCACGCTGAGGGTCCACCTCCTCGGACGGTTCGAGGTCGAGGCCTGCGGCACACGCGTCCGACTCGCCGGGCGCCACGCCCAGGCGCTGTTCGCCCTCCTCTCCCTTCGTCCCCGAGCACGTTTGCGAGACGCGATCGCGGCCGACCTCTGGCCCGATTTCGACGGCCCATCTGCGTCGTCGCTGCGCCAGGCGCTGTGGCTCGTCAGGACAGGCCTCGTGGCGGCCGGCATCGAGCCCGACGGGCTTCTCGAGGTCGGCCAGGACACGCTTGGGTTGCGACGCGAGATCCGACTCGAGCTAGACGTCACCACGTTCGAGGCGCTCGTCGGCGATGGCCCGCAGAGCGCCAGCCGGGCGCTCGCCCTTTATCGAGGCGACCTCGCCGAGGGCCTCGGCCACGAGTGCTTCGCCGCCGATCGCGAGCGCCTGTCGGACCTCTACGAGGACGCCCTGACCTACGTTGCCGATGCCCGGTTGGCGGCGGGCGACGTGGCCGGTGCCCGTACCGCGGCGACCGCGGTCCTCGCTCGTGACCCGCTCCGCGAGGAGGCGCACGCGGTCCTCATCGCCGCCTACGGCATGGTCGGTTCGCGATCGCAGGTCGTGCGCCAATACCGCCGCCTGTCCGACATCCTCCGGACGGAGCTGGCAGTGCCGCCGCTGCCTGAAACGGACGCGATCTATCGCGCGGCCATCGGCCGTACCATCGAGCGGTCCAGCGAGCGCGCCGACGAGCGCTACAAGAGGCCGACCCTCGCCCGGGTCCTCGCCCCGACCGCCTGACGCCCTAGCCGATCGCAGCGTCCGGGAGTGGCGTCTCGGCGTCGCGCTTTGCGCGAGCGGAACGGACCCTGGGCAGGGACACGGCCTCCGGCGAGGGCGCCGTCAGTTCAGCGACGACCACGCGGTTCCGGCCGAGCTCCTTGGCCTGGTAGAGCGCCTGGTCCACGATTCCGATCAGTGTCGTCCGATCGTGGCCGTGGGCGACCGTGCTCCCGACTCCGAATGACGCGGTGAGACGGGCGAACCGGCCCGGACCGAGAACGACCACCAGGCCCTCGACCTCGGCGCGCAGCTTCTCGGCCGTCGCGGCGGCGGCGTCGAGCCCGGCGCCGTGGAGCAGGATGACGAACTCTTCGCCGCCGTAGCGGGCGACCGTGTCGGACTCGCGGATCGACGAGCGCAGCAGATCGGCGAAGGTCCGAAGCGCCTCGTCCCCCGCCGGATGGCCCTTGGTGTCGTTGAAGCGTTTGAAGTGATCGATGTCGAGCATGATCAAGCCGACAGCCGTGCCATCTCGAGCCGAAACCGCCAGCTCTTGCTCCAGCAGCGGATCGAAGAAGCGCATGTTGTACAGGCCGGTGAGGGGATCGGCCATCGCCAGACCCTCCATCGTTCGCAGCAGTCGGGCGTTCGCCAACGCGAGCGCGACCTGTTCGGCCAACCGCCAGGCCAGCCACTGATCGTTTGGGGTGAAACTCGACTGGTCCCGGGCAAGGTGTAGGACGCCGACGGACTGGCCGAGGGCAAGGAGCGGCACACAGAGCACGGACCCATGGTCGATCGGGTGGGCCGGGCACCGAACCGCGAGTGGATCGGTGAGATCCTCCGCCAGGTGGGCAAGACCGCGACGGACCGCGGGACAGTGGTTGGGACGGTCGAGCTGGGGCAGCCCGACTGGTTGCGCGGAGTCGCTCCATGACTCGCTCACGGACAACCGAACCTTTGACGCGTTCAGCAGAAGCAGGTTGCCGCTCGAGGTCGGGACGAGCAGAGAGAGTGCTCCGATAACGGCCTCGACGAGATCCGCCTCCACGATCGCAAAGGTGAGCCGGTCCGACAATCGCGCGAGTGACTGTCGGGCCCGGGAGCTTCTTCCATGTCGCTCGACAACGTAACGAAGCGGTGGCGCGGTCGCCACGGACCAGTCGAACTAACGCATCGACGAAGCGCGGCGTCGCGTCAGAGCTTCGCGACGAGCTCCCTGACCGCGGCCGCGGACGCGTCAAACGCTGCCTGTTCGTCGGCCGTGAGCTTGATCTCGAAGATCCGCTCCATCCCGGCCGCGCCGAGCACGACGGGGACACCGACGAACAGGTCGCTGGTCCCGAACTCGCCGTTGAGTAGCACGGCGCACGGCAGGACGCGCTTTCGATCGAGGAGGATCGACTCGACCATCTCGAACGTGGACGCGGACGGCGCATAGAACGCCGAGCCGGTCTTGAGGAGCGCGACGATCTCCGCCCCGCCATTGGCCGTCCGCTCCTCGAGGGCCTTCACTCGACCCGCCGACAGCAACTCGGTGATCGGGACGCCGGCGACCGTCGAGTAGCGCGACAGCGGGACCATCGTGTCGCCGTGGCCGCCGAGGACAAATGCGTGGGTGTCCTCGACCGAGACGCCGAGCTCCTGGGCGATGAACGTCCGGAACCGCGCCGAGTCCAGGACGCCGGCCATCCCGAGCACCCGCTCTCGGGGAAAGCCCGATGCCTTGAAGGCGACGTGGCACATCGCGTCGAGCGGATTCGTGACGACGATCAGGATCGCGTCCGGCGACTGCCTGGCCGCCTCCTCGACGACCGTTCGGACGATCCCCGCGTTGGTCGCCATCAGCTCGTCGCGGCTCATCCCCGGCTTGCGGGCGATCCCCGACGTGACGACGATGATGTCCGAGCCGGCCGTGTCCGCATAGTCGTTCGTGCCGAGAATCCGCGAGTCATGACCGACGACCGGCGCCGCCTCGGCCAGGTCGAGGCCCTTGCCCTGTGGCAGCCCCTCTACGATGTCGACGAGGACGACGTCGGCGAGCCCCGCCTCCGCGATTCGCTGGGCGGTCGTGGCGCCGACGAAGCCGGCGCCAATGACGGTGACCTTGTTGCGGGGCATGCGGAGGGAGCTCCTTTCAGGGTCGTTCGAGTCGGGCCCATTCTACGGTTGTGCGTCGCGACGTTCGGCTCGAGCCGCCTGGTTCAGCCCTCGCCGGGACCGGCCAGCCCCAGGTCGGGACCGACGTCAGCGACCACCGTCGGGCCTGCCGCGCTCACCGAGGTCGGCACGCGGTCGGCGTATGCGGCGAAGTTCTCGACGAACATCCGAGCGAGTTTCTGGGCCTGGGTGTCGTAGGCGACGGGATCAGGCCACGTCGAGCGTGGGTCGAGGATCCCCGACGGGACGCCCGGGACCAACGTCGGGACCTCGACGTTGAAGTTCGGGTCCGTCCGTGTCGGCACGCCGTCGAGGAGGCCGTTGAGGGCCGCTCGCACCATCGTCCGAGTGTGATTGATATTCATCCGTTCGCCTGTCCCGTACGGTCCGCCCGTCCAGCCGGTGTTGACGAGCCAGACCGGCACGTCCCAACGAGCGAGCCGCTCGATCAGCATCGCCGCGTATTCGCCGGGATGGCGAGGCATGAACGGAGCCCCGAAGCAGGCGGAGAACGTTGCCATCGGCTCCTTGACACCGATCTCGGTGCCGGCAAGCTTGGCCGTGTAACCGCTGACGAAGTGATAGGCCGCCTGGTCGTGGGTCAGCTGGGCGATCGGCGGCAGGACGCCGAAGGCATCGGCCGTCAGCAGCACCACGTTGCGCGGCTGGCCTGCCATCCCAGTCGGATCGGCGTTTCCGATGAACTCGAGCGGATAGGCGCCGCGGGTGTTCTCGGTGATCCTGTCCGAATCGAGGTCCAGCTGGCGGGTCGCCGGGTCGAGCTCGACGTTCTCGAGGATGGTCCCGAACCGCTTCGTGGTCTGGAAGATGTCGGGTTCGTACATCGGGCTCAGGCGGATCGTCTTCGCGTAGCAGCCGCCCTCGAAGTTGAAGACGCCATCGGCACCCCAGCCGTGCTCGTCGTCCCCGACGAGGCTCCGCTCCGGATCGGCCGACAGGGTGGTCTTGCCGGTCCCCGACAGGCCGAAGAAGACGACCGAATCACGCTCGGCGCCGACATTGACCGCCGAGTGCATCGGCAGGACGCCCTCGTCGGGAAGCAGGTAGTTCATGACCGTGAACGCCGACTTCTTGATCTCGCCGGCGTACTGGGTACCGACGATGATCACCTCCATCCGGCCAAGATGGACGAGGATCGCGGTCTCGGTCCGGGTGCCCTCGGTCGACGGGTCGGCCTTGAACGACGGGACGTCGATGATCGTGAAGTTCGGGCTGAACGACGTGAGGTCCGCAGCCGCCGGCCGGCGGAACAGATTCCGGGCGAAGATGCTGGCCCAGGCGGTCTCGGTGTAGACCCGGAGCGAGCGGCGGTGATCCGGGTGGGCGCCGATGAAGCAGTCCTGCACGTACAGGTCCTGCTCGGCCAGGTAGTCGACCAGCCGAGCCCGTAGGCGGTCGTAGTTCGCCTCGGTGATCGGCTGGTTGACCTCGCCCCACCAGATCTTGGCATCCGACGAGGGCTCGCGGACGACGAACTTGTCCTTCGGCGAGCGGCCGGTGTGCTTACCGGTCCGCACGACGAGCGGGCCAGCCGCGGCGATCTGGCCCTCGTGGTCGCGGATCGCGGCCTCGTACAGGGCGGCGGTGGACATGTTGATCTGAATGGAGCGTCCCAGCGGACGCGGCGGGGGCGCTGCCAGCACGGTGGGTCGGGCGGTGGACTGGGTCATGAGCGACGACTCCTGGACGCGGGCGATCTCGGTCGATCGACCGGCCGCGCGTACCTCGGGCGTCCGCGGCGGACGGGCGAGGAGTCGGCTTTCACAGTCGTATTGCGGGTTAGGTTACTCCTTCCCGGCTGTATCCGTCCCGCAACCTTCGGTACCGGAAGGTTACAGTCGATTCGCCACAGAAGTACCAGGCAACGTCGCGTGCGGGCGGGGCGCGGCGCCCCAACAAGCCGCGCCCGACCCGCAGCGGTGGTCAGGCCTCGGACCCTGCGAGGTGAAGCCTGGCGAAGAATCGGCGGAGAGCCCAACGGGCCGGAATGAGCATCTCGCGGTCGGCCTGCTTGCGGGCCGATCGAGCCGACGCGGCCATCCGCTCGTGCTCTGCCTCGGCGTGCAGGTCGGCCATCTTGGTCTTGGCGAGGTCGTAGGCGATGAGCGGGTGCATCATTTTCTCCTGTCGGCGGTGTGGGGCGGGTACATCCCGCTCGTGTGGGAAGAGGTCGGAGGCGCCGACGGTCCAGAGTCCGTCGGCGCCGGGAAGTTCACGCCCTGGCGGTGGCCAGGGTGATGCGACCGGCGACTCGGCGAAGGGTCCAGCGGCGCCAGACCGACGTCTCCTGCTCGTCGTCGCTACCGGACGCGCGGGCCGCTTTCGCAAGCCGCTCGCGCGCCGCTTCCTGGTGGCGCTCCTTCATTCGGAGCTTGGCCAGATCATGTGCTGTCAGCGGGTCCATCGTTGTCGTCCTCCATCTTGGCCCGACGCGGATGGTCGAGCTGTCTTCGATGGAGGGATCTTCGTGGCCCGCGCTACTGCCGGGCATCGGGTGATCTGGCCGATTGACCGGGCAGGATGACCTTATTTGTGAGGGCCTCACAGCCGAGGCGCCTTATCAGTGCCGCTCGCCGCCGCGCTGCCAGAGCCATTCGCGGAGACTCAGGCCGGATGCCTGGACAGCAACCGCACGATCGCGCCCGACATAGCGGAAGTGCCACGACTCCGGCTTGTAGCAGGTCCAGGTCGGGCTGCGGCTCGTGGGATAGCTCAGGACAAACCCGAACCGCCAGGCGTTGTCGGCGAGCCACCCATCGTCGCCAGCGATGTCGAGCGTCGTCCCGAGCTGGTGCTCCGAATGGCCCGGTCGAGCGGCCGATTCGAGCGCGAACTCGCGCCCGTACGCCTCGGCGAGGCTGTCGAATGTGCGGCGCTGGGCGCTGTAGCTCCGGTACGCGGATTCCACGGACAGCTTGTGACCTGCCTTCGCTGCAGCGCGCCCGAGTGCCTCGAGGTCGAGGATCACGAGGGCCCGGACGGTTCCAACCCCGGCGATGCCTGCTTCGCTCACGCCGACGAGGTCCGGCGGGGCGTAGTCGGCGAGCAGGGCGTACTCGGTATCGAGCAGGGTCCGATCCCAGTCGTCGAGCGTCGCGCTCGGAGCAGGCCGATCACCGATCGTGCAGGCGGCAAGCGGCCCGGCGAATGTCGGCTGCCCGAGGGTCCGATCGATGGCCCCCGCGATCGCGTGGGCGGCGCCATCCGGCCCGCCGGCGACCAGGACGAGGATCGCGACCGACGCGAGGCCGACCAGGGGCCTGCGCAAGGGGCGGCGTCCCGTTGTCCGTGGCATGACCCGATCCTCGCCGCGGATCGGCGCCGCTCACAGGCCGGAAGTCCCGGCATGCCGGTACGGGTTCTCCCTGAATCGGCCCGTACGCGTCTCAGGCGCCGTCGATGGCCCGCGTCAGATCGGCGATGAGGTCGTCCACTGCCTCGATCCCGACCGACAGCCGGACGAGCGCCTCGTCGACCTCCAGCGGCGAGCCCGCAACTGACAGGTGGGTCATGACCGCCGGCAGCTCGATCAACGATTCCACGCCGCCCAGGGACTCGGCGAGCGTGAACAGCTTCGTCGCCTCGCAGATCGCGATCGCACGATCGCGGGCGGAGCGGCCGCCGCGGGCGGCCGGGATGAACGACACCATCCCGCCACCGGATCGCATCTGGCGGGCGCCGACCGCCGCACCCGCGTGGGCGTGAGGCCCATCCGCGAGCCCCGGGTAAAGTACCCGATCGATGTCGTCACGCGCGGCGAGCAAGCGGGCGACTGCCAATGCATTCGAGGCATGTCGCTCGACCCGGAGATGGAGCGTCCGCAGGCCGCGGAGGACGAGGAAGCAATCCAGCGGGCCCGGCACGGCGCCCATCGCGTTCTGCAGGAACCGCAGCCGCTCCGCGATCGCATCGTCGTTCGTGACGACCACCCCGCACACCGTGTCGGAATGACCGGCCAGGTACTTCGTCGCGGAGTGGAAGACGATGTCCGCCCCGAGCGACAGCGGCCGCTGGATGGCGGGTGAGGCGAACGTGTTGTCGACGACGATGAACGGACCGACGTCGCCCGACTGGGCCGCCCGCTCACGGACGGTTTCCGCGACCGCGGCTATGTCGATGATCTTGAGATAGGGATTCGTCGGCGATTCAAACCACACGAGGCGCGTCCGCGCGGTCAGTTCCTCCCAGAGCGCGTCGCGGCCCGAGGCGAGATCGGCGTAGCGGGCATCGACGCCGCTCGGTCGATGGACCCGCTCGAAGTAGCGGAACGTGCCGCCGTAGACGTCGTCACCTACGACGATCTCATCACCGGACTGGGCCAGCTGGGCGATCGCGGCGGTCGCCGCGGACCCGCTCGCAAAGGCGATCCCGTGGGCGCCTCCCTCGAGGGCCGCAACGGCGCGCTCGAGTCGTTCACGCGTCGGGTTCTGCGAGCGCGCGTATTCGTAGCCGTTCCTCGGCCGCCCGACCCCCTCCTGCGCGTACGTCGAGGTCTGGTAGATCGG
>JBBSCI010000152.1:0-7637 GCA_038250445.1 Candidatus Limnocylindrales bacterium | reverse complement strand
TCGCGACGGCGGTCAGAGCGTGCCGGGCTCGGCTCGGCTGGATCGGACAGGACGTCGCGATCGCGGCCGGCGGTGGGCTGCTCGCGCCAGGGTCGCCGTTGCTCGCGGAGCTCGCCGCGCAACTCAGCGGCACGGACGCCGCCGACGGCGCGGAGGGCGTCGTCCAGCTGGTTTCGGTGCATGGCGAACCGGCGATGGGAGCGCTCGCGCTCGCGCGCCGGGAGCAGTGGCCGCACGCCGGGCCGAGCGACACGTGAGCGACAGGCAACGAGGTAACTGGAAGGAGGCATACGGGTGATGAGACACGGACATATCGCGAGGTTCATCGGCGTGGCGTTGAGTCTGGTCATGGCCGGCGCGTGCACTGGTGGTGGCACGACCCCGGCGGGGTCGCCTGGTGCACCGTCCGGCTCGTTGGGCGGCTCTGGCTCTCCCGGTGGCAGCGCGGTCGGTGGTTACCAGGGACCACTCGAGTGGTGGCATCTGGGGTACGCGCCAGGTGGCGCGACCGCAACGTCGAAGCTCGTCGACGACGCGGTCGCGGCGTACGAGAAGAAGAACCCGGGCATCGACATCACGGTCACCGGCATCCCGTTCTCCGACGAGGGTCTGGCACGCCTCGACACGGCCATCGCCACGGGGAGCGGCCCGGACATGTTCCGCATCGCCTCCGACCGGCTGCCCAGCTATGGCGCGCAGGGCGTCCTCTCGCCGATCGACGAGTACCTCACCGCGGAGGACAAGGCGGATATCCTGCCGAACCTGCTCGAGGGCGTCGCGTACAACGGCCAGCATCTCGCCTGGCCGCAGTGGGTGCCGCCGATCGGCTACTACCTCAACAACGCCGTGATCGAGAAGGCCGGTGCGAAGGTCCCCGACGCGACCTGGACGGTGGCCGACTTCATGAAGCTCGCCCAGGACGTGACCGGGAACGGCACGTACGGGTTCGCCACGTACATGGGCGCGGTGAGTGTCAACGACCTGACCCTCCTCTACGCCCATGGCGCCCGCGTCCTCAGCGACGACAACAAGACGTACACGCTCAACAGCGAGGCGGGCGCGAAAGGCCTCCAGGTGATGGTGGACCTGTTCAAGGCTGGCGCGATGCCGCCCGACAGCGCGACCATCAAGCTCGCGGACGTCGAGCAGGGCTTCATCGATGGACGCTTCGCGATCATGCCCAGCGGCTCTGGGAGCATCACGAACCTGAAGTCGAAGAACGTGAAGTTCACGGTACTCCCGCCGCCCATCGGCGATGCGGGCAAGCCAGTCACCGTCGGTGGGATGGGCACCTATGCGGTGCCCAAGAACAGCGACCCGGCCCGGGTCGCTGCCGCACACGCCCTCGGGCGGTACCTCACGAGCGCCGAGGTCGCGAGCGATGTGCCGGGATGGTATCTCGCGCCGGGCACACGCAAGTCCATCAAGGTCTCCGACACGACGCCGGAGATGGCGCCGTTCGAGGCGATGCTGCCGAACGTGCAGTTCATGCCGCTCATCGAGAAGTGGGCACGGGTCGATGCGGCGATCCATCCCGAGATCCAGCTCGCGCTCTCCGGGCAGAAGTCGGCGAAGCAGGCGCTCGACGACGCCGGAGCGAATATCACGCCGCTCCTCGGGAAATGAGGCGCCGCGCACACCGACGCCCGCGCTCTGACCGCCCCTGATGCGGATGACGACGACCGCCGAGCGAGTCCCAGGGGCGCCGCGCCGCGGCGTCCGGTTCTGGCGCCGGCACGGTGCCGGGTACCTGTTCGTCCTGCCCAGCATGGTGTTCTTCTTGCTGTTCATGTTCCTGCCGCTCGGCTGGTCCTTCGTCATCTCGTTCCAGAAGTTCGGGCTCGCGCAGAGCTCATGGGTCGGGCTCGACAACTACGTCTCGCTGCTCAACGACCCGGTGTTCCTTCAGGCGGCGTTCAACACCATCCTGTACTCTGTCCTGACGGTCGCGGTGTGGGTACTCGTGGCGATGGTCCTGGCCACGCTCATCCACCCGCTCCCGCCGCGATTTCGGACGTTCTTCCGGGCGGCGTACTACCTCCCCGCGGTGACCTCCGCCGTGTTCATCGCGCTGGTCTGGCGCTGGATCCTCAACGCGAACCCATGGGGGCTCGCCAACTACGTCCTGAGCCTGTTCGGCGCCGGCCCGCTCGGGTTCATCTCGGATCCATCGCCGTTCCTGGGCGTCAGCGTCGCGCTGTGGTCCGTGATCCTGTCATCGATGCTCACGATCCCGGCGGTCGGCGTGGTGCTGTACTCGGCGGCGCTTTCGGGGATCCCACGTGACCTGTACGAGGCGGCCGAATCGGAGGGCGCCAGCGCCATCACCAAGTTCCGCTACATCACCGTGCCACTGCTCAAGCCGATCACGCTGTACGTCGTGGTCCTCTACACCATCGCGGCCTTCGAGGTCTTCGAGCGAGTCTACGTGATGACTGGCGGCGGCCCCGGCTACGCTACCAACACGATCGTGTACCTCATCTGGCGCACTGGCTTCCGCTTCGGCGAGTACGGGCTTGCGTCCGCGGAAGCGTTCCTCTTGTTCATCGTCATCGCGACGATCTCCTTGCTCCAGTTCCGGGCGCTTCGCTCGGACGTGGAGTACTGATGCGCCCGGACCCGCGAGGTGGGCCGAACATGGCCACATCGACCTCCTCCGGTGTGTCCGTGCGCGCTCCTCGCGAGGTTCCGGTGCCGGTCCCTGCAGAATTGCTGCCGGCGGTCAGCAGGGCGACCAACGCCTCGGGTCGTCCGCTGCGACGACGCGAACGGCTCGCGATCCTTGCGATCCTCGTGCCAGTGGCGATCATCGCGCTGTTCCCGTTCTACTGGATGGTGACCACGGCACTGACGCCGTCCAGCGCAGCGATCCGTGTCCCGCCCAGTCTCGTGCCGCTCGACGCGAGCACCGAGAACCTCACCGAGCTGTTCCGGCAGGCGCCCGTCCTGCTGTGGGCGTTCAACAGTTTCGTGATCGCCGTCGCGATCATGGTGTGCCACATCGTCTTCGACTCAATGGCGGGGTATGCCTTCGCGAAGAAACGGTTCCCCGGCCGAAACCTGATGTTCCTGCTCATCGTGAGCAGCCTGATGATCCCGGTACAAGTTACGCTCGTGCCGCGCTTCATCCTCGTCTCGCGGCTCGGCCTGGACGACAACCTACTGGGCGTGATCCTGCCCAGCATCGCCGACGTCTTCGGCATCTTCCTGATGCGCCAGTTCATCCGGACGCTCCCCGCCGAGCTGGAAGAGGCAGCGCGCGTGGACGGCGCGAGCGAGTGGAAGGTGTTCTGGCGGGTCATCATGCCGCTCTCGCGACCGGCCGTGGCGACCGTCGCGATCTTCAGCTTCGTGGGCGCCTGGAACGCGTTCTTGTGGCCGCTGATCGTGCTCTCGAAGCGCGAGCTGCTGACGCTGCCGGTCGGGGTCGCGCTGCTCCAGCAGGAGTTCAGCTCGAACATCGGGCTCCAGATGGCGGGTGCTGCCGTGGGGGCGATCCCGATGATCGTGCTGTTCCTGTTCTTCCAGCGACACTTCCTGGACGGCGTTCGCGTCGGCGGGGTGAAGGGCTGATGATTGCGCGTGCTCGGGCTCAGCGGCGGGACGTCGCTGGACGCGATCGAGACGGCACTCGCGGAACTCGATATCGAGCAGGGCACGCTGCGCCTCTCGGTCGTCGACTGGACAGGGTCGCCGTGGCCGGTACTGCTGCAGGCGCAGCTGCGTCGCCTGGCGGATCCCGCCATGTCGGTGCCCCCGCGCGATCTCGAGCTCGTCTCGATGGCCGACCCGTGGACAAGGCAAAGGTGCGTCTGGCCGTGGCCTGCGCGATCGACCGCCAGCAGGTTCTCGATACGGCCGCCCTGGCAAGCGCGAGGTGACTGGACCGACGCTCGCCGGCGTCATTAAGGGATTCTTCGGATCGTCATTGTGCATGTGACGTTGTCGATGTCCTGGCCAGGGCTCACCGTTCATCTCTCAGCGTCCTCGGCCTCGGTACGCGGCCGCCTGCGCCCTCGCTCGGATCGATGGTGCTCGACGCCAAGACCCTCGTCGACCTGGCCTGGTGGACCATGGCCACACCTGGCGCCGTGATCGTGGTCTTCGTGGTCGGGCTCAACCTGCTCGGCGACGGCCTGCCTGACGCCCTCGACCCCCGACACGGAGACAACGGATGAGGCACTCCTTCCACGACGCGGGACTCGACCAGATGGACGAGATGCTTACCGAGCAGGTCGACCCGCGCTATGGTCAGATCGACGCCGCCTCCGTTGAAGAGCTGGCCCGGCTTATGAACGAGGCCGACGCGACCGTCCCGGCGGCCGTCCGGGCCGCCATGAGCCAGATCGTGCCGGCCATCGAAGCCGTCGCCGACCGGCTCGCCCGAGGCGGCAGGCTCTTCTACATCGGGGCTGGGACGGCCGGCCGGATCGGCGTGCTAGATGCGTCCGAGTGCGTCCCGACGTTCAACACCAGCCCCGACCTCGTGCAGGGGATCATCGCCGGCGGCCCCGACGCGATTCTCACTGCCAGCGAGGGTGCCGAAGACGATGTCGACGCCGGGGCGCGGGTCATCGCGGACCACGGGGTAGCGGCGGCAGATGCGGTCGTCGGAATCGCGGCCAGCGGCAGGACACCCTATGTCCTCGCGGCCGTCCGGGCCGCTCGCCTGCGCGGCGCGCTCACCGTGTCGCTTTCCTGCAACGTGGCGACGCCGCTGAGCGACGAGGCCGAGTACCCGATCGAGGTGCCGGTCGGGCCCGAGATCCTGGCCGGGTCCTCGCGGCTCAAGGCGGGCACCGCGCAGAAGCTCGTCCTCAACATGATCTCGACGATCGCGATGGTCCGTCTCGGCAAGACGTACGGCAACCTGATGGTCGACCTGCGCGCGACGAATGCGAAACTGCGCGAGCGGGCGGTGCGGATCGTCCAGGCCGTCACCGGGGTGGACCGGGACCGGGCGGAGGCGGCACTCCAGCAGGCCCGCCTCGACGTGAAGCTGGCCATCCTGATCGTTGGGCGCGACCTCGACGTCGACGAGGCGCAGCTCCGTCTCACGGCAGCCCAGGGACGGCTGCGCGCGGCGCTGGAGGCCGACTGGTGAGAGTCCTCGGGATGATCTCCGGAACCTCGCACGACGGGATCGACGCGGCGCTGGTTGAGTTCGACCTGCGGGAGGGGGTCCTCCACGGAACCGTCCTTCTCACGGCCACGACGCCGTACGACGAGGGTCTGCGGGATCACCTGCTCCGGACCCTGCCGCCGGCCAAGGTCCAGTTCGCGGATGTCTGCCAGCTGGACACGTTGATCGGCCAGGCCTTCGCCGGTGTCGCCGAGACGGCGATCGCCCGCAGCGGTCCGGTCGACCTCATCTGCTCCCACGGCCAGACCGTCTATCACTGGGTCGAGGGGCAGCGGGCGCTGGGCACGCTCCAACTCGGTCAGCCCGCCTGGATCGCCGAGCGGACGGGTGTCCCGGTCGTGGCCGATCTCCGGATCCGCGACATCACGGCCGGCGGGCACGGGGCCCCCCTGGTTTCCCAGATGGACACGCTCCTCCTGTCCGACGTGCCGGGTAACCCGGCGGCGCTCAACCTGGGCGGCATCGCGAACATGACCTTGGTGCGCGGACCGAGGGGTGCGATCGCCTACGATATCGGTCCGGCGAACACGCTCATCGACGCGGCCATGAGGTCGTCCAGCGGAGGCACCCTCGGCTACGACGAGGACGGTCGCCTCGCAGCAGCCGGTCGGGTCGACGCCGGGCTGCTGGCCGAGCTGCTGCGCGAGCCGTACTACGACCTGCCGGCCCCGAAGACGACCGGCAAGGAGCTGTTCAACGCGGCCTACCTGGCGGCCGCCCTGGCCCGGCGCTCCGGGCTGCGGACCGAGGACATCATCGCGACCGTCACGGCGCTCACGGCGGAGACGGTCGCCGCCCAGGTTCGGCGCCACGGGATCGACACGCTCGTCGTTTCCGGGGGAGGCTGCGCCAACCCCACCCTGATGATGATGCTCCGCGAGCAGCTGCCTGGGGTGACGGTCAGGCCGTCGACCGAGTTCGGGGCACCGACCGACGCGAAGGAAGCCATCGCCTTCGCCCTCATCGGGTGGCACACCGCGCACGGACTCCCCTCCGTCGTGCCCAGCTGCACGGGCGCGCGTCGCGCGTATCCTGGGTGCGATCGTGCCGGGGATGGGACCGCTTCGACTCCCCGCACCGCTCGCCCAGCCTCCCGGCGCGCTGCGCCTCTCCCTGTAGGGCGTCCTCGCTCCGGGCGTCGTCTTCGACGCGGACACGAGAGGCCAGACCGATGGGGATGAGGGATGAGATCCTCGAACAGCCGGCCGTCGCGGCCAGGTTACTGGAGACGAGTCCGTCGCTGATCGAGGAGATCGCGCGGGCGATCCAGTCACGGGCGATCGAGTTCGTCCTGATCGCTGGCCGAGGAACGTCCGATCACGCCGGCGTCTACGCTCAATACATCTTCGGGGCGCGGAACGACCTCCCGGTGGCGCTGGCGGCACCATCGCTATTCTCCATCTACGGGGCACGACCACGACTCCGCCACGCGCTCGTGATCGGGATCTCGCAGTCGGGCCGCTCCCCCGATGTCGTTGGCGTGGTCGAAGAGGGTCGCCGTCAGGGCGCGCTGACCCTCGCTGTCACGAACGACCGATCCTCGCCGCTGGGTGACGCTGCCGAGTGGGTGATCGACATCGCGGCCGGGCCCGAGCGGGCGATCGCGGCCCGTGGGGATCGGAAACCCGGATTCGATCACGCGGCGAGGCCGTGGTACTCGTGGATGAGTCCGCCGAGCAGGTCCCGGCGGCGAACATCGCGCGGGCTGACCTGGATCGGCTCTGCGGCCGCTGCGAGCGGTGGAGTGAGGCCGAGGGCGCGATGGGGCCGGCCGCGGTTGTAGTGCTCGGCGTAGATCCGGAGGGTTCGATCGAGATGCCGCCGCCCCTGGATGAGCGTCCAGTCGAGGCACTCGGCCCGCATCGTCTCGATCACCCGTTCCGCGTAGGCGTTGGCGTTCGGAGCCCGGATCGGGGTGCGGATGACCCGCATTCCCTCTGACCGGAGGACCGCGTCAAACGAGCCACTGAACGTCGCGTCGCGGTCGCGGATGAGGAAGCGGACCGGGCTCGCCCGAGCGTCGAGGTCCAGAGCGAGGTTCCGAGCCTGCTGGGTGACCCACGCCGAGTCGGGGCGAGCCGTTGATGGGCTGAGGCGGATCCGCCGGCTGCCGAGCTCGATGAACACGAGGATGTAGAGCGTCCTGAGCCAGGCGGTCTCGACGGTGAAGAAGTCGCACGCGATGATGCCATCCGCTTGCGCGTGGAGGAACTCGTTCCAGGTTGGGCCGGTCCGTCGTGGGGCAGGACCCGCTCGGGCAGTTCGGAGCACGGTCCGGATCGTCGTTGCGCCGACGCGAATCCCGAGATTCCGGAGCTCGCCTCTGATCCGGACGCAGCCCCACCGGGGGTTCTCCCGGGCGAGCCGGAGGATGAGCGCACGGATCGCAGGATCGATCGGTGGCCGGCCTGGCCGGCCGGTCCTGCGGTACGTCCACTTCCGCCGCACGAACTCCCGGTGCCAGCGCAGGAGCGTCGCCGGGGTGACGAGGAAG
>JBBSCI010000151.1:0-7679 GCA_038250445.1 Candidatus Limnocylindrales bacterium | reverse complement strand
GGATCGCCACGAGCACGGACGAGCGGTCCTCCGGAGACAGCGCTGGGTCGGCTCGAAGAATCCGCTCCTCCAGCACGAGCGTCCGATCGACGAGGAACGCCGTCGTCGCGAGCGCGGGCACCAACAGCGCCCCGACCGGCACCAGCGAAATGGCTCCCAGGCAGCCGATCGCCGCGATCGCCGGCAGGATGAGCGACTCGATCGGGACGCCGTGCTCGGTCTCGGGCGTGTCGAGCTGGCCGAGGACCTGGAGCGAGCCGATGAGCGTCGCGGCGAGCAGCAGAAGCGCGACGAGCCAGTTGAGCGGCCCGTCGAGGAGCCGCGCCAGGCCGACGATGACGACGACGAGAAGCGCGAGGTCGCGCCGTGCTGCCGGGACCTCGAACGCGACGTGTCGTTGCACGGCGACGATGGTAGTCGGTCAGGCGCCCGATCGAGCCGGGGCGTCGGCGACCCAGGCGAGGAGGTCGGCACGCGAGCGGGTGTTGAGGACGTTCCCCGGTTCGACCCACGCCCGCCGTGCCTGGGTGACGCCCCAGCGGACGAAGTCCAGCTCGCTCGTGCTGTGGGCATCCGAATCGATCGTGAGCACGCAGCCGGCCTCGACCGCCCGTCGCGCACGCTCCGCCGACAGGTCGAGCCGGTGGGGCGAGCCGTTGATCTCGAGCCCCGTCCCGGTCGCGGCCGCCGCGGCGTAGACCGCATCCCAGTCGAGGTCGAGGTCGTCGCGGCTCTGGATCATCCGGCCCGACGGGTGGGCAATGATGTCGACGTGCGGGCTGCGGATCGCGTTGAGCGTCCGCCGCGTCAGCTCGCTCCGCGGCTGGCGGCGCGAGACATGCACCGACGCGACGACGATATCGAAGCGCGCGAGCAGGTCGTCGTCGTAGTCGAGCGTTCCGTCGGCGCGGACCTCGAGCTCGCAGCCGTGGAGCAGCCGGAAGCCCTCGGGGGGTGTCTCGGGCGGGGCGGTTCCGTCGCGCTCCTCGCGCTTGAACCTCGCGTTCAGCTCGGCGATGATCGCCCGCTCCTGCTCCACCCGATCCGGGGCAAGGCCGCGGGCGATCGCGAGCGAGAACGAGTGGTCGGTCAGGACCTGGTAGGCGTAGCCGCGGCGGCGGCAGGCCTCGGCCATCGTCTCGATCGGGTGGGCCCCGTCGCTCCACTCCGAGTGGGTATGGCAGTCGCCGCGAAGGTCTGCCTGGGTGATGAGCTTCGGCAGCCGGCCGGCCCGGGCGGCGGCGATCTCGCCGTGGTCCTCGCGGATCTCGGGGTCGATGAAGGGCAGGTCGAGGAAGGCGTAGGCCTCATGCTCGGTCGGGAACGTTCGCAGCTCGGCGGCATCGCCGGTCAGCGGCTCGCCATCCTCACCGATCCGCAGGAAGCCCTTCTCGGACAGGCTCCAGCCGCGGTCGCGAGCGATCGCCCGGAGCTTGACGTTGTGCTCCTTCGAGCCCGTGAAATGGATGAGATAGGTTCCGGCCTCGCCCGGCGGCATCACCATCAGATCGACCTGCGGGCCGCGCATGAGCCGGACCGCCGCCTTGTGACCGCCGCGATTGACGACCGACTCGACGGCACCCAGCCCGGTGAAGCGGCCCATGAGCGCGGCTGGCTCGTCGGTTTCGGCAAGCAGGTCCAGGTCGCCGATCGTCTCGCGGCGGCGACGGAACGACCCGGCCGGGGTGATCAATCGGACGCCAGGCGCGCCCTCCAGGGCGGCGATCATCCCCTCGATCGCCTCCTCCGCCCGATGGATCAGCAGCCGCCGGGGTCGGGACTCGAGCGCCGTGATGCCGGCGAGGATGAGGCTCTCGGTCTTGGCCGACAGGCCCTTGAGCGTCTGGAGCGTGCCCGCCTCGGCGCCCCTGCGAAGATCCTCGAGGGTCTCGATGCCGAGTTCCTCGTAGATCATCTTCACGGTCTTCGGCCCGAGGCCCGGGATCCGGAGCATGCCGACGAGGCTCGGCGGGATCTCCTCGCGGAGCTTGTCGTAGAACCGCATGTGGCCGGTCGTGACGAGCTCGCTGATCTTGTCGCTGATCGCCTGGCCGACGCCGGCGACCTTCGGCGGGGAGCCCGATCGGTAGGCCTCGACGAGGTCGACCGGGCTGTGACCAATCGCATCTGCCGCGCGGTGGTAGGCCACGGTCTTGAAGACAAGCTCGCCCTTCACCTCGAGCATGTCGCCGATCTCGTGGAAGATCCGGGCGAGTACGCCGTTGGTCAGCTCGGCCTCTTCGATGTCGTCTTCCATCGCCGCCGATGGTAGCGGCGGACGCTACGCGGCGACGACCCGGTCCCGCCCGCGGCGCTTGGCGTCGTAAAGGGCTCGATCGGCCCGCTCGATGATCTCGGCGATCGGCTGGTCGTGCGACGTCGCGACCGCGACACCTACCGAAACGCTGACGGATTCGACGGCGAACCGCGACAGGTCGAGCGACGACACGGCATAGCGCACGCGTTCGCCGACCTCGACGGCTTCTTCGAGATGCGGATTGCGGAGCAGCACGGCGAACTCCTCGCCGCCGAACCGGGCCGGGACGTCGTCCTCGCGGACGGCAGCGGCGATCGCGCCGGCGACCGCGCGAAGGACCTCATCGCCGATCGCGTGACCGTGCGCATCGTTGAGCCGCTTGAAGCGATCGATATCGACCATGAGGATGCCGATCGCGTCCTCGGCGCGGCGGCGGCGGGCGAGGAGCGCGCAGAACTCGTCGAAGTAGCGGCGGTTCGGCAGGCCGGTGAGCGCGTCGGTGGAGGCGCGGGCCACGGCATCGCGGTGCGAATACGCTCGCGCCAGAGCAGCCGATGCTTCGAGCGCGGCGCCGTTGAGAATCCGCTGCGCCGACACAGGCCACGCTTCCCCGGTCCGCCGCGACACGACGATCGCGCCGATCACCCCCGACTCGATCGTCAAGGGCGCACTGAGCGTGTGCTTCAGGCCATAGACCTCGCGGGCGCGTCCGGCGATCCGGTCGGCGGCGAGCACGGCCGGTTGGGTCGCCCGCGGTCGAAGGAGGGCTCGAGCGCCGGCCGGCGAGGCGCCAAGGTTGGTCGAGGCCACAGCCATCACGGGCATCGGGCCGCCGTCGACGGGAACTCCTACGAGGCGAGCCGCGCGACGGTCGACGGGTTCGGGCGGATCCTCGAGGTCGCCGATCGGGAAGAGGGTCGACGAGCCAGGGCCCCCGGTCCGCGTGTTGACGAGTGTCGCCTCGAGGACGCGGGCGTCGGGGCGGCGCCGAACGATGACGATGTGATCGGCGCCTGTCCCCGATCCGATCTCCTCCACGATCGCATCCACGATCGCATCGGGCGAGATCGAGCGCGACAGGCCCTGGAGGATCCGGGCGAAGCTCTCGGCCTCGGCCCGGCGACTGACCTCGAGGGCCACGACGGCGAGCCGATGGCGGAACGCCACCAGCCCGACGATCACGGTCAAGCCGATCAGCAGCCAGTCGATCGGCCGGGCGCCCTCGGCGACGACGCGGAGCACCACGACGAGCGCGAGGACGAACAGGGTCCCGGAGAAGACCATCCATGAGCGGCGGATCCTGCGATCCTCCGCGTCCCCGGTCGGTGCTCTCGAGACGGGTCCAATCACGTTCGGTGATGAGGATGACGGTCCGAGGGCCATCGCGTCCAGTCCCAGGCGTGGTACTCGCTTCGCGATGGAGTAGTACTTCCGTACTCCTTCAGGTGAGCCCCCGGGTCGTCCGCCGCCCTCGCCTTGGGGCCGCCGCCGCCCTCGCCTCGGCATCGCGGGTCAAACGCATCTGTATTGCTTCGAGGGAGTCCGCCAAAATCTGGTCGGCCGTTCCGGGCGCTACCGATCGTCAAGCGCGCTCGCGTCGTCCGTCCTGCGGCGCCAAGGACGATCCGCGAGGCAGACCGTGGCCCAGAGGCCACGATCGAGATCGTTCCGCTTGGCTGGAACTATGCCCGCGAGCCGAGAGCCGAGGGCACGTGGCGGGGGCCCGGCGCTGCGCGGCGCACCTCAGGCGGAGCGCGCCGTGCCGACCTGTTTCGTTCGCCGGCTGCCCCTGGGTACCAGCGCGGGACGCGGTTCGCCCTCCCGGCGCTTCTCCTCGTACAGCCGAGCATCCGCGGTCGCGATGAGCTCGGTTGCGCTCCGACCGTCCGCCGGGAACGTTGCGGCACCCACGGCGAGCGAGACCGCGACCTGGCGGCGCGAGCCGCCGTCGAACATGGCGCTTGCGAACGCGGCACGGATCCGGTCGGCGGCGGCGGTCGCGGCTTCGGCGGCGGTGTCCGGCAGCAGGATCGCGAACTCGTCGCCGCCGTAGCGAG
The DNA here is from genome assembly GCA_038250445.1 of Candidatus Limnocylindrales bacterium. Taxonomy (GTDB): domain Bacteria; phylum Chloroflexota; class Limnocylindria; order Limnocylindrales; family CSP1-4; genus CF-46. The sequence continues at coordinate 3,365 of JBBSCI010000151.1, read as the reverse complement.
CCGGAATGTCCGACGCCCGGAGGGTCGAGCGGATGACGTCGGCGATCCAGGCGAGGACCTGGTCACCGAAGAGATGCCCGAACGTGTCGTTGACGAGCTTGAAGTCGTCAAGGTCGAGCATCAGGACGCTGAGCGGCTGGCGCGATCGCTGGGTCCTGATGACCTCCTGGCCGAAACGCTCGTGCAGGTAGCGGTGGTTGTAGAAGCCGGTCAGCTGGTCGCGGTCGGCGAGGGCTCGCGCCTCCTCGTAGAGCCGCGCGTTCTCGAGGGCGATGGCCGCCTCGTTCGCCATCGTCCTGGCCAGCTCGAGCCGCTCCGTGTCGAGCTCGATGAGCCCGACCGAGATGAGCTCGACTAGCCCGATGGATTCGCCCTTGGCGACGAGCGGCAACATGACCAGCGACCGATGGCCATCCCGCCGGAGGAGAACCACCTCCGTCGGGTCGGCATTCGGGTCCTCGGCGTCGATCGCGACGGTCGTCTGCTCCTCGAGCACCCGCTGCGACTGGGGGAACTTGGCGACGTCGTAGAAGGGCGTCAGTTCCTTCGCCGGCAACTCCGGGAAGTAGCCGAGTGTCGCGAGCCGTCCGTTGGCCCGGTCCCAGTACGAGATCGCGCACTCGTCGACCGACATGGCGCTCACGAGGTGCCTGGCGATGATGTTGGCGACCTGGCGCGACTCGAGGCTTGCCGACAGCTGACCGCTCATGTCGAGCAGCCGCCGCAACTCGCCGGCGAGTCCCTGGCTGCGCGCCAGCAGGCGGGCTGACTCGAGGGCAGTGGCCGCCTGGTCGGCAAGGATCAGGAGGAGCCGCTGATCTTCAGCGTCGAACTGGTTCACGCCCAGCTTTGAGAGCGTGATCACGCCGATGACCTTGCGGTCGTAGCGCATCGGCACGACCAGCATCGATTCGTCGACGTCGTCCGTCCCGGGGATGTTCTCGCCGCGGGGATCGGCGTTCGCGTCGTTGATGAGGAGCGGCACGCCGTGCTGCGCGACCCAGCCCGTGAAGCCCGACCCCAGGCGGGTGCGGAGCAGGGCGAAGTCGACCTTCTCGTACGCGCCGACGGTGCCTTCGAACGCGATCGGGGCGACGTCGCCGCTCGACTCGAGCTGGTACACGCGGGCGTTGTGGTAGTCGATGATCTTGCCGGTCTCCTCGACGATCGCTCGACCGACCTCCTCGACGCCGCTGGCGCGACTGAGGCGAGCTGACGCCGCCTGGAGCACGCTCAGCTGGGCGGCCCGCTGTTCCGTCTGGGCTATGAGGTCGGAGTTCTCGATCGCGATGGCTGCATGCGTGCCGAGAGCCGCGACGAATGCAACGTCGCTCTGCTTCCAGGTCCGGGGTTCGAACGTCACGCCGGACAGCGATCCGACGACGGTTCCCTCGTGGATGAGCGGGACGATGATCTCGCCGCGAAAGTCGAAGACGCCGCGAAAGCGTTCGTACACGTCGCCGAGGGCGGCTCGCTGAGCGTCGTCGACGACCCACGGCTTGCCCGTCCGGGCAATCTCGCCGAACGAGGATTCGCCTTTGGTGAAGACCGGAAGGCGGGCCGCAGTGGCGTCGTCAATGCCGGCCCATGCGACGACCTCGAGCCGGTCGCCCTTGACGAGCCTGAGCACCGTCGCGTCGGCGTCGAGCCCGCTCAGGGTCTCATCGACGATCGCGCGGAGCAACGTTGCGCGATCGTGGGTGTTGGCCAGCCGCTCGGTGATCTCGAGGACGCTGTCGAGGCGGCGCGCCAGCATCGCCTCGCGATGCAGATGGTCGGTCCGGCTCGATACCGCGGTGACGACGATGGCCCGGAGAATCGTGGCCGAGATCAGGACAAACGGGGCGTCGAAGCCGTTCCCGATGCGCAGCAGCTCGGCGAGCGGCACGATCGTGATCGTCGCCACGAGGCAGACAAGCCAGGCGAAGAGCGCGACCGGGCCGGACAGGACGACGGCGGCGATGAATACCGGGGCGGCGAGGACCGCAGACGCCACGGGGCCGAATGCCAGCAACGCGGCGGCGTACGCCACGATGAGGGCCGCGATGATCGCCCAGGCCGGCGGCCCGCCGCGCAACATGATCGGTGGCTCGCCGGCAAGTCCGACCACCAGTTCCCGGAAGACAGCCGAGGCGGAGCGGGCGCGTCTAGCCGCCTTGGTGTCCGAGGCTTCAGGGCGGCGACGGGCATACGCGCTCATGGTGAGCCGATCGTCCCATTTCCGAACCCTGCTGACCTTCGGCCCGATGTACCCCTAGCGGCTCTCGAATGTACCGGCCCGGTCGCCCCAAGCGGCGGGCGACCGGGCCGCCATGGTCAGCGGAAGTAGCCGGTGAGGTCGAGAATGACGTGCGTCGTTCCGGTATTTGTCAAGGTCTCATAGACCAGGCCGACGCTGTTCGTGCCGGCACCGCCGAGCGGCCCGGTAACACCGTTGGCCCGGGCGTCGCCGACCGGGAAGTTCAGGGTCGACGTCGTTGGCGCGTTGGTCGCCGTCGGCGTCATCGCCAGATAGCCACCCCGGACCTGCCCGACAACCGTCAGGTTGCCCGTGATTGCCGTCGCATTGCCCGGCGCGCCCTGGTACGGCTCGATGACGAGGGTTCTGGCGACATTTGCACTGAACGCGCCGGTCAGCCCCGCAGGCGGCGCCGCGAACCGCGTGTCAAGGCGGCGACCCGGCGTGAGCGGCACGAAGCGAGCACCCGTCGTGTCCTCGGTGTAGTAGCCGGTGACGTCGAAGATGAGGTGGGCACTCGCGGACGCGCTCGTGCCTCGGAACACCGCGGACAGCGTGCCGTTGGCGGCGAGCCGGACGGTGATCCCGTTGGCGCGGGTGTCACCGAGCGGAATATTGAGCGTGGAGGTCGTCGGATTCGACGTGACGGCCGGCCCGATCGCCGCCAACCCGTTCGTATTCTGGCCGGTGACGGTCAGGTTGCCGGTGACGGCGGTGACTTCCGCCCCCGGCGGGATGCCGTTGCTTCCCCTGACAAGCCAGCTTCGGACGACGCCATGCACGAACTTGCCGCTGAGACCGACGCCGCCCGGGCGGGTATCGAGGCTCCGGCCCGGCGGCACGACGTGGTATGTGGCGCCTGTCGCGGCATTCGTGTAGTAGCCGGTCACGTCGAGGATGACGTTCGTCGTCCGCCCGCCAGTCGACGCCCTGTACACGATGCCCAGTGCCCCGGTCGTCGACAGCGGAGACGTGATGTTGTTGGCGCGGGTGTCACTGAGCGGGAAGTTGAGCGTCGAGGTCGATGGCGTGTTGGTCGGTGTCGGAGTGACGGCGAGGAAGCCCGCCGCGTTCTGGTCCGTGACCGTCAGGTTGCCGGTGATCGCGACGGCGCTCGCGGGGATCC
>JBBSCI010000150.1:0-7695 GCA_038250445.1 Candidatus Limnocylindrales bacterium | reverse complement strand
TGACGACGTCTTCGAGCGCGCGTCGCTGGCTGGGGGCGAGTTCGGTGTCGGCGATCACGGTGTCGGCGCCCATCGCCTTGACGATCCCGGCGAGTTCCTCGGCCTTGCCCTTGCCGACATACCAGTTCGGGTCGATGTGGCGGCGGTTCTGCCACTCGGCTCCGACGACCTCGGCGCCGGCGGTCGTCGCGAGGTTGGCGAGCTCGGCCAGCGAATCCTCCGCGCCCCAGCCCGAATCGTCGCCGGTGTCGACGGCGACGAGGAACGCCTTCTCGGCGGGCGGGGCGAGGTCGATCATGTTGTTACGCGACGCGGTTCGGGGCACGGCGGAAGGATACCCGCTACGCCAGCAGCGACCGTGCGGCGGCAAGTGAGGCGGGCATCGGGTCGCCTGTCGCATCAAGCCACTCGATTCCGGGTTCCGATCTGAACCAGGTTCGCTGACGCTTGGCGAAGGCGGCGTTCCGGCGGGCGTCCTCGGTGACCGCGGCCCCGACGGTCATCGTGCCGTCGAGCACTGACCAGGCCTCGCGATAGCCGATCGCGGAGAACGCGGGAAGGGTCGGGTCGAAGCGTTCGCGAAGTGCCCGGGCCTCGTCGATCAAGCCCGCATCGAACTGGCCCTGCGCGCGCCTGGCGATCCACTCGCGCTGCGTCGCGTAGTCCAGGCGGAGGCCGATCCACTTGCTCGGGCCGTCGTAGCCGCGCGGCGGGAGCGTGTCGCGGTCACCCTCAAGCTCGGCGATCTCGAGCGCTCTGACGACGCGGCGCGGATTTCGGAGATCCGTGCGTGCCGCGCGGCCGGGGGCGGCCGACTTGAGCCGTGCCACGAGTGGTTCGAGTCCATCGCGAGCGAAATCGTCCTCGAGGGAGGCGCGTAACACGGCGTCGGACGGGAGAGCCGCCGTGTCGATTCCGCGACCGACCGCGCGGAGATAGAGCCCGGTTCCGCCGACGAGAATCGCGATAGCGCCGCGCTCGGCGATTCCGGTCAGCGCCTCCCGAGCGTGACTCGTGAAATCCGCTAGCGAGAACGACTCGTTCGGGTCGACAAGGTCCAGCCCGTGATGGGTCACACCCGCCTGATCCGCCGCCGAGAGCTTCGCCGTGCCGATGTCGAGCCCCCGATAGACCTGGCGCGAGTCGGCCGAGATGATCTCGGCCGGGATACCGTCCCGCGCAAGCACCTGGGCGAGCCCAATCGAGAGGCCGGTCTTGCCCGTCGCCGTCGAGCCGGCGATCACGAGGAGCGGTGGGGACGTCACGCTTGCGCGAGCACGCCTCTGAGTGCGTACGGACCCGCATGCTCGACGACGACCCGCTCGGTGCCGCCGACTAGCGCCTCACCGCCGGCGACGTGGACGAGCTTGTTCTGGCGGGAGCGCCCCGAGACCGACGATGCCGCCGTCGGCGACCCGCCGTCGTGATCATGACTCCGCGGCGCGACCACGGTGTCGACGAGGACCTCGACCTCGCGCCCCAACCATTCCTCGTTCCGCTCGAGCCCGATCGCCTCCTGGACCGCCAGCAGCTCATTCAGGCGCCGGCGCTTGACGTCCGCTGGCACGTCGTCGGCGAGATGCGTCGCCGGCGTACCCGGCCGCTCCGAGTAGGCCGCGGCGAAGACCTGGTCATAGCGGACGGCCTCCAGGAGCCGCAGCGTCGCCTGGAACTGCGCCTCGGTCTCGCCGCAGAAGCCGACGATGACGTCGGTCGAGATCGCGGTCCCCGGAACCGCGTCGCGGATCCGGGCGAGGCGCTCGAGGTAGTGCTCGATCGTGTACTGGCGTCCCATTCGCCGCAGGACGGCGTCGTCGCCGGACTGGACCGGCAGGTGCAGGTGCTCGCAGACCGATGGGCAGTCGGCCATCGCCGCGATCAGCCGGTCCGACAGGTCCCATGGGTGCGAGGTGACGAAGCGGAGTCGCTCGATCGCCGGCTTGCCGTCGGCTGTCCGGATGCCGTCGATCGCCCGGATGAGCTCGGCGAGATCGGGTCGGCCGTGAAGGTCGAGCTTTCGGCCCGCCCAGCGTTCTGCGTCGACGTGGGCGAACCGGGGTTCCGCGGCAAGGTCGTGGCCGTAGGAGTTCACGTTCTGGCCGAGGAGCGTGACCTCGCGGTAGCCGGCGGCCGCGAGCGATCGCGCCTCGTCGACGATCTCGTCGAACGGGCGGCTCCGCTCCGGGCCCCGACTGAATGGCACGATGCAGTAGGAGCACGTCTTGTCGCAGCCGTAGATGATCGGGAGCCAGGCACTCGTCGCCGAACCGCGTGCGACGGCCCCTCCCGTGACAGCCTGGGCACGGGTGGCGGCGAGGTGGTCGGCGACCCCAACGATCGATCGCCCGACGGTCGTCGTCGCCCCAACGATGCCGACCGGAGCCTGGGCCGAGGCCAGCCCGAGGCGGTCGATGAGCTCCGGCTCTTCATCGGGTCGGAGGAACAGATCGACCGCCGGGTAGCGCTTTTTCAGGCCCGCCCGATCCGCCTCGCGGACGGAGCAGCCGGTGAGCACGATCCGAAGGGCCGGATTGGCGGCCTTCAGGCGAGCGAGATGACCCTGGCGGCCGATCACCTTCTGCTCTGCGGCCTCGCGGATCGCGCAGGTGTTGATCACGATGAGGTCCGCATCCTCCAGGCCCGGAGCCTCCTCGCAGCCGGCGACGAGCAGCCGGCCGGCCATCTCCTCGGAGTCGCTTCGGTTCATCTGACAGCCGAGCGTCCAGACGTGGAATCGCGGCAGGGCGCGCGTGTCCGGGCGGTATTCGGCAAGGCGGGCGTCGTCTGGCGCGCTCGGTTGACGTTGCGCCGACCGCGTTGGCGGCTGCATGTCGAGGACGGGCAACGCCCGGAGGGTGGTCGTGGATCGGTCGGTCATCGGGGCCATGGTACGGCCGCGGTGGCCGATCGGCCGCTCTTCACGGGCTAGTTGTCGTCCAATAGAGTCCGCCGAGCATCTCCACGCGGGTGCTGAGGACCGCCTCGTCGTCGTCACCCGGTACGGACGCGATCCACGCTCCGATGCCGTAGCCATCGTGGACGAGAACCTGGCGCGCGAACAGCGCGTTCCCTCCACACCGTTCCCTGAACGCGATACCGACGACGAGGAGCGCCTGTGGAACCGCCGTCTTGTCCGGGACCAGGCCGCCCCGCACGCCAATTCCGTTCTTGAATCGCGCGCCCTCCGTGCAGCCCTGAACCGCCCCGACGGATCGCTCGAAGCGAGCCAGGAACCCCTCGAGGCCGTCGGGGGCGGGAGCTCCGATCAGAAACAGCTCCCCGTCGACAACGACGGTCCGATCCGTATCCGGTCCGGCCATGTCGATCTGCTGCTTGCCATCCCAGGCCCGTTCGGCGGCGTGCCACGGGCCGAGCAGTGTGCCTGGCAGTGTCGACATCGTGTTACGCGTACTCGGTGGACTCGAACGTCGTCACCGCGTTCGTGCCCAACATGGTCGGGGACGGCGATGCCGGTTGGAGCGAGTGGCTCGCCGCCGGGGTCGGCGATGGCGATTCCGTCGGTGGAACGCTGTTGCCGCACGCCGCGACCACGAACGCCATCACGAGCGCGGTGGCGACGAGTACAGGCAACGCGTCAACGGCTGGGGTCGTTCGGTTGATCATCGGCGCCATGGTAGGGCCGAGCCAACGCAGCGCTGCAGCAGTTCCTCGTAGCCGCAATGCGCGACATCTTCGGCCGCACATCGAGGAGCCAACGGAGCCGCGGACCTAGCCAGCGATCGATGGGCGGACGGCATCCGCGACCGACGGTGGCACGTCGAGCGCGGCATGGGCCTCAGCGTACGTCATGAGGTCGCCATGGTAGTCCGAGCCGCCGGTGGCCACGAGACCCAGCCTTCTCGCCACGTCGGCGACCAGCATCACGGTCCCCGCGTCGAATGAGCGGTAGTAGACCTCCAGCCCGCCCAGACCAATCTCCTTGAGTTCGGCGATCAACCGAACGGCGCCCGGCGCCTCCGAGAAGTGGGCGAGGACGGGCAGGCCGCCGGCGGAGCGGATCGCGCCGATGGCGTCTCGCGGACCGAGTCCCTCGCGCGGAACATAAGCCGGCGATCCCCAGCCGATCAGACGTCGGAACGCGTCCTCGACGGTGTCGGCGTACCCCGCCGCGATCAGGGCGCGAGCGATCGTCGGCCGGCCGAGGGCATCGTCCCGGGTGAGGTCGACCCACTCGACCTGTGGATCGATCGGGAGCCCGATCTCGGCCTGGCGGGCGCCGGTCTGCTGGAACCGGATTCGCCGGGCCTGGCGCTGGAGGGCGAGCGTCGACTCGAAGGCATCGTCGTCGGGATTCATCCCGAAACCGAGGACGTGGAGCTCGCCGTCGACCAGCGGGATCCCGCGCGAGATCGCGTTGATCTCGACGCCGGGAATGAGCTCGAGGCCGTCCGGGATGGCTTCGCCGCCAGCCGCCTGCAGCTCGCGATAGGCCGCGAGAGAGTCGTGGTCGGTGATCGAGAGGTATCGGACGCCGGCGGCGGCAACGTCACGCACCAGGACCGACGGCTCGAGGACCCCATCGGATCGGTTCGTGTGGGTGTGAAGGTCGACGATCGATTTGCCGCCGCCGCGGGTCACCTGGGGCTTTGCTGCATGGCGGCTCGTCCTGCGCCGCGGCCTTGGCCCGACGATGTCAGACCTCGACCAGCCGCTGAATGCGTTCGATTGCCACCGCATGCCCCGTCGAGGGGTCGATGTCGATCTGGGCTGCGTTGAAGACGACCGGTCCGCCGCCGACCTCGAACCGGGTCGGGAGGGCGTTGATGAACCGCGGCAACACGGTCTTGGGGTCGAAGCCGATGACGCTCCAGACCGGCCCGGTCATGCCGAGATCGGTCTGGTAGGCGGTCCCGCCGGGCAGGATCCGCTCGTCACCGGTCACGACGTGGGTGTGCGTGCCGACGACCGCCGAGACGCGGCCGTCGAGATGGAGGCCGAACGCATTCTTCTCGGACGTGAGCTCGCAGTGGAAGTCGACGAGGCGGACCCGTGGCAGGGGCTCCGACGACTCGTCCAGCAGCCTGTCGGCGTCCGTGAATGGGTTCTCGATCTGCTGCATGTAGGTCCGACCCTGGAAGTTCATGACCGCGATTTCCGTCCCGTCGGCGGCGTGGTATGTGCCCCAGCCGCGCCCGGGAACGCCCGCCGTCCCGTAGTTCAGCGGCCGGAGAACCCGATCCGACGACTCCAGGTACGGATAGATCTCGCGCTTGTCCCAGATGTGGTTTCCGGACGTGATCACATCGACCCCCGATGCGAGGATCGAGTCGGCCGTCGAGGGCGTCAGGCCCATGCCGCCCGCGACGTTCTCCCCGTTGGCCGTTACGAAGTCGATCTGGCGCGCATCGCGGAGCTCGGGCAGGAGCTGCTCAACGGCGACCCGACCGGGTTTGCCGATCATGTCGCCAATCATCAGGACGCGAACTGCACCGCGTGGCCGCGGCGTGTCGCTGTTCGCGGCGTTGCCGAGGCGGGTACGACCGAGCTGAGACTCGTCCTGCATCACTCCGAGCGTCATCCATCCTGTTCCGGCGGCCAATAGGCGGCAAGAGTCTACCTATGGTCGCCGATCGAGGCGGCCGGGAGCTCAGGGCTTATGGGAACCTCTTTGGGCTGTCCGCCGCCGAAGGACGATCGCGCAGGTCAGGACACTGAGAGCGGAGACCAGCAGCCAGGCAGCCACGAGCGCCAATGCCGCAGTCGGCGAACCGCCTTCGGTGACGACGGGCCGCGTGTTTGTGGGCGGGATCGTCGGTCGCGGGGTTGGTCGCGGCGTCGGCGCACCCGCGATGGTCACTGTCTCGCTCTCAACGGCCGAATCCACGCCACCGGCCGAAGCGGTCGCGTTGTTGGTGACACCGCCGGCATCGACATCGGCCCGGGTGACCGTATAGGACGCGGTGCATGTGACGCTCTCGCCGGGGTCGAGGTTGGCGTCGTTATCGCCCACGGTAGTCAAGTCTGGACAGGCTACCGTCGCCTTGTCATCGGTCACCACGACCGGTCCCGCGAGCGAGACGTTGCCGGTGTTCGTGACGACATAGCTGTAGTCGATGACGTCCCCAGCACTGTCGAACGTCGTCACGCTGGCCGTCTTGACGAGTGACAGGCCGGGGCCTGATGCCGCATTGACGGTCACGCTGTCCTCGTTCGAGGTGACAGTGCCGTTCGTGGCCGAAGCAATATTCGTCAGCGAGCCGGCGTCCAGATCGGCCTGGGTGATCGTGTACGACGCCGTGCAGGTGATGCTGGCGCCGGGCGCGAGGCTGGCCGTTGCCGGGCAGCTCTCGTCGGTGGCCTTGTCGTCCTCGACGACGAACGGCCCACTCAGGGTCGTGTTGCCGCTGTTGGTGACGACGAACGTGTAGCCGATCACGTCGCCGGCGGCGGCATAGGTCGCGGTGTCCGCGCTCTTGGCGAGCGTGAGGGCCGGGCCGAGGGCCGCGGTCACCGTGGCGCTATCGGGCGTCGTGGTGATGCCATCGGCCGAGGCCGTCGCCGTGTTGGTGACGGTCCCGGCGTCAATGTCGGCCTGGGTGATCGTGTAAGTCGCAGTGCAGCTGATGCTGGCCGCTGGAGCGAGGCTCGCTGTCACCGGGCAGGCTGCGGTCGTTCTGTCATCGCTGACGGTGACGGGACCGGCGAGCGCGACGTCGCCGGTGTTCGTCACGTTGTAGGTGTAGGTGATGACGTTGCCGACAGCCGAGTATGTCGGCGGATCGGCGGTCTTGGCGAGCGACAGACCCGGGCTGCCGACGGTGGCCTGATCCGTGGATGTGTCGTTGGTGTCACCCGTCGTCGGATCCGTGACTGAGGCCGTGTTCGAGATGACAGTGCCGCTGGCCGCGCCGACATCAACGACTTGGCTGAAGGTCAGGACCTCCTGGGCACCGTTCGCCAATCCCGAGGCGCACGTGACCGTGCTCCCCGACAGGTTGCATGATCCCGCCGGCCCGGTCGCCGACACGAGGCTCGGCAAGCCGACATCTGTCGACGGGAAAGCGTCGGTGACGATGAGCGGATTCGGGCCGGTGGCGGTGGGCCCCTCCATGTCGGCCGGGCCCTCGTTTGTGACCGTCACCGTCCAGGTGATCGTGCCGCCGGGTCGGACTGACGATGGGCTCGCTACTTTCGTGATCGCCAGGTCATAGCAGGCGATCGTCAGCGAAGCGCTGTCCGACCGTGTTGCGATGACACCCACGAGGTCGGTTGTCCCGGACGTGGTCGCCCGATCCTGAACGCTGGCCGTGTTCGTGATCGTGGCGCACGCCGCCATGTTGGCGATGACCTGTTCATAGGTGATCGTGATCGATTCGCCCGAGTCAAGTCCGCGGAGGCCGCCCGATGGTGCCTCCGGAGCACCCGGCGCGTCGTACGCACGCGAGCAGGTGGTTGTCGCCGGCATCGTCGAGCCGACCGTCACGCCGCTGCACGTGACTGGTCCGCGAGCCATGTTGCCGTTGCTGCCACCTGACACCGCGAACGAGAGGACCTCGAAGTCGGGTCCCGGGGCCCCGTTGGGGCCGGCCGGCAGCAGATCGGTGAGGTCGACCGTGTCGCCCCGGGTCATCGGGTCGGGACCGACATTCGTGATCACGACGGTCCAGACCACCGCGCCGCCCGCGTTCACGCTGGGCGCCGATACAGACTTGTCCACCGTGAGGCCGTAGAGGC
>JBBSCI010000149.1:0-7707 GCA_038250445.1 Candidatus Limnocylindrales bacterium | reverse complement strand
GCGCGCGAAGCTCCGAGTCGCGGCCGATGAGAACGGGGCTCGAAACACGGGTCGCCATGCGGCCGATCATAGGCAGCCGATCGAGTCCCGACATAGCGAACGGGCCGCCTGGTGCCGGCCCGTCGGGTTTGCGGGTGGGTGCTGTTCGGTGTCGTCATCCGGTGGGCTCGCCGGCTGGAAGCATCTCGATCCGGCTACGCGCCTGCTGCGCCGATGAGCCGGCGCCATGCGCCGAGCGTCCGGGGGATTCGCTTCGCCTGGTACGGCGATCCGAAACGATCCTGGTTGCCCCGGGCGAGCCGCTCGGCGGCCGCTTCGCTGCGGAGTGCCTGGAGGTGGATGTCGACGAGGTGTCGGCGGGTCTCGGGGTCCATCGTTCGTTCCTTTCTGACGGTCGACTGGGTGGCTGTTCGATGAGTCCATCCTCGCCTCCCACGACCCCTCCGCCATCGCCCGATCACCCAGTCCTCACGCCCGCTGACCCTTCATTTACGAGGCGTCGGTCGGCCGCGGACACTGTCAGACCTTTAGACGTCCCCTTCCGCCATGCCGCGCATCCCCTGACGCCTTTAGGCCTTTAGACCTCGGGCGGGCCGCGACGCTCGATGACGACGCCGTCGACGTCGGCAACATTGCGCAGGATGTGGACCGCCGCGAACCCCTCGCCGCGAAGGTGGTCCTCGCTGGCGGCGGCCACCAGCCGCTCGAGGTGGCGCTCGACGACCGCCACCGGCACGACTCGTTCCATCCTCGCGGCATTGCGGCCATGGACGACATCCGCCGGCAGGGCAAGGACAATGGCGATCGCCGGGACACCGGCGAACCCGGCGCGGGCAAGGAGGGCCTGTCGAGCGTGCGGCTCGACATTCGTGGCATCGACGACGACCAATCGCCCCGCGGCGAGGCGACGAACGAGCTCGCGATGGAGGATCGAGAACGCGGTCCGCGTCCGGCGCTGGTCCGCCTCATCGCCGTTGAGAAGCGCGCGGAACGCGTCGGAGGATAGGACCTCCGCGACGTCGAAATGGCGTGCCGCGAACGTCGTCTTGCCGGCACCCGCCGGCCCGATCAGGACGATCAGCGCCGGATCGCTAACGGAGATCGTCGTCACGCGGCTCCGGCGCCCGACGGGCCCTGCCTTATGCGGCCGATCCGGCGCTCCCGACGGTCGGCCGCGCCAGGCCCACCGAGCGGGCAGCATCCGCCTCGGCGACCCGCTGGAGCTCGGCATAGGTCCGGCTGAAGGCGTCCTGGAGGCGGCTCCCGGTCAATAACGCGAGCAGGTTGCCAATGACCTCGCCTGGGAGCTCGTACTCGAGCGAGACCCGGATGGCCGAGCCGCCGTCAGCCGGTTCGACGAACGTGGTCCAGCGGGCCCAGCCGCCGCGCGCCGTACCGGAGGCCTGGTAGACCCTCGGACGCTCGGCGGCGGTGACGACGAAACGCGCCTCGATCCGCCGTCCGGTGACGTGGTAGCAGCCGGTGTAGCTCGATCCGACACCGCCCGGCCGGCCGGCGATACCACCCAGCTCCACGAGGAGCTTCTGCCATTCCGGACCCCGCGACGGGTCGGCGATCAGGTCGTAGACGATCTCGGGCGATGCCCCCACGTGCAACGTGGTCGACAGATGGCTCACAGTCGTTCCCCCCAACCGAAGCGCGCTAAGTGCCCGATCCGCGCTCGGACCCAGATCGTACGTCATCGCGCCGCTCGGCGCACCTCCCAACCTGTCCCAGATTCGGCCGTTCGTACCTCGTAGGCTGGCTGGTCGTACAGCGCGGGGCCGCGCGCGACGTGCCCGTTCGTGAGGCGGAAGCGCGAGCCGTGCCACGGGCATTCGATGCAACCGTTGACGAGCTTGCCCTCGGCCAGCGGCCCGCCGGCATGCGCGCACTGTTCGTGCAGGGCGAGGATCGTCGCGCCGGTCCGGACGAGGATCAGGGTGTTGATGCCGGCTGTTGCCTTCGTCGGGCCGCCTTCGGGGATGTCCGGCAGGCCGCCGAGATCCAGCGCGATCCACTTCGCCCCCGCGCCCCGCCAGGCGTGGCGGTTGACCTGGGTACCGATGAGGTATACCAGATCGCCGCCGACGGCGGCGCCAACGGAGATTACGAGGTAGCCGACGATCAGCAGCACGAAGGGGACCGTCCGATCGACGGGATTGCCCGCCCGGATGACCAGGGAGATCGCGAACAGGACGAGCGCCGCGGTCATGAGGACCGCGTGAACGGTCGCCCGCATCCGGGCGGTGCCGCTCGCGTCGGTGTAGTCCGCCAGGCCCGTGACCGCGGCGGCGACGATGCTGAGGACGGCGACGAGGAGCGCCACGTCGGCGGCGACCCGCTGACCTACGATGTCGAGGATCAGTGCAACCGTGAGCGCGCCGATCGGGACGTCCGTCAGAACTGAGTGAACGGGATGGCCGAGCCAGGTCCCGTTGAGGAAGTCCTTGATCGGGCGGATCGGCCCAAAGAGCGCCGACAACCAGCGGTGGTTGAATTCGCCGAACGGCCGCGCCCATCCGGCCTGGGCGTCGACGAGACGGGTCACCAGACGGCCGATCATCCTCGCACCTCCTCGCCGAGTCTACGTCCAACCAACGCGCTCCGGTTCTCGCAAAGTCGGTACGCTTCGTGGCCATGTCATTGCAGCCCGGTTCCGTCGGCCCGCCCGCCGATCGAGGCGCCGGGCGCCGGGATTGGTGGGTCATCGTTGTGATCTTCTGGATCACATCGATGGTCGAGGGGCTCGGCGTCAGCCAGGTCTTCGCCTTCCTGCCGTCGTACCTCCGCGAGATGGGCGTTCCCGCAGCGGATCGCCTTCCGTTCGTTGGCCTCTTCGGGTCGCTGATCTTCGTCGTCGGCGCGCCATTCGTGCCGCTCTGGGGCGTCTGGGCCGACAAATACAGCCGCAAGGCGGTGATCGTCCGCAGCGCGCTCGTCGAGGCGGTCGTGTTCGCCTGTGTTGCCCTGTCGCGCGAACCGTGGCAGCTCGCGCTCAGCGTGCTGCTGATCGGGCTCCAGCTCGGCAACACCGGAGTGATGCTGGCCGGCATCCGCGACGTCGTCCCGCGGCACCGGCTTGGGACGATGATCGGGATCTTCGGGGCGTCGGGGCCGATCGGGTTCGCGGCGGGCCCATGGCTCGGGGGCGTCCTGATCGACACGCTCGGGTTCTCTATCTCGGGGATGTTCTGGGTGTCGAGCGGCCTGTCGGTCCTGACCGCGGCGATCGTCTGGTTCGGGTCGCGCGAGGTCCGACCGGAGGTCGTACCGGTTGGCCGGGTCATCGATCTTGCCTACGGCGCAGTCCGAGGCGTGCTCGCCGACCCGGCCGTCCGGCGGATCTTCGCCATCTACGGCGTGGCGTTCCTCGCCAACCAGATGAGCCGCCCGTACCAGCCGGTCGTCGTCGAGCAGCTCGTCGGGACCGGTCCGGGACTGGCCTCGGCGATCGGTTTCGTTATCGGCACAGCGGCGCTGGCCGGGGCGGTGACGTCACCGGTGGGAGGAATGCTCGGCGACCGGTTCGGGTTCAAGCCGGTGCTCATCGGATCGCTCGTCGGTGGCGCGGCTGCGCTCCTCGCAGTGACGGTCGCGCCGGGCACCGACGTGCTTGCTCTGGCCATTCTCGCCTTCGCCGCCTTCAACGGCACGGTCGGGGCGATGGTCTTCAGCCTCCTGGCGACCGAGGTGCCGGCGGAACGCCGATCGGCGACGCTCAATCTCGTCTATCTGCCGCTCTACGCGGCGGGCATCGTCGGCCCCGCAGCGGGCGCCGGGGTTGCGGCCGTCGCCGGCGTCGACGGCCCGTTCCTGCTCGGAGCGGCGGTCTTCCTCGCCGGCGCGATCGTCGTCGCGCTGCGGGTCAGGCCGCGACCGGCTGCCGCTCCGGCCGGTCCCTGAGCAGCGGGATGACCGCGAGCAGCATCGAGATGCCGCCGTACCAGAGCGCCGGCAACGCCAGCATCGAGGCGACCGGGACCGTCCAGCGACGATCGGTCCGGGCGCCCCAGACGACGAGGAGGATTGCCGCCGGCAGGCGGATCAGGAGCGGGATCGGGACCGATGCCCACGTGCCGCCCTTGCCGGCGTTGTCGACGATCACCTCGAACCAGCGTGCCCAGGCGGCCGGTAGCGCGACGTAGGACACGGCAGCGATCGCCGCGGTGGCCCCGAGGGCGATGGCGAGGGAGCGCCACTCCCCGCGGACGGCGAACCAGAGCAACCCGATGCCGGGGGTGATCTTGGTCAGCAGGACCAGCGCCCAGGTCGCGGGCCAGCGGAACCCGAGGACGATCGCGACCGCGAGCAGGAGCGAGACGTTACCGCCGGCGATCTCCATCAGCGTGAACGGGACAAGGAGCCCGGCGGCGAGCAGCCGCGGACCCGTCAGGAAGCGGACCGCTCCGATGAGCAGCGCCGTCCACACCGCCATGAAGGCCTGCCACGTGAGAGCGGTGAGCGGCGACACGAGCTGGAGGAACGCCGGCGAGTAGACATACGCGATCGGGTCGTTCCAGGACGAGTGGAGGTACGGATCGGCGAGCGTCGCCTGGTAGTAGCAGCGGGCGTCCTGGCCGGTTCCCCACAGCCGGCCCCACGGCTCGGCGAACACGACGATGAGCGCCCAGAGCGCGACCGCGACGACGAGCCCGACGGGCGGCGGCGTCTCGAGGTCGGCGAGGCGCAGGTGCCGGAGCCGGGCCGCGAGGCCCGTGGCGGGAGCGTTCGAGGCGTCAGCGAGATCGGACATCGGCCCGATTATGGCGGGCGCCCCGTTACCCGATCGGGCGGCGCTGCGCAGACCAGTCAGCCGGGGCGCCTCCGCTGGACGATGACCGCGGTCCCGGCGAGCATCACCAGCGCGATTCCGCCGAGGGCGATCGCCGCCCGCGCTTCGACGGCCCGGTACCGTTCGCCGGGGATGACGAGGGCGACGATCGGGTAGTTCGGGCCGGTCTCGTCGTTCATCGCCGCGGGGTCAATCTCGTAAAGCTCGTTCCAGCCGACCAGCCGGCCGTCCGGGAGGCGGAAGAACTGGTCGATGTAGCGATCACCGCGCCCGACCTTGGCCTCGTCGACCAGGACTGCTTCCTGGTTCGTGTATCGCTCGTGGACCTTCGCGACGGCGGCAATGCCGAGTGAACCGAGTATCAGGGCGAGGATGATCGTCGGCAGGACGCGGCCGATGACGGCCCCGAGCCCGATCGCCCCGGCCGCCATCACGAGGGCGGTGATCGCCACGAGTGCCCCGCGGGTGCCGTACCCGTCGAAGGAATTCGCCATGTCCACGCCGGGCGACCGTGCTGCGATGAGGTGGTCGGCCGCGAACCCGGCGGCGAACGTCAGGCCAACGACCGCGATCACCATCGGCAGCATCCGCGCCAGGTACCAGCGGAAGCGCGACGGCGAGATCGACCACGCCAGCCGGGTCGTCCCTCGCTCGATCTCGCGGGCGATGAGCGGCGCGCCCAGAAAGAGCCCCGCTGCGTACGGCAGGATCGAGAGGAAGCCGAGGAGCGGGGGGACCTCGTTCTGTTCGATGCCGTAGAACGCGCGGCCGAGGGCCTCGCATGTCGCCGGATGTGACACGGTCAGATCCGAGCAGGGACCGTAGCCGATCGCCTCCAGGCGGCCGGCGACGTAGTACGACGCCAGAACGAGGACGACGGTCGCCACGGCGATTGCGATCAGCTCGAAGCGGTGCATCCGAACCGTGAGTCGGATCGAGTCGCGCATCAGGCGGCCACCTTCCCAGCGGCCCGGTCCGGCCGATGCCCCCGGCCCGCCGCGAGGTGGCCGATGACCACTTCCTCCAGTGTCGCCGCACGCCCGCCGCCAGATCCTCGGACGAGCGTCAGGCGCTCTCCAGTGGCCGACGGAAACGACCCGACGGCGATGACATCTATCGGCCGCGGCTCGTCCTCACCGACGACGCGATGGCCGGCGATCGCCTCGTGGATCGAGACGGCGAGCAGCGACCGCCCGCCACCCAGGACGATGAGGCTGTCGCAGGCCTGTTCGATATCGGTGATGACGTGGGACGACAGGAGAGCGGTCGATCCAGCTGCTCGTACCGCGTTGACGAGGACGTGCAGGAACTCGCGCCGGGCGAGGGGATCGAGGCTCGCCAGGGGCTCGTCGAGAAGGAGGACCGGCGCTCGCGTGCCCAGCGCGAGCGCCAGCCCGACCTGCGCCTGCTGTCCCCCAGACAGCTCGTCGGCGCGGGAATCGAGTGGAATCGAGAGATCGTCGAGATAGCGCCGGGCAAGGGATCGGTCGAATCCGGGTCGGTGGCAGGCCGCGAACATGAGGTGATCGTCGACGGTCAGTTCGCGGTAGAGCGATGGCGCCTGCGGCACGTAACCCGTGAGCGCGATCGCCGCCGCCCGGTCCCGGACCGGATCCACGCCACGGATCTGTAGCCGGCCGGTCGTCGGTCGTTCGAAACCGATCCAAGCCTTGAGGAGCGTCGACTTGCCCGAGCCGTTTGGCCCGACGAGCGCCGTGATGCTGCCCTCCTCGACGGTCAGGTTGAGGTCGCGCAGCGCCCAGCGCCGCCGGCCGTATCGCTTGCCGAGTCCGATCGTCTCGAGTACCGCCGTCATCGCGTCACCTCGTCGCCCGGACCTCCAACCGCCGGGACGACCCCAGCGTGGGCCGCGGGTGCGGCAGCGGGCAGCGGTCGCATCCCCAGCCGGCGTTGCGGGATTCCCCGGGCCGCGACCCGCCTGCCGGCCTGCTACCGTCGGTGCAAATGGACAAGCAGGCAAGGGACTGGATCGCGGGGGCTGTGGCCGCCGTCAGCCTCGCCCTGAGCCTTGTTGTGCTCCTGTTCGGCGGGTACGACCCGGGCTTCACCGTCGCTCCGAGCGACGACGGCCTTGTCGTCACGCAGGTGGCCGCGTACAGCCAGGCTGCTAGAGACGGTGTGCAGCCGGGGATGCGGGTGATCAGCTTGAACGACCACATCTTGATCCGCCTGCCGGCGCTCACGTACCCGGAACCGGATCCCGCGAATCCCGACCTGGAGAAACCGGCCGTGATCGAGCCGAGCGTCGTCACGCCGGAGGTCATCTCCGCCGACGAACTTTATCGCCTGTCGCAGTCGCGGATCGACCGCGCCGACCTCATCCGCCCGGCTGACCTGGACAATTGGACACCGGACTCGTGCTGCTTCCTCAGCGTGTACTACCCGGGTTCCGGGTCGATCAACCAGGCCAGCCTCGCCCTCCTTCCGGGCCTCGCCATCATGTTCGGTGGCGTCTGGTGGCTCAGTCGCGGGCGGGCCGGCGACACGCTCCGCACGATCGCGATCCCCGCCGCGACCGCCACAGCGACGCCGCTGCTCGTCCAGCCGATGCTCGCGACGTTCTCGGCTGGACTCGTCATCGTCGCGGGACTTTTCACGGTCGCCGCGATGATTCCGCTCGCCGTCGGCCTCGCGGAGCGGATCGAGGACGTCAGCGACCGTCGCATGAACCTCGTGGCAATCGGAGTGTTCTCCGTGGTGGGCATCGTCAGCGTGCTGCTCGTCGTGACGACTGATGCGGTGAACGTCGCGGGCGCCGTGATCCTCCGCTGGGCCTCGATCGGGGCAATCCCGCTCATTCCCGGGCTGTCGGCCGCCGGCCCCATAGGCATCAGCGGGGTCCGGGGCCGGGGGCGGGCGACCCCGCGGGGCCGACAATCGACCGCGGTGGC
>JBBSCI010000148.1:0-7838 GCA_038250445.1 Candidatus Limnocylindrales bacterium | reverse complement strand
GCGACGAGAGGCCGGCGCTCGCGAGACCGACGAGGCTGCCGGGGCCCGCGCGCGCGCCCACCCACCACGCGACGATCAGCACGATGGATGCCGCCATCAGGATCCAATGCAGATTCGTCAGACTCCCGCCAACCTCGATGCCGGCCTGCCGGACGAGGACAAGCGAAGCGCCGGCTATCAATCCCGCGACCCACGATCCGCTCGCGTCGCGAACCGCGATCGCGACAACGGCTGCCGTTAGCCCCGCGACCGCGGCGGCGATCATGCCGATGACGACCGACAGGTCGGCGGGCGGCCAGAGCACGGCCAGTGCCGCGCCCGCCCGCGGGATGACGTGGATCCACCCGGCATACGGCTCTAGGAGGCAGTCGGGGACCAGCGGGCGCGCGTAGGCGCAGGTGGCGAAGATCGAGCCATCCTCCGCCCAGATCGTTAGGACCTTGGGGATTCCCGATTGCCGAAAGAGGACGCCGGCACCGGCAACAAGGAAGGCGACGAGCGGCAGCAGGCTCGCGAACGCGTGATCCAGAGTGACGATCGCGCGCTCAATGCCCTGACTGGGCGCACGAGATGGACCCACGTGACTCAGCGCCGCTCCAGCGTCTCGTCCTCGATAAGCCGGTCTTCCCGATCGGCGTCGGCCGGCCGGTCATCATCCGGCGGCGTCGTCACGTCCGGTTTAGCCGACCGGCGCGCCGACGCGTCGAGCTCCCAGCTCCAGGTCTTCAGGCGCCGGAGCAACCGCCGGCCGGTCAGGTCGAGATGGATCGGCGTGATCGAGATGCGGCGATTGACGACAGCGTGGAAATCGGTCCCCTCGACCGCCAGACCGGATGGCGGCGGTCCGCCGATCCAGAAATAGGGGATGCCGCGCGGATCGAGCCTCTCGATGAGCTCGTCCTGGTAGACCCGCCGGCCGAGGCGGGTGACCTCGAAGCCCTTGCATTCCTCGGGCGTGACGCCCGGGACGTTGACGTTGACCAATTCGCCGCGCGAGAGGCCGTGCTCGAGGATGTTCCGCGCGACCGTCGCCGCGGCCATCGCCGCGAGGGTGAAATCAGGATGCTCGTAGTACTCCTGCGAGATCGCGAAGCCCGGGCAGTTGTTGATGACCGCCTCCATCGCGGCGCTGACCGTGCCCGAGTAGGTGATGTCGTCGCCCAGGTTCGCCCCGTAGTTGATCCCAGCCGCGACCAGGTCGAAGCCATGCCCGAAATAGCCGAGGAAGGCGATGCTGACCGCGTCGGTCGGCGAGCCGTCGACCGAGTAGGCGAGTGAACCGTCGCCGAGCGTCCGCTCCCGGACGCGCAGCGGTCGCATGAGGGTTTTCTGGTGGCCGACCGCGCTCTGGTTCGTATCGGGCGCGACAACCGTCGTGTCGCCGATCGGCTCGAGCGCCTGCTTGAGCGCGAGCAGGCCGCGCGACTCGACGCCGTCGTCGTTCGTGATGAGAATCCGCGGCCGGGTCGACCAGTCGTGGAGGGGCATCGCGGTCGAGCGCAGGGCTCGCGGCCCACCGCGTGCCGTGCCACCGGCGACGGGCTCGCCGCGCTCCTTGTCGACGTCGCGGCGCTCGGTCCGGGCCCGCTCCCGGGTCATGTCCGGCTGCTCCTCGCGGCGGGTGTTGGCTTTCGACTCCGCCTCCGCGTCGGTCGGATTCCAGCGGCGCGGCTTGCCGGCTTCCTCGTCGGTCACGTCGTTACGTCCGGGTCGATCCCAGGGGCGGGCTCCCGCGGAACCCTGACGGGTCGGCCCTCCCGTTGCTCGATCCGCTTCGCGGCCCGCGTCGCGACCGGCGAGGGCTCGCGGCTGATGACGAGGAAGTGGAAGAAGAAGGCCGAGATGACGGCGGCGATCGGGATGCCGAAGATCGCGCCGGTGACACCCGCAGTTTTCGAGCCGATCAGCACTGAACCCAGGACGACGATCGGGTGGATCCCGACCGCTTCCTGCATCAACCGCGGCTGGAGGATGTTCATCACGAGCAGCCAGCCGATGCCCATGAGGATGAGCGCCGGTACGGTCGCATTCGGGGCTGCCAGCAGGGCGACGATGACCGGCGGCGCCCACGCGATGAACGGCCCGAAGAACGGGATCGCCATCAGACCGCCCGCGACGGCCGTCGTGACCGCCAGGTACGGAATCCCGAGCGCCTGGCTCGTGACCGCCGCCACGGCCGCGTAGACGACGCCGAGAATCGCCTGGCCGCGAAGGAACCCCCCGAACGAGCGGGCGACGCTTCGCTCGAGCAGCCGAGCCTCCTCCTTGTAGCCGGGTGGCACGACCCGGAAGAGGAAGGACAGGATCGCGTCACGGTCGATGACCATGTAGAGCGAGAGGATCAGGACGATCAGGAGGTTGCCCATCGCCCCCAGGCTCGCCACTGCGAGCTGCTGCAGCGGCCCGGCGAGCTGGACCGCGTAGTCGGCGATATTGTCGAGGAAGCTCGTCGCCTGATCGAGCAGGTTGACCTGGCCCAGCCCGAGGCCGTTCAGGCGGTCCTGCCATGGAGCGAGAAGGTTCGGCAGGTCCTGGCGAAGCGTCGGCACGCTGGCGACGAAGTCCGCGATCGACTGGGCGAGGGCTCCCGCGATCAGGACGACCGCGAGGACGATGGTCCCGACAAGGGCGGCGTAGACGAGGACCACGGCGCCGACCCGCGGCAGGAACGGGATCAGCCGCGTCAGGCGCGCGACGAGCGGACTCAGGATGAACGCGAGGAGCCAGGCGAGGAAGAACACGAGGACGACGTCGCCGAAGGCGAAGAAGATCGAGCCGACGAGGCTGGTGAGGACGATCGCGAGCGTGAGCGTCCCGAGGACGAGAACGGCCGTCACCCAGCGGCGCTGCCGTTCGGTCACCATCGTCATCGTCGGGTGCACCTCACGCGGCTCGATCGCCGTGCTGTGACGAGGGGGCGGTGCCCCCTCCCGTTGCCGTCATGGTAGTGCTCGCCGATCACCTGCCGCTCAATCGGGCGATCGACGCTCCCTTCACCGGACGCCGCCTCCTCGGACCCTAGCGGAGGCCCATCCGATAACGGACGTCGTCCATCGTCGCGGCGGCCTTCGGGCGGAGGCGATCGGCGCCCTCCTCGAGGATCCCGGCGACCAGCTCCGGATGCGCGATCAGCTCGAGGTAGCGCTCCCGCGCCGGCGCGTAGTGGGCGATGATCCGATCGGCGAGCAGGCGCTTCGTGTCGACGCAGCCGGTTCGGGCCGTGCGTTCGCCGTCCCAGATCTCCTCGTAGTCCGGCCCGAAGAAGCGGTGGAGCTGGCAGACGTTGCAGACCTCGGGCCGGCCAGGATCAGTCCGCAGGATTCGCTTCGTGTCGGTCACCATCGACATGACCTGCTTGCGGATGACCTCGGGCTCCGCCAGCACCTCGATCGTGTTGCCGACCGACTTGCTCATCTTCTTCACGCCGTCGGTGCCAAGGACGGTAGGCGCCTCTGTGTAGACGGCCTGCGGCTCGGGGAAGGTCTCGCCGTAGCGGTTGTTGAACGCCCGCACGATCTCCCGGCTGAGCTCGAGGTGGGCTGTCTGGTCGCGCCCGACGGGCACCCGATCGGCCTTGTAGATCACGATGTCGGCGGCTTGCAGGATCGGGTAGGTGAGCAGCGCGTGATTCACGTCGTGGGGCTGCTGCTGCTTCTTCTCCTTGTAGCTGGGCGTCCGCTCAACCCAGCTGACGGGCGTGACTGTCGCCAGGAGCCAGGCGAGCTCGGTGTGCTCGGGGCGATGACTCTGGACGAAGAGCGTGCATTGCTGCGGGTCCAGCCCGAGGGCGAGCAGCGACGCGGCCATGTCCTGCGTCCGCGAGCGAAGCGCGTCAGGATCGTGGAGGCTCGTCAACGCGTGGTAGTCGACGATGCAGTAGATCGACTCGTATTCGCGCTGCAGCGCGACGTAGTTGCGGATCGCGCCCAGGTCGTTGCCGAGATGGACGATCCCGGACGGCTGGATGCCGCTGAAGATCCGGTACTTGGGACGGCTGGCGTCCCGGGCGGCCGGGGCGGGTTCAAGCGCGGTGCTCATGGCTCGCGAGTGTAGCGGAGCACGGCCCGCACTCGACCGGCGCCGGCGAGTATTGCAATCGCATTGCAACTTCGATCGTCTGGATTGACGTTCGGCGACGGCGCTGCCTAAGTTGGCTTTCGCATCCGCTCGCCTTCGGGCGCCGCCCAATGGCGCCCGAGCAGGTCATGGAGAGGGAGGGTGCCGGGCGACCAATACGACGTTTCGCGCCTTCAAGACCGGTTTCACTCGGCCTGTGTGCCGCGCGCGCACTCCTGGAGGAGCCCCACCTTGGCAACGTCGACCGCGGCTACCGCCGCGACCCCTGAGTACCGCTTCAAGCTTCCATTCGTGATCGGAGCCTCTGCTGCCGGCACCATCATCGAGTGGTACGACTTCTATATCTACGGCGTGCTCGCCGTGTTCTTCTCGACGCAGTTCTTCCCGAAGGGGGACAGCGTCTCCGCGCTGCTCCTGTCGCTGGCGACGTTCGGCGTCGGGTTCGCCGTCCGCCCGTTCGGAGCGGCATTCTTCGGACGGATCGGCGACATCGTCGGGCGGAAGTTCACGTTCCTCGTCACGATCACCGTGATGGGGGTGTCGACTGCGCTCGTCGGCTTCCTTCCGACGTTCGCCCAGATCGGCATCCTCGCCCCGATCATCCTGGTAATTCTCCGGCTCGCCCAGGGCCTCGCCCTGGGCGGCGAGTACGGCGGCGCCGCGATCTACGTGGCCGAGCACAGCTCCGACGAGAAGCGCGGTCAGAACACGAGCTGGATCCAGACCACCGCGACCCTCGGGCTGCTGCTCGCCCTCCTCGTGGTGGGAATCACCCGCGTGTCCTTGTCGGCCGAAGACTTCACGAACTTCGGCTGGCGGATCCCGTTCATCCTCTCCATCATCCTGGTCGCGATGGCCTTGTACATCCGCCTCCGACTCCAGGAGACGCCCCTCTTCTCGCAGCTGAAGGCAGAAGGCAAGTCATCCACGTCGCCGTGGCGCGACTCGTTCGGGAACGGTGCGAACCGGAAGCTGATCGTGCTGGCCCTGCTCGGCGCCACGGCCGGCCAGGCCGTCGTCTGGTACCAGGGCCAGTTCCAGGCCCTGTTCTTCCTCGGGACGAATCTCGGCGTCAAGTTCCAGGATGCGTACCTGATCGTCGGCACCGCGATCGTCCTTGCGACGCCCTTCTTCGTCGTTTTCGGCCGCCTGTCGGATCGGATCGGGCGCAAGCCGATCATCCTCAGCGGTTGCCTGATCGCCGCCATCACCTACTTTCCGATCTACAACCTGATGACCACGTTTGCCCACCCCCAGGGCACGCTGGCGACAGCCGGCGAATTCACTGGCCGATTTGTCGGGGCGGACGGCAAGCTGACGGTTGCCCAGCCGGAGCTCCTGCCGCTCATGGCCCTCGTCTGGATCCAAATAATCTACGTGACGATGGTCTACGGGCCGATCGCCGCGTTCCTCGTGGAGTTCTTCCCAGCGAAGATTCGGTACACCTCCCTGTCGATCCCGTATCACATCGGGAACGGCTGGTTCGGTGGCTTCTTGCCGCTAATCGCAGCGTCACTGCTCGCATCGACGGGCAACCTCTACGCAGGGCTGATCTACCCGATCACGATCGCCCTTATGACAGTGGTGATCGGCGGGCTCTTCATCCGCGAGTCGCGGCATGTGCGGATCTGGGACGAGGTCGGCGGCGAAACGGAGAACGTTCGCGGGGCGACCGCCAGCGGCTGATCTGGAGCCAGCCGACGCTCGGGACCGAGGCAGCGCGCCGCGCTCTCTCGGTCCCAGCCTCCTGCGACAATTCCCGGGACGCTCTGGCCCTGCCTCGCTCGGCTACCATCGACGGGCATGTCGAACCTGCGCTCCGTCACACGCCGATGACCGCTGCCCCGCTGCGTGTCGCGATCCTCGGCGCGGGGAACGTCGGCCGGGAGGTCGTCCGCGCCTTCGTCGACTGGCCGGATCGGCTGCAGGCCGATGGCGCCCCGGGGCTCGAGCTCGTCGGGGTCGCCGTCCGTGACGTCGACGCAGCGCGACGGCGAGGCCTTCCACCCGATCTGCTGACCGACGCCCCGGCCCACCTCGTCGCCGATCCCGACACCGACGTGATCGTGGAGCTGATGGGCGGCGACGAGCCGGCCCACACGCTGATCGCGGCGGCGCTCGGCGCCGGGAAATCGGTCGTGACCGCGAACAAGCACGTCGTCGCCCATCACGGAGCGGAGCTCGAGGCCGCGGCACGGCGCACTCGCGCGGCCCTCCGATTCGAGGCCGCTGTCGGAGGCGGAATCCCGATCCTCGGGCCGCTCGCCGTGGAACTGGCGGCCAACCGGGTGACGGCCATTCGTGGGATCGTCAACGGCACGACGAACTACATCCTGACGGCGATGACCGACGAGGGCTGTGGCTACGAGGAGGCGCTGGCCGCGGCGCAGGCCGCCGGCTACGCGGAGGCCGATCCGGCCGGCGACGTCGAGGGTCATGACGCGGTCAACAAGCTCGTCATCCTCGCCCGCCTCGCGTTCGGCACGTGGATCGACCCGGCGGACGTGGTGACGAAGGGCTTCGGCGACGGTCCGGGGAGCGGCAGCGCGGGAATCACCGGAGTCACGTCCCGCGACGTCGCCGCAGCGGCGACAGACGGCAAGGTGATCAAGCTCATCGCCGCCGCCGAACGGTCCGCGGACCGGATCGCGACCTCGGTCGTGGCGACGCTCGTCGGGCGAGACACACCGCTCGGCCGCACGAGCGGCGTCACGAACCGCATCGAGATCGACGCGGAGCCGCTCGGAAGCGTGGCGTTCTCGGGTCCAGGAGCAGGTGGTGCCGCAACGTCGAGCGCCGTCCTCGGCGACCTCGTCGCGATCGCCCGCGGAGCCGGCAGCACCTGGGCCGGCCTGCCGTCCGCCGGCAGCCTCGCGCGGCTGGCGCGATGACGTTGAGCAGCACCGCCCCGATGTCCCGGCCCAGCCTCGTCACCCGCTATCGGTCCTACCTGCCGATCACCGCTGCAACCCCGGAGCTGACACTCGGCGAAGGGTTCACCCCGCTCGTCCGCCTCGATCGCATCGGCGCCCGGATCGGCCTGTCGAACCTCTACGCCAAGGTCGAGGGCCAGAACCCGACCGGCTCGTTCAAGGATCGGGGGATGGTCGTCGCGGTCGCGAAGGCCCTCGAGGAGGGCGCCCGGGCGATCATCTGCGCCTCGACCGGGAACACCTCAGCATCCGCGGCGGCCTACGGAGCGCACGCTGGGCTGGAGGTCGTCGTCGTGCTGCCGCGAGGACAGATCGCGATCGGCAAGCTCCTCCAGGCGATCGTCGCCGGGGCGCGCGTCGTCGCCGTCGACGGCAACTTCGACGCCGCTCTCGGCGTCGTCCGGGCCCTGGCAGAGCAGGACGATCACCCGGTCACGGTCGTCAACTCGATCAACCCGTTCCGCCTCGACGGCCAGAAGACCGCCGCGTTCGAGGTCTGCGACGACCTCGGGCGCGCGCCGGCCATCCTCGCGATCCCGGTCGGCAACGCCGGCAACATCAGCGCCTACTGGGCCGGCTTCCGCGAGTACGCTGCTGACGGGGTGGTCGCGACGCGGCCGCGGATGTTCGGGTTCCAGGCCGCGGGTGCGGCCCCGCTCGTCCTGGGCCGACCGGTCGACAAGCCGGAAACGATCGCGACGGCGATCCGGATCGGCAACCCTGCATCGTGGTCGAAAGCGATCGCCGCCCGTGACGAGAGCGGTGGCCTGATCGAGTCCGTCTCCGACGACGAGATTCTCGCTGCCTACCGACGCCTCGC
The DNA here is from genome assembly GCA_038250445.1 of Candidatus Limnocylindrales bacterium. Taxonomy (GTDB): domain Bacteria; phylum Chloroflexota; class Limnocylindria; order Limnocylindrales; family CSP1-4; genus CF-46. The sequence goes on along the minus strand of JBBSCI010000148.1, from coordinate 8 downwards.
CAGCGATG
>JBBSCI010000147.1:0-7846 GCA_038250445.1 Candidatus Limnocylindrales bacterium | reverse complement strand
TGGGCGCTGCCGGCGAACGAGAGGTCGCCGTGACGGAAGCCCCGGCGGACGCCGATCGCCATGATCCAGCGGAACGGCCCCTCGATTCGCCACGAGGCGATGTTGTCGATCGCCGTGCGGATCCGGAACCGGCCGAAATGGACGTCGATCGTCGCGTTCGGTCCATCGTCGAGCTCCACGTACGAGGTCTCCGGGTTAGCCGTCCAGAGGCGGACGATCCCACGCGATCGCGGCCCGATACGGATGGAGAAACGAACGGCCGGCATGCCGGCTAGGTTACCGCCCACGATCGGGTTCAGCTATTTCCTTGGCGTCGAGAGCTATCGTTCCCAGGTGCGGATGACGGCGTCGCTCGCGGCGATGATCGGGATCACGCTGTACTTGATCTTCGCCCTCGACCACCCGTTCGGGGGCGCCGTCAGAGTCGAACCCGACGACTTCCGCCTCGTGCTGGAGCGAGTCGGACCGGTGAACTATTCGAACTGAGATGCAGCGGCCCTAGCGGTCTTCCTCGATCCAACCCTGGCGGGCTGCCAGCCTGACGAGCGCCGTGCGGCTGGCGACGTCATACCGATCGAACAACCGTCGGAGCTGGCTCTCGACGGTCTTGACCCGAAGCGACAGCCGCTCCGCGATATCCGCATTCGCGAGGCCCTCGCCCACGAGAGCGAGGATCTCGAGCTCGCGCGGTGTGGGGACGCGCAGCGCATCGCTCGCCGCCTGCCTGGCGGCCACCGGGAACGCGGTGCCACCGGCCGCGACGGTCTCGATGGCGCGGAGGATCTGATCGACTGTGGCCATCTTTGACAGGTAGCCCTTTGCGCCAAGCTCGACCGCCCTGACGTGGTAGCTCGGATACCAGTAGGCGCTGAGGATGATGAACGCCGGGCCGCTGCGATAGCCCCGGACGAGTTCGAAGCCGTCGCCGGCATCAGCGAGGCGGATGTCGCAGAGGACGACATCGGGTGACTTCTGGTCGATCAGTGCGCTCGCCGAGCCGACGTCCCGGGCCGTCCCGACGACCTCGACGCCTGTCGATCCCCGGATCAGCGCGGCGAGACCGTCGGCGATCGCCGGATGATCCTCGACGATCGCGACCCGGATGAGGCCGTCCCTCGCGCTGGGCGCCGCTGCGCCGCTCATGGGAGGAGCCTCGGCATCCACAACCCCCTCCAAACAGACCCACCGACGCGGGCTGCGGGACGCAGCCTGTTGGACGAAGTCGGCGCTTTTCGGGTCGCCTTGGAATCTATCTTGCCGGATAGTTCCAGTGTACCTCCGCTTCCCGCCGGTGCGACCAAGCAGATGGTACCGACCATTCTATCGCAGGACAGAACAGTCTCTGAGCCTCGGATCGCCTTGCGGGTGGGGCGCGCATCAACGCTTCGCTCGCGAATTCGTGATCACGCCTCGGCCGCGCCGATCGGCGAGGGGCAGCCGCACCTTCATCACCGTGCCCTTGCCGACGCGCGACGTGGCCTCGATCTCGCCGCCATGGGCCGTCACGATCTCGCGCGCCACGTACAGGCCAAGGCCGAGGCCCGGCGCGCGATGCGGCTGCCCGAGCCGGGTATAGGCCTCGAACATCGTTCGGATGTCCTCGACCGCGATGCCGTCGCCGTGGTCACGGACCGCGATCTCGGCGAAGCCGCCGACGACCTTGACGGTCACGTCGATCGGCCCCGAGTCGGGGGCGTGCTCCATCGCATTCGCGAGCAGGTTGAGGAACACCTGCTCCAGGCGACCGGTGTCGGCCCGAACGCGGATGGGCTCGCGCGCTACCGTGACGCGGATCGGCGGGGCCTTCGGCAGGACCTGGGCGACCTCGACCGCCGATCGCACGACGGACGACACGTCGACCACCTCGCGCAGCAGCTCGAGCTGGCCGCTCTGGATCCGGCTGACATCCAGGAGGCGCTCGATGAGCGTTGCCAACCGTCTGACCTGGGTCAGGCCACGCTCGGCGTACGTGCTCGCTCCGTCCACGTCGCCCGTCGACAGATGCCGGTCGACGAGCTGGAGGTAGTTGTGGATCGCGGCTGTGGGCGTCTTGAGCTCGTGGCCGGCCGCGGCCATTAATCGCTCAAGACTGAGCCGCATCGTCCGTTCGGAGACGTCGCGGACGGCGACGACACCGCCCCAGGTCCGATCCTGGCTCGTCAGCGGCTCAGCGACGGCTTCAAACCAGCGGCGTGTGCCGTCTGCATCGCTGACCGCGAACTCGGTCCGGAACGCTTCGCCGTTGGCAGCCCGTTTCTGCGGCCATTCGGCCTTCGGGAGCGGGAGGCCGGCGACGTCCTCCGGCCGGATCTCTGCGTTGGGGCCGCCGAAGAGACGATCGTAGGCCGGGTTCGTCGCGAGCATCCGGCCGGCGTGGTCGACCGCCACGACGGCGTCGCCGAGGCTGGCGAGGACCGATTGGAGGCGGTTGTGTTCTTCGTCGCCGTGCTGCTTCTGCTCCTCGAGCGCCACCGTCTGGAGCCGGAGCTCATCGGTCCGCGCGGCGAGGTCCTCGTTCGCGACGCGGAGCTCCTCGACGCTCGCTGTCAGCTCCTCGTTGATCGTCTCGAGCTCCTCGTTCGTCGCCTGGAACTCCTCGTTGATCGTCTCGACCTCTTCTCGTCCCGATTGGGCCTCCTCACTCGACTGGAGCATCGTCTGGTTCGCCAGCCGGAGTTGGGCGACCAGGGCGGTCAGCTCTTCGTTGGCCCGCAGGAGTCGCTGGTTGGCGACCGTCGCACGTTCGAGCCGGCGCTCCCCCTGCTCGTTCGAGGCGCGGTCCCGTTCGCCGACGCTCACATCGGTCAGCTCGATGATCGCGCCCTCGACGGTCCCGGCCTTGCGGACGTAGGGTCGAACGACCGTCTCGATGTACCTCGAGCCGTCGGTCGAGACCTCCGACGCCTCGACCTCGTTCATGGATGTGCTCGTCTTCCCGGCGAAGGCGGCGTCGATCGCGGCGCGGACGGCAGTCGAGGGGAGCGACTCGGCGAGATGGATGAAATCCTGATCGAACGCCAGGCCGTGGATCCCGAGCATCCGCCGGGCGGCCGTGTTGATGCGGCTGATGTAGTAACGGGTGTCGACGACGACCAGCCCGAGCCCGAGGTCGAGGAGGAGAGCCTCTGCCGCCTCGGTCGAGTCGGCCGCCATCTGGAGGTCTCTGCGTGTCGCCCGGATCGCCGTATCGAGCGGCAAGTCGGGTTCCCGATGCGATCGAATCGGTACCGTCGTTGTGAGCGGCAGCACCGGCGGTCCCGGCACGCGGCGATAGATCTGCAACCGCGCGTTGTCCTCGACATACGGCGTGGGCATCGCCGCTACCGTCTCGGAGGGGCCGAGGACGAGGCGTCCGTCCTCGCGGAGCGAGGACCCGAAGGTCTCGAGCGCCGCGCGCTGCATCGGCTGGTTGAAGTAAATGAGGACGTTCCGGCAGAGGATCAGGTCGATCCGCGGGAACGGCGCCCGCGCCCCGAGGTCGTGCTCGCCGAAGATCATCATCGCCCGGATCGATTTCGCGACATCGTAGCCGCCGTCGGACTTCACGAAATAGCGCGTGCGGAGGATCGGGCTCACGTTCTGGAGCGCCGCGGGCGGATAGAGTCCGCGCCGGGCAAACGCGATCGCGGCGCTGTCGATGTCGGTTGCGAAAACGCGCACGTCGACGGCCCCGGTCTCGTTGCCGAGTGCCTCCGACAGCGTAATCGCCAGCGAGTAGGCCTCCTCGCCGGTCGAGCAGCCGGCCGACCACACCCGGAGCTGCCGACCGTGCTTGCGAGCCTCACCGATCAGGAGCGGAAGCGTCTGGTCGCGGAGGAAATCGAAGACCTTCGGGTCGCGGAAGAACTCCGTGACCTTGATCAGGAGGCTGCTGACGAGTCTGGCGTACTCTTCCGCGTCGGCCTCGACGTGCTTGGCATAATCGCCGAGCGACGCATATCCCATCGCTCCCATCCGGCCTCGCAGCCGGCGGATGATCGTGGCGGTCTTGTAGGTGCTGAAGTCGATGCCGCTCCGTTCCCGGATCCGATTGAGGAGCGCCGCGAAGTCGCGACCCTCAGCGCCCTCGGGAGCCGTGCCACCTGCGGCGAGCAGGTTCCGCAGGACCTCGCCGATCGAGTCGAGGTCCGCGGTCGCGTCGATAAGCGACGGCGAGATCGACCGCGGCATCGAGGGGAACATCGCCGTTGCGGGGTTCTCGATGACGACGGCGCCACCCGCTTGCTTCACGTGCCACGCTCCGGCCGATCCATCACTGCCGCTGCCGGTCAGGATCACTGCGGTGAGCCCGGGACCGAACGCCTCGGCGGCGGTCTCCAGCAGGAGATCGACCGACGGTGCCACGCTGCCGGCCTTGGCGGGCCGAAGATGCAGGTGGCCATCGACGATCTCGACGAGCTTGTTCGACGGGATGACGAAGATCACCCCGTCCTCGAGCGCCGCCAACTCCTCGACGACCTTGATCGGGAGGATCGCGTGGCGCGACAGGATCTCGCCCAGGTGGCTGGGCCGGCGCGGGTCGAGGTGCTGGGCGATGACGATCGGGGCGGGGAAGTCCGCGGGCAGGCTGGCCACGACACGGGACAGCGCTTCGATCCCGCCCGCTGACGAGCCGATGACGACCAGCTGGGATTCGTGCTCAGGCTTCTTCGGCGCCATGCGGCATTCTAGGCCGCCGCTGTCGCTGGACGAGCGTTCCGGAGTCCCGCTGCCATCGCGCGATCCGTACGAGTTTCCATCCTCGTACGCAATTTCGGCCAAGCGTAACGTCGCGCGTGACGAGCGGGGGTGTGCGGGATCTCCTCCTCCCCTCAGTCGGCTGGAGCGACTTCTGGGGCCGCCGCAGCCGGTCGGGCTGATCCCCGCCTTGGACCGCCGACGAACGACTCGGCCCAGGTGCCGGGTCGTTCGTCCTTTTGTCCGGCATGAATCGGCTTTGCGAGGCACGCTGACAACTCGCAGATGTCCTCAGGTCAAGCGCGTGATTTCATCCTCACGGGCAACTTCCCCCGCCACGATCCTGTCCCAGGCAGACCGGATGAGTCGACCCAGTGCCCCTTCCCTCTCGGGGAGATGGTGTCCTCATCTAGTGTGTAAGCCCCTCGCCGCCGGGGAACGAACCAGATGGCGAGGGGCTTCATTGCGCCCAGCAGCCGCGCCAGCCCACACTGGCGCCAGTCCCAGGGCCGCCCGCGGTGAACGGGCTCGCCAGGACCTGCTGGAGGCTCACCGCGATGAAGTTCTGGAGCGAGGTCCCGTCCGCTCGTATGCGCGAGATAGTGGCCGACGTCGCCACCTGGGCTTGGGTCAGCCTCTGGGTGGTGGTTGCGTTCCGGCTCTACAACTGGCTGGCGGGATACGCCGGGGTCGGTAGAGCGATTGGCCAGGGCGGCACGAACATCCAGGCCGCCGGCACTGATGTGGGCAACGCCCTCAGCGGCCTGCCGCTGGTCGGCGAGCAGGTTCGCGGTCTGACCGTGTCGGCGTTCGGGACGGCGGGCGAGCCGTTCGTCTACGTCGGCGATCAACTCGAGCAGCTGCTGCTGATCATCGCCGCCCTTCTCGGCATCCTGGTCCTGGGCGTGACACTCGTTCCCTGGCTCAGCCGGTACCTCCCATGGCGAGCCCACCGCCTGTTCGAACTTCGGACTTCTCATCGCGCGATCCGCAGCTCCGCCCGAGACACGCCCGACGTGGTCGTCCAGCGCCTCCTCGCGTCGCGGGCGCTCCATCGGCTCACCTATGGCGAGCTCCTCGAGCACACCCCCAACCCGATCGGGGACTTCGCCGCGGGCCGCTACGATCGGCTGGCTCGGGCCGAGCTCGAGAGCGTCGGGCTCCGCCCGTGACCGACGGGTCGCGACCTCCGGCGACCTCGAACGAACCGTCCGGGTCCGACGGCTTCTCGACGATCGGTCTCGACGCGCGCCTCCTCGACACGCTGGCTCAGCTGGGCTACGAAGAACCGACGCCGATCCAGCGCGAGGCCATCCCGCTGTTGCTCGCGGGGCGCGACCTCCTCGCGGAAGCTCCGACCGGGACCGGTAAGACCGCCGCCTTCGCGCTGCCGACGCTCCAGCGGATCGAGATCGGGCGGACCGGATCCGGGATCGTCTCCGCGCTGGTCGTCGTCCCGACCCGCGAGCTGGCGATGCAGGTCGCCGAGGCCCTTCATCGCTACGGGAAGGAGCTCGGCGCGCGAGTGCTGCCCGTGTACGGCGGCCAGCCGATCGGCCAGCAGCTCCGCGGCCTGCGCCGGGGCGTCGACATCGTCGTCGCGACCCCCGGCCGTGCCGTCGATCACCTCAGGCGCGGCAGCCTTCGTCTCGACGAGGTCCAGGTCGTCGTGCTCGACGAGGCCGACGAGATGCTCGACATGGGCTTCGCCGAGGACCTCGAGGCGATCCTCTCGGCGACACCGTCCGAGCGGCAGACGGCGCTCTTCTCGGCCACGATCTCGGCGACGATCACCCGCATCGCCAAGCGCCATCTCCGCGATCCGGCCCGGATCACGGTCCACGCTGAGAAGGCGACCGGCGACGGGGTGGCGCGGGTCCGCCAGACCGCCTACGTGGTCCGACGCGGCGACAAGCTCGCCGCCCTGTGCCGGATCCTCGACGTCGAGGACCCGGCGTCGACGCTCGTCTTTGCCCGGACCCGCGGCGAGGTCGACGACCTCGCGGAGGCGCTGAGCAACCGCGGTCACGATGCCGGCGCGCTCCACGGCGGGCTGACCCAGGAGCAGCGCGACCGGATGATGGGGCGGTTCCGGGACGGCAGCCTCGACGTCCTGGTCGCCACCGACGTGGCGGCCCGCGGCCTCGATATCGAGCACGTCTCCCACGTCGTGAACTACGACGTGCCGTCGAACCCCGATGCGTACGTCCATCGGATCGGGCGGACCGGCCGGGCGGGGCGGGAGGGCGTGGCGATCACCCTCGTCGAGCCGCGCGAGCATCGGCTGCTCCGCAACATCGAGACGGCGACCCACACGCGCCTCCAGATCGCCCGGCTACCGACGGTGGCCGATCTCCGCGAACGGCGCGTCGAGATCCTTCGCGGCAACCTCCGGGAAGCACTCGTGGCGGGCGGTCACGATCGTTTCAGGGGCGTTGTCGAACCGCTGTCGGAGGAATTCGACGTGGTCGACATCGCGCTTGCCGCAGTCAGCCTGATCGAGGGGGCCGGAGCCAAGGAGGAGGACGAAGTCGAGCTCGCGCCGGCCACCCTGCAACAGAGCGGGCCTCCGCCGCGGCGGGTCGGCGGACCGGTCGCCCGTCGACAGGGTCCACCACCGCGCGGGCCCGTCGGCCCTCGCCCGGGCGGCGGACGCCCGGTCCGCTCGCCCCGCTTGGCGAGTCGCCAGGATGATTTGTCGGTCCCGGGCGGGGACTGGGTCCAGCTGTTCGTCGGCGGCGGCCGGCGCGCCGGGATCCGTCCGGGCGACCTCGTGGGTGCGATCACCAACGAGGCCGGCGTGCCCGGATCGGTGGTGGGGGCGATCCAGATCTCAGACGATTTCGCGCTCGTCGACGTCCGCGCGCCCGTCGCTGAAGCGATTGCTCACGCGCTTCGCGGAGCGACGATTCGAGGCCGCAAGCTTCCCGTCCGACGGGAGCGCGGCTGACTCGCCATTGGCCAAATCCGGCGAATCGGGGCAGGATGGTCGGGTGGCCCGCCTGATCTCGCGCTCCGGCCCGCTCCTTGCCCTCATCGTCTCGCTGGGCCTGGCGGCTGGTCTGCTTGGTTCGCCAGGCGCGGTCGCCGCCGCCGATACCCGGCTCCCCGCCTGGAATGGAGGCGTCAGCCTCTATCGGGTCGGAGTCTTCACGACCCAGAAGTCATG
>JBBSCI010000146.1:0-7934 GCA_038250445.1 Candidatus Limnocylindrales bacterium | reverse complement strand
GATCTACTACAACACCGCGGCGGTCATCGATGCCGACGGCAAGTACCTGGGCAAGTACCGCAAGACGCACATCCCGCACGTGAAGGGCTTCTGGGAGAAGTTCTACTTCCGGCCGGGCAACCTCGGCTATCCGGTCTTCGAGACCGCCGTTGGCAAGGTCGGGGTCTACATCTGCTATGACCGGCACTTCCCGGAGGGCGCCCGGGCGCTCGGGCTCAACGGGGCGGAGATCGTGATGATCCCGTCGGCCACGTCGCGGGGCCTGTCGGAGTACCTCTGGCGGATCGAACAGGTCTCCCATGCTGTCGCCAACGGCTACTTCGTCGGGACCATCAACCGGGTCGGCATCGAGAAGGACATCGGCGACGACGACTTCTACGGCCAGAGCTACTTCGTCGACCCACGCGGCCAGTTCATCGGCGAGCTCGGGTCGGCCCACGACGAGGAGCTGATCGTCCGCGACATGGACCTCGACAAGATCACCGAGGTCCGCCAGACGTGGCAGTTCTACCGCGACCGTCGCCCAGACGCATACGACGACCTGGTTCGGCCTTAGGCAAATGGCGTCGGTAGAACTTCGCAGCCGGGCCAGCCTTGAGATGGCGGCCGCCAAGGAGGCGATCGTCCGCCGGATGATCGACGCCCTCGCACGAGCCGACCTCACCGCGATCGGCGAACTGGTCAGCGACGACGTCGTCTACCACTTTCCCGGTCGAAGTTCGGTCGCCCGGACGTACTTCGGTCGCTCGGAAGTGCTCGAGTTGTTCGCGACCTTCCGCGGGCTGCTCGACGGGCCGCCGCGCATGGCCAATCACGACGTCGTCGCTTCGGAGGCCCACGTGGTCGAGTTGACGACGATCGCCGCGGAGCGAGGCGGACGGACGCATGAATGGCACGCGAGCCGGATCTACCACGTCGACGACGTGGAGATCATCGAGATCTGGGTGGTGATCGAGGACATCTACGCGTTCGACGCCTGGCTCACCGGAAGTTGACGAATCAGTGAACCTTTCGGGCATAGGACTGATATTAGTCTGACGGCGCGGCTCGACCGTCTGGAGGAGGACGGTCGAGCCGCCGTCGTGTGAGAGGAACACCGCGGCGATGCAGTTCGGATTCACCCTCAAACCCGAGAACTCGATCGAGCGCACCGTCGCGCTCACGCGACAGGCCGAGGCGGCCGGCTTCGAATACGGCTGGATCTTCGACTCGCACGTCCTCTGGCGCGAGCCGTACGTCCTCCTGACGCTCATGGCCCAGGCAACGGAGCGGCTGCGACTCGGGACCTGCGTCACGAACCCCGCGACGCGCGAACCATCGGTGACTGCGTCGTCGCTGGCGGTCCTCGACGAGCTGTCGGGCGGACGAATGGACCTCGGCATCGGCCGTGGCGACTCCGCACGGCGGGTCCTCGGCAAGCCACCGACGACGATGGCCACGCTCGAGGAGGCGATCGTCGCGATCAGGGGGCTCGTCGAAGGCCGATCCGTCGAGTACGAAGGGGCGGAGCTCGAACTGCCGTGGAGCGGCAAGTGGAAATTGCCGGTCTGGGTCGCCGGCTACGGACCGATGGCCCTGGCAATGACCGGGCGCATCGCCGACGGCGTCATCCTCCAATTGGCGGACCCGGATCTCATCCGCTGGTTCGTCAGCCAGGTCCGCGAGGCCGAGGCCGCGGCCGGACGTCCGGCAGGATCGGTCAGGATCCAGGCCGCCGCGCCGGCCCACGTCGGTGATCTCGACTCCTGTCGCGACCGGACGCGCTGGTTCCCCGCCCTCGTCTCCAACCATGTCGTCGATCTCGTCAACAAGTACCCGCGCGAGCAGCTCCCGGAGGCATTGACCGGTTACGTCCGGGACCGAGAGGGGTACGACTATCTCCACCACGCCGAGGTCGGCTCGACGAATGCCGGGTTCGTCGGCGACGAAGTCACCGATCGGTTCTGCGTCCTGGGTTCCGCTGCCGATCACATCGCCAAGCTCCACGAGCTCGCCGATGCCGGCGTCGACCAGTTCAATCTTTACCTGATGAACGGCGACGAGGAGCAGATCCTCGAGGTCTACGGCCGAGAGATCATCCCGACGCTCAGAAGCTGATGGCCCGGAGGGACAGGACGGACGTCCCCTTACCGGACCGGACCATTCCCTGCTGGACAACGGGACCCGGTCCGGGAGGACACTGGTGCGTAGACGCATCACCCGCGAAGGAGTCCCTTGCCCAACGCGAATCGCCTGTGGTTTCGCCGAAGCCACGATGCATGGTTGGATGAGAAGGCCGCCCCTCGACAGCGACGCCTGAAGGCGGTCGTCGACCTGGCGATCCTTGCGGTCGCGATCCTGACCCTCGCCGTGGTCTTCGGCTCGCGACCTGTCATCGGACTCTGAGCCGCCGCGACATCGCCCGTCATTCGCTATTCTCGGACCCAGAGCACGCACAGGAGAGGGCCCGATGAAAGTGCTGTTCGTGGCCGGCGTCGCGCCGATCGTCCCCGACCTCGCGGCCGCGCGGTCACTCTATGTCGACGGACTCGGCCTCCCGCTGTCGGACGATGACTATCCCGCCACGTCCGAGCTCGACGGCGTCAAGCACTTCGGCCTGTGGCCGCTCGCGGAAATGGCAGAGGCGTGCTTCGGGACGCCGGAATGGCCGGCCGACGTGCCGATCCCGCAGGCATCGATCGAGTTCGAGGTCGAGGACGTCGCGGCGGCCGCCGCGGAACTCGAAGAGCGCGGGCATCGCCTGCTGCACGGACCAAAAGTGGAGCCGTGGGGCCAGACCGTCGCCCGCCTGCTGGGGCCCGAAGGCCTCCTCGTCGGCCTGTCGTACGCGCCGTGGTACCACGAGGACGCCGGCACCGGGCCAGCCGACGCCTGACGATCGCGAGGAGGAATGATGCGAACGCTCATCACCAACGGCACGGTCGTCAGCGCCGACGGATCAACAGCGGCCGACGTCTTCATCGACGGCGAGACGATCGCCGCCATCGGGGCCGGCCTCGCCGGTCGCGGCACGATGGCCGACGAAACGATCAATGCGTCAGGCAAGTACGTCATCCCAGGCGCGATCGATGTCCACACCCACATGGAGCTGCCGTTCGGGGGCACCTTCGCCAAGGACACGTTCGAGACGGGGACCCGAGCGGCGGCATTCGGCGGGACGACCACGATCGTCGACTTCGCCGTCCAGTCGCGCGGGGCGTCACTCCGCGACGGCCTCGACGCGTGGCACGCGAAGGCCGAGGGCAATGCGGTTGCCGATTACGGGTTCCACATGATCATGAGCGACGTGAATGACGACACGCTCAAGGAGATGGACGCGCTCGTCGAGGAGGGCGTGCCGGACTTCAAGCTGTTCACGGCCTACCCCGGCGTCTTGTACAGCGACGACGGGGCGATCTTCCGGGCGATGCAGCGGACCGCCGGAAACGGCGGGCTGATCATGATGCACGCCGAGAATGGGATGGCGATCGACGTGGTCGCCGCGGATGAGGTCGCCGCGGGCCACACCGATCCCTACTACCACGGTGTCGCCAGGTACCCGATCTTCGAGGGCGAAGCGACGAACCGGGTCATCCGCCTGGCCGAGGCAGCGCACGTCCCCGTCTACATCGTCCACCTGTCGGCCAGGGACGCGCTGAACGCGGTCCGCGACGCCCGGGATCGCGGCACGAAGGCCTTTGCCGAGACATGCCCGCAGTACTTGTTCCTCAGCCTTGACGACATGGGCAACGGCTTCGAGGGGGCGAAGTACGTCTGCTCTCCCCCACTCCGCCCGAAGGATCACTGGGACGAGCTCTGGACTGGCCTCGTCAAGGACGACCTCCAACTCGTGGCGACCGACCATTGTCCGTTCGACTTCCACGGCCAGAAGGAACTCGGCAAGGGCGACTTTCGGAAGGTCCCGAACGGCCTGCCGGGCGTCGAGGACCGCGTGGACCTGCTCCACGACGGCGGCGTCGTCGCCGGACGGATCAGCCGAGAACGGTGGGTCGAGATCATCTCGACGGCGCCGGCCCGGCTCTTCGGGATGCATCCGCGGAAGGGCCTGGTTGCCGTCGGATCCGATGCCGATCTCGTCGTCTACGACCCCAACGCCAAGCACACGATCAGCGCCAAGACGCATCACATGAACGTCGACTACTCCTGTTACGAGGGCCGCGAGGTCCAGGGCCGCTCCGACGTCGTCCTCTCGCGCGGCACGGTGATCGTCAGGAACGGCGAATTCACCGGACGCAAGGGCCACGGGCGGTTTGTCAAGCGCACGACCGCCGACTTCGCCCGGATGGCCTAGCCGCCCCGCGCCGGCCCGCGCCGCCCGACGTGCTCAGTCGGCGACGGGGCGGTCCTCGCTGGTGGCGGTCGCCCGAACGATTAACGTGCCGGAGCCGATCGCGTCGGTGCCGGCCGGATCGGCCGCGGTCAGACGGTTCGGCGACCGCTCAGGAAGTTGTAGGCGAGGACGATCAGCGCGGCCACCAGCAACAAGTGGATCAGCCCACCCGCGATGTTCAGGACGAAGCCGAGCAGCCACAGAACCACCAATACGACGACCAGAGTCCAGAGCTTGATTCCTCCCAATTCCGCCTAGAAGTGTCAGACGGTCCGCCGAGTACTGCCGCGGAGCGCCCGAACCACGAACAAGACGATACAGGCACCGATCACCGAGATGACGACGCTCCCGATGTTCAGGCCCGTGACATCGCCGACCCCGGCCAGCGACGCGAGATAGCCCCCAACGACCGCGCCGACGATCCCGAGAACGATCGAGCCAATGAGCCCGAATCCGCCCCTCATCAGGAAGTCAGCGATGACCCCGGCGATCAGGCCCAGAAGGATCCAGCTGAGCAGGCCCACGACAGTCCGCCTCGTGCTACGCGGGCGGTCCATCGTCCGCGGACGCGACGGGCAACAGCGTCATCCGACGATCGACTTCGCGGCGCGCGCGATGACGTCAGAGGCGAATCAACTCCATTGCGATTCCTGGGGCGAGCCTACTGCTCGTAGCCCTCGACGACGTTCGCCGCACGGGGCTGGGCCTCGGATGGGTCGCCACCGGCGTCCCGTCGACCCTGGCGCTGGTGGAGGAGGTCGTACGCCTGATCGAGCTGGACCTTGATCTCGTCGAGGCGCTCGCGCTCGTCGGCGTCAAGGCCGCTGCCGTCGGCCGCCCGCGCGTAGAGCCCCTCCTCCTCGTGCGAGAGGGCGTTGATCCGGTCGAAGACGTCCGCGTCGCCTGCCATTGCCGCTACCTCGTCCGGGGGAAGCCGAGATCCACCTTCGACGTGCCCGGATCGGGCCAGCGCGAGGTCACGACCTTGGCCCTGGTGTAGAACTGGATGCCGTCCGGCCCATACATGTGGACGTCGCCGAAGAGCGAGCTCTTCCAGCCGCCGAAGCTGTAGTACGCAACCGGCACCGGGATCGGGACATTGATCCCGACCATGCCGGCCTCGACCTCGAACTGGAACTGGCGCGCTGCTCCGCCGTCGCGGGTGAAGATCGCGGTGCCGTTGCCGTATGGGTTGTCGTTGACCAGTCGAACGGCATCGGCATAGGTCTCGACGCGGACGACCTCGAGGACCGGCCCGAAGATCTCGTTCCGGTACGAGTCCATCTCCGGCGTCACCTTATCGATCAGCGACACGCCGAGGAAGAAGCCATCCCCCTTGGCGAGCGGGTGGTCGCGCCCGTCGGCGACGACATCGGCGCCCTGTTCCTTGCCCTTCTCGAGATACGACGCGACCTTGTCGCGGTGCTCGCGCGTCACTAGCGGCCCCATCTCCGACGACGCGTCGGAGCCCGGCCCGACCTTGATCTTCGGCAGGCGAGTCTTTATGGCGTCGACGAGCGGGTCCGCCGAGTTGCCGACCGCGACGACGACGCTGATCGACATGCAGCGCTCGCCGGCGCTGCCGTAGGCCGCCGAGACGGCGGCGTCGGCCGCCATCTCGATGTCGGCATCGGGCAGGACGACCATGTGGTTCTTCGCTCCGCCGAGCGCCTGGACGCGCTTCCCGTTGCGGGTTCCTGTCTCGTAGATGTTGCGGGCGATCGGCGTCGACCCGACGAACGAGACGGCCCGGACCGAGAGGTGGGCGAGGATCGCATCGACCGCGACCTTGTCGCCGTGCACGACGTTGAAGACGCCGTCTGGGACGCCGGCTTCCTTGAGCAGCTCGCCGATGAAGACCGACGCGGACGGGTCCTTCTCCGAGGGCTTGAGCACGAACGTGTTGCCGCAGGCGATGGCGTTTCCGAACATCCACATCGGGACCATCGCAGGGAAGTTGAACGGGGTGATGCCGGCGACGACGCCGAGTGGCTGGCGGATCTGGTAGACGTCGACGCCGCTCGAGACCTGCTCGCTGAAGCCACCCTTGAGGAGGTGCGGGATACCAGTCGCGAACTCGAGGTTCTCGAGGCCGCGGGCGACCTCACCGAGGGCATCGGAGGTCACCTTGCCGTGCTCCGAGGTCAGGAGGGCAGCGATGTCCGCCCGGTGCTGATCGACGAGATTGCGGATCCGGAACATCACCTCGGTCCGCTTCGAGAGCGAGGTGGCCCGCCAGGCCGGGAATGCCTCGGCGGCGGCGCGAACGGCCGCGTCGACCTCTTCCGTTGAGGCGAAATCGACTTCGCGCGCCAGGCGTCCGGTCGCGGGATCGTAGACCGGGCCGCTGCGGCCCGACGTGCCGGCCACCCGCTTGCCGCCAACCCAGTGCTGAACTCGCTCCGTGGCGGGTGCCGCGTCCGTCCGGTTCGCGCCCGGCTCTGCCACCTGTGTCATTGCTGACCTCGCATCTCGTTCGTTCAGGACCTGCGGACCGCGTCGGGGCGGAGAGGAAGACTCACAGATTACCCCGTCGTCGCCACTTCCGAGGCCGACCGCTCCCTCCGGATGAGGATGATCACCCCCGCCAGACAACCGCCGATGATCGCCTGGTCGATCAGCTGCTCTGCACGAATCGGCCCGACGACGGCCGGATCCCGCCAGGTCGTGGCGACGATCATCCGGACGAGCGCCCACAGGCCGACGCCCACGAGGAATGCTCGGCCATCGGGCCGCCTGAGTCCCGGAACGGTCAGCACGCCCATCACGAGGAGCAGCACGGCGAGCGTCGCGAGGCCCTCGAGGGCCTGTGACGGAACAGATGGCACCTCGGGGGCCAGCGAGCCCCACGGCCCGGGCCCGATGTAGGCCGTCGCCCAGGTAGCGTCCGAGGGCAGGCCCTGGCCCCGGCCGCCGAGCGCGGTCGCCAGCTTGCCCGCTCCCAGCGCGACGAGAACCGGCAGCGTCGCGATGTGGAACCAGCGGCCGACCGACCCGTCGAGCAGGATCGCGACGACCCCGCCCGTCAATGCGCCGCCTGCCACGGCCAGCCCGAGCTCGAGGCTGCCAACACCGGGATCGAGGATCGCGCCGGGGTGATCCGCGAAGTAGGCGGGGTACAGGAGGACGTAGCCGAGGCGGCCACCGATGACCGCTCCCGGGACGATCCCGAGAACGACAAACAGGAGATCGTCGAGGCGCAGCTCCATCGTCCGAGCGCCGATTCCGGCCAGGACGAGAGCGACGAAGATCGCCCCGGCAACCCCGAGCGTCTCCCAGCGGACGACGCCGTCGCCGACATGGAGGAACGGATCGAAGTCGAACGCGATCACGGCGGTCGGCACGACGGTCAGTGTAGCGACAGGGCAGCGACGGTTCCGCATGCGTCGGCCGGAGGTCGTGCGAACCGTGTCAACCTGCCGACATCGATCGTGTCGCTCTGACGCTCACCGGCCGCCGCCCGGCCGACCATCATGCCCGCATCGGGTCGTCCCGTGAGGGGATCGAGCGACCCGGAGGGCAGGCTGGGGGCCTGCCGGGGGGGGGAAACGCTTGGTGATCGAAGCCCTTGGGGGGACTTCGATATACCGCCGACTCGGACGTT
>JBBSCI010000145.1:0-8171 GCA_038250445.1 Candidatus Limnocylindrales bacterium | reverse complement strand
GGCCGCCGCTACCGGCTACCAGGGCGGCAACGAGGCCATCCTCCGTCGGCGTCGCCCCGAGGCCGAGCCGGGCACCGACCCGCGCGGCGAGCGGCGGCTCGAGGAACGTCGACGACAGCGCCGGCCAGGATGCCTCGTCGAAGACGACCTCGGGGCCGCCGTCGAGGACGACCTCGCCTGCCCGCATGACGACGACCCGATCGAAGGTCTCGGCCGCGAACCGCATGTCGTGGCTGATCCCGACGACGGTCCGGCCCGTCGCGGACAGCTTCCTGACGATGGCCTGGACGCGGGCGACGCCGCGGGCGTCCTGCCCGGTCGTCGGCTCGTCGAGGACGACGACCGGGGTCCGCATCGCGAGAATCGAGGCAAGCGCGAGGAGCTTCCGGCGCGAATAGCCGAGATCGTACGGGTTGGCGGCCGCGTCGCCGGCCAGGCCGGTCGCCTCGAGTGCCGCATCGACGGCCTCGGCCAGCTCGGCTCCTCGTGTGCCGAGATTCCGCGGCCCGAACTCCACCTCGGCGCGGACGCGGCCGGCGAAGATCTGGCGATCGGGATCCTGGAAGGCGAGGCCGACGATCGCGGCGAGATGCGCCACGCGGCGACCACGCACGTCCGCGCCGTCGACGAAGACCTCGCCCTCGGTCGCCCGGAGAAGACCGTTGAAGTGGCGGACCAGCGTTGTCTTCCCCGACCCGTTCTGGCCGATGATCGCGACCGACTCGCCGGCGCCGATCGACAGGGTCACACCGTCGACCGCCCGCGTGCCGTCGGGATACACGTGGACGACGTCCCTGACATCGATCATCCCAGGGCCGCCGTGATTCTGCGCGGGTCGCCTCCGGCGGCCTGGATCGCACGAGCCAGCCGGACCCGCGACGGCGGCTCGACCCCGAGCTCGGTGAGCCGCGGATCGGCGAGGACATCGTCTGCCGGCCCGTTGACGACGATCGCCCCGCTGTCGATGGCGACGACCCTCGAGCAGAGCCCGTCGAGGAGATCGGTCTTGTGCTCGGCCAGAAGCAATGACGTGCCTCGCTCGGCCAGGCTTCGGAGGGCATCGCCGACCAACCGCGTGCCGGCCGGATCAAGCTGTGCCGTCGGCTCGTCGAGGATCACGTGGCCCGGTCGCATCGCCAGGAGCGAAGCGATCCCGACGAGCTGGGCCTGGCCGCCCGACAGCCGAGACGGGTTGCGCTCGATGATCGACTCGAGGCCCAGCAGCGCGATCGCCTCGCGCGTCCGCTCGACTGTTTCCGCCACCTCCAGGCCCAGGTTCATCGGGCCGAGCGCGATCTCCTCGAAGACCGTCGCTGCGATTCCCGACCGCTGGGTGTTCGGATTCTGGAAGCCCAGGACGACCCGCTCCGCGAGCTCGTGCGTCTTGCGGCCGGCCATCGACTCGCCATCGATGGTCAGCGTGCCGGTCAGCTTGCCGCCGATCGACGCCGGTGCGAGGCCGGACGCGACGAGGCAGAGGGTCGACTTGCCCGCGTCGTTGGGCCCGACGAGTCCGACGATCTCGCCATCGGCGATCGATAGGTCGACGCCGACGAGGACCTCCCTCGCGTATCCGGGGTAGCGGTAGGAGACGCCTCGCAGCTCGAGCATCAGGGCAGCCCGTCGAGCCTGCCGGTGAGCCGAAGCCCGACGGCGATGACGAGGGCCGCGATCGCCAGGATCCGGACGAAGAGCTGCGCCCGACTGTCCGGGATCTGCCAGAGCAGGTGCCGTCGGCCCGGTCGCCCGAAGGCCCGGACCTCGAGGGCCAGGCTGCGCTCCTCGACCTCGGTGAGCGAGGAGAGTACGACCGGCCCGACGAGCGGCATCACGCCGCGGAGCCGCGCCCGAACGCTGCCCTCCGTATCGAGGCCGCGCGCCCGCTGGGCGGCCTGGATGACCCCCGCCCGCTCGACCATTGCCGGGACCGCCTCGAGTGTCGCGAGGGCGACGAACGCGAGCCGCGGCGAGAGCCCGCGCCGCTCGAGATCGAGGACGAACGCCCGCGGATCGGTCGTCAGGCCGAACAGGCCGATCGATGTCGAGATCGCGAACAGCCGAACGAGCGTCTGGCCGGCGAAAGTGACGCCCTCTGCCGTCGCGTCGAACGGCCCGATCGAGAAGAGAATCGTCTGGCCGGCCCGGGTGAAGACGCTGACGAGGACGACCGAGATCGCGATCGGCAGCGTCAGCAGGAACGAGATCCGGATGAGGCGGCCGGCGACGCCCGCAACCGCAGCAGAGGGCAGGATCGCGAGACCGATGATCGCGAGCGGCCCGAGAAAGCCGCCCAGCGCGAACGCCCCGAGCGACTCGACCGTCGCCGCGACGGCCTTGGTGAGTGGGTTGAGGCGGTGGTAGGCGGTCGGTGCGGGGGGCGCCAGGCCCGCGAGGAACGCGGCGTCGTCCGCACCGATCGTCGCTATGCGGCCTCCAGCCCGACCGCCTCCTCACCCTGAGGGAAGCGGGCGACGAAGCGACGGCTCAGTGCGCCGAGCAGGGCGAATACGACGAAGAAGGTGATGGTCTTGTCGATCGGATCCGATAGCAGGCCCTGCTTGAGGACGGCCGAGCTGAGATCGTCGCCGGCCTGCTGGAACGTGGCGACAAGGAGGTCGGTTCCGGATCCGGTGACCCCGCCGGAGAAGATTGTCGCAATCGGGGCCGAGATGATCGCCGAGATGATCCCGCAGATGAGCCCGGCCACGAACACGTAGGCCGCTCCCAGGTCGCGCCGGACGAAGAGCAGCGCGAGCAGGCCCAGCACAGCCCCGATGAGGAGCAACGCCACGAGCCAGCCGAGGATCACGAAGACCGCGTCCGGTCCGGGCGCCCCGGCGGGCGGCGGAGCGAAGAACACCAGTTCCAGAATGTTCAGGTCGCTGTTGGTGTAGAACGGCAGGAAGCCGTAGACCCCGATCACAGCGACGACTGCGATCACCACGATCGCGCCGATCGCCAGGCGATCGAGTGGCGTGTTCGGGCGGCTCCGGAAGAAGCCGAGCCGGCCGAAAACCCCGGCCAGGAGCCCGATCTCGACGGCGACGATGAAGAACGGCGCCGCGTAGTCCGAGTGGAACGGCGCCGGAAGAACGTAGGTCCAGATCAGGTTGGCAAGGCCACCGGTCAGTGCTCCCGCGAGCGGCCCGGCGAGGACGCCGACGAGGATGGTCCCGATCGAGTCCAGGTAGACCGGCACCTTCAGCGCGGCCGCGACGGTCTGGCCGAGGATGATGTTGATCGCGATCGCAATCGGAATCAGGACGATCGTCCGCGTATCGAACTGCGACGTGATCGAATCGAATCGTCTCGTCTGGGCGTATTCCGTCGCGCCGTACCCGATGAACGCGATGAGTAGTGCGACGGTGACGATCGCGACGACCTTGTTCGCGGCGTCCTTCAGGTCCGCCCCCGCGTCGAGCGTGCCGGTCAGGTTTACCCCGATGACAAGCACAACGAAGAACAGGACAAGACCTACGGCCGCCCGGACCCAGCTCGCGGACATCTCAGCCCTCCACTGCGCCGGCACCGAGCCCTCTCGACCCGGGATCCGGCCGTACTCCCGGCGCTAGTGTGCTACGGCGCGCGCTCGGCTGCCAGCCGTCCGACGCGCTCCACGAAGCGGGCGAGGAATTCGGTGGCATCGGCCTCGACGGCGACATCGACGTTCGGGGGTCGGCCCCAGACGCGTCGCCAGTCCGTCACGGTCTCTCCGGTCGTCAGCGTCCCGCCGAGCTCGACGTCGACCGGGACGGCCTCCGTTCGGATGAGCCCGGGGTCGAGGGCCGCAGCGACGGCCAGCGGATCGTGGATGAACGCGCCGTAAAAGCCGTCGTAGCGCGAATGGAACTCCATGTAGAACCGCAGCGCGTCGGCGACGTAGCGGACGATCGGGTTCGAGGCGACCGAGCGGGTCGCCTGCATCGGGTCCTCGCCCCGGGCGAGGGCCAGCGAGTCGTCGGGCGTGCTGCCCGCCCGGCGGGCGAGCGCGACCACGTGGTCGGGGACGATCTTCGCCCGCTCCGTCACGTCGAGGCCGAGGGCAACGGGCCGGCCGATCGAGGGATCGTTCTCGCGGGCCGCCGACCAAGCAGTGAAGACGACCTTGGCCGCGTCGGGATCGACGTTGATATTCCATTCAGTCGTAGGGGCCGTGTTGCCGGGCGATCGATACGCGCCCCCCATCAGGACGTAGTGCCGGTAGAGGCGCGGCAGCTCGGGCTCGCGGAGGACCGCCACGGCGAGGTTCGTAAGCGGACCGAGCGTCACGAGCGTCAGTTCCCCGGGCCTGCGCATTGCCTCGTCGATCAGCAGGTCCACCGCGTGCCGGTCGGACAGGGCGGCGGCGGCCGGGGGCAGCTCCGCGTAGCCGAGGCCGCGCGGGCCGTGCGTCTCTGGCGTGGTCTCGAGGCGCCGGACGAGCGGAACCTCGCGACCGAGCGCCACCTCGACGTCGCCGCGGCCGGCCAGCTCGAGGACGGCCAGTGTGTTCACGGCGACCTGTCGCGCGTCGACATTGCCCGCCACGCAGGTGACCGCGACCAGCTCCGCTTCGGGCGAGGCGGCGGCATAGAGGAGGGCGAGCGAGTCGTCGATCCCGGTGTCGACGTCGAGGATGATCGGGATGCGGCCCTGCACGCGGCGGTCAGCTGGCCCGCGCGGCGAGGCTGAGGACCGGAGTGACCTCGGACGGCATGACGAGGACGTACTTGCCGGCGAGGCTCGCCATGAACGCCGAGCCGGATGGCGTTCCGCCGGCCCACGATCCCGAGCGGCGGGGGACGAACTGGCGGCCGACCTCCTTCGGCGTGAGGGCCTCCCGAGGGCTAGGGCTCGGGCCCCAGACGCGCGATCCGTGCGGATAGAGAGGATCGAGAATGATCGCTGCGGTCACCTTGAAGTTGCTCGTTGCGAGGGGGTCCGCGGTCGCCTGGAAGCCGCTCATCACCCACGCGTGACGGCCACGCCAGACGAGGAGCCCCACCGGTTTGCCAGTCCGACGAATTGCCAGTGCGGCCCGGCTCAGCGCCTCGTCGAGCGTCGTCGTCCCGACCAGGTGGTAGCTGCCCGCGCCGACCCAGTTGAGACCACCTGCCCAGCCCCGAACACTCGCGCCCTGGCGCTCGAATCCGTCACGCGTGGGGCCGCTGAGCGTACGGGCCAGGACCTGGAGCTCACGCTGGGTCTTGGCGGTTCGGTCGTTCGTGTCGCCCATGATGTTGAGCATCATCTGCATGCTCGCACCGACGCACTGGACGAAGTTCTCCTGGGCCACGAAATCGGTCTTGCCGGCCAGGTCGATCCTGAAGCCCTTATCGGCAGCGGCCGCGGGAAGGGGAGCGACCGCGATCGCCTGGAGGGCGATCAGGGACCCGACCATGAGCCGGACGGCCAATTGGGGAAACAGCCTGATCATCGCTCGGGCATTCTAGCGAGCGATCGTTGCAGCGTCATCCAATCGAATTGTTGCGGCGCTCGTCCCACTTGCGCGTTGCAGTGTCAGCCGCCAGGCGGGTCGATCCTCGCCGGCCCGGAGACGTCGGGCCCAGGTTGATTCCGTCGCCATCAGCTCGTCGACGGTCGCCGGGCGGAGGGTCTCGAGTCGGAGGCCATGACGCTCCCACCGGCTGGCCAGGTCGTCAGCCGCCCGCGGTGCGTCGAGCGCCGCGATCGCCAATCCGTCGCGACCGGTCACCGAAACGAACGCAGTAACCGTCGCGCATTGCTGGAGGAGAGACACAATCCCGGACGCCGTCGCGCCGTCCAGGGCGAGCGCACCGCGGAGCAGGGATGCCCATGGGAAGTTGATGGTCAGTTCGTCCGCGATCCCGAGGAGCTCGGCTGGAGGCCGCTCGGCCGCGGCCACGACGAACAGGGCGTTGGCCAACCCACCGCGGGTCACCGGCCTGGCCGCCCGACGCGAGACGCCCGCCATCGCGGCGGCGGTCGCGTCGATACCGATCACGAGGATATCGGGCTCGGCCCGCGCCCTCGCGATCACCGCCCGACCATCGCCGGCACCAAGGTCGATGACGACCCGGTCCGATCGGGCGATTCGTTGTGCGACTTAGCCGACGTCTACCTCTGTGACGCGCCGACCGATCACGATACGCATCGGCGAAATCTACACTTGTTCCATGAAGGAAGGTGATCTGTGACGGATCCGGTCGCGGCGCGCGTTGGTATCGTCGTCGGCAGCCGATCCGATATCGCCGCCGCCGAGCGAGCCGCCGCGGTCCTGGACGAGCTCGGCGTGCCGTCGGAGATCCGCGTCATCTCCGCCCATCGCGCGCCGGACCTGCTGGCGCGATTCGCGTCGACCGCCGACGAGCGCGGGATCCGCATCTTCATCGCGATCGCCGGGTTGGCAGCGCATCTCCCGGGTGTCCTCGCCTCGCAGACGACGGCTCCGGTGATCGGGGTGCCGATGCCGGGCGGCGTTGCGGACGGCCTCGACGCGCTGCTTGCGGTCGTCCAGATGCCGAAGGGCGTGCCGGTCGCGACGGTCGGCGTCGGCAACGGGGAGAATGCGGGGCTCCTGGCCGCCGAGATGCTGGCCCTGGCGGACCCTGCGCTTCGCGACAGGCTCAACGACCGCCGCCAGGCCCAGGCCGAGGCGATTGCGGCGGATGAGGCGAACGAGGGGCTCTGAAGCTGCGTTGTTGGCCGGTACCCGTCCCGCGGGCCGCGATTATTCCGTCCAGGCTTAGCCCGAGCCGGAGCGGCGGACGGAGCCTGATCCTAGCAACCGAGTATTCGCAGGCTGCATATCTGGGGCTCCGGAGCCAGCTGCAATGCCCCGCAGGCGCTCGGCTAAGCTTCCACCGAATACGAGGGCTTTAAACTCGACCCCGTGGATGACGAGCGCTGGGAGCAGGGAATGCCGACCCTCGAGCGGCAACCCGTCCATGCAGTTCTCCCGCCGAGCCTGCAGGGATTGCCGCCGCGCTCGGTCCCGGAGATCGCGCCGACGCCGCTCCAGAAGCACTACGTCCTGCTCTCGGTGCCCGTCCTGATCCTCGGTGCGATCGCGATCACCGCGCTCGAGCTCGGGGCGCCGCTCGGCAGCCCGCTGGTGAAGCTCTGCGTCGTCATCGCGGCGCCGCTCCTCGTCATCACGACCGCCGACGCAGGGGTCCGCATCTGGCGTTCAGCATGGGCCTGGATGCCGGTCGACCGCGGCAAGGGACTGTTCCGCCTCGCCTGGGTCGCCGTGACCCTGATCGGACTCGCGGCGCTCGTCGCAGCTTCGGTCGTCGTCGTGCGCGCATGACGGAGCCATTCGAACGCGGTCCCGACGCGCGATCGACCGACATTCCATCGGGCGGCGGCGTCCCGAGCTGGCTCGCCTCGTCCCTCAACTTCTGCACGCGTTGCGGGGCGGGACTTGAGTTCGGGGCGATCGAGGGCGAGGACCGCGATCGACTGGCTTGCGCCGCGTGCGGCTACGTCGCCTACGTCAATCCGCGTCTCGTCGTCACGACGATCCCGGTCAACGATGCCGGCGAGGTCGTGCTTCTCCGCCGTGGCATCGAGCCCGGCCGCGGCTCATGGGCCCAGCCGGGCGGGTTCCTCGAGGTCGACGAGACCGTGACCGAGGCGGCGATTCGCGAGACCCTCGAGGAGACCGGTCTGATCGTCACGCCGGGCGAGATCGTCGGGCTTTATTCGAGGCTGGAAGCCGCGGTGGTCGTCATCGCCTTCGAGGCCCGCGTCATCAGCGGCGAGTACCGCCTCAACCCCGAGGCGCTCGACATCCAGGCCTTCCGCCCCGAAGCCATCCCATGGCACGGGATCGCCTTCAAGACGACGCACTGGGCGCTCCGCGATTGGGTCCGCCGCCGCCACCCGGAGATCCACGTCGCCCAGCGCAGCGGCGACTGGGAGGGGTGAGCCGGTGCGGCTGCCGCCCAATTCCGATATGCCCACATGGCGGGTACTACGAAACGGGCGACCGCACATATCGTCCCCGATCTCAATCCGGTTCACGGGAGCGTTAGCCTTCGAGCGCTAATTCCACGTCCTGATCACGCGATGGAGGCCCAAAACGGGCCAAGCCGTTAGCTAGTGCCCGCAATGCGGGCATTTCGGAATTGGCGCGGCGGGAAACCCGCTAGGCAGGCTCGGCCGGAAGGCTCAGCCCAGGTCGATGAAGACGTTCTTCGTCTCGG
>JBBSCI010000144.1:0-8210 GCA_038250445.1 Candidatus Limnocylindrales bacterium | reverse complement strand
GTCGCCGTCGGCCGCCGCCAGCGCATCGGCGTCAGCGTCGGCCGCGCCATCGGAGTCCGCGTCCGCGTCCGCGTCCGTGAGCGCTGAGCCGTCCGCGTCCGCGTCCGCGTCCGCAGCCGCGGAGGCCACCGTCGAAGTGACCCAGCTCAAGGACTTCGGTCCCGCCCTCTACGGCGGCGAGTCGGGCCTGACCGTCTACACGTTCACGAAGGACACCAAGGACAGCGGCAAGAGCGCCTGCAGCGGTGGCTGCATCACGACGTGGCCGGCGCTGACCGTGGCGGCCGGGGAGACCCCGAGCGCAGGTGAGGGCGTGACCGGCAAGCTCGGCACGATCACCCGCGACGACGGCACCCTCCAGGTGACGTACAACGGCCTGCCGCTCTACTTCTTCAAGAACGACAAGGTCGAAGGCGACGCCAACGGCATCTACGAGAACTGGAACGCCGTCAAGCCGTAAGCCATAGTCCACCAACCAAGACGGCTCAACCGGGCCCTCCAGTCGCCTCGCGCGGCCGGAGGGCCCGACTCATGCCGAGCCCGCCAAGCGGGGTCGGATCCGCGGCCGATTGGTCATTCGTGGGCCGCCGCCCTGATTCGGCTGACCGCCTCCCCCACTCCGCCCGTCCACGGCTGACCGTGGCCCGGGAGCAGGAAGCCCGCCTCGATCCCATCCAGCCGCGACAACGACGCCAGGGCTTTCGCGGGATCGGCCGTAAACGGCGCGATCATCGGGCCTGTATCGCCCGTCGTGACGGCGACGGTCGAGAGCGTGTCGCCGGCGAAGATCGCGTCGTGCGATGGCACATGGAGCGCCGCGCTCCCCGGCGTGTGACCCGGCATGAGAATGACCCGCGGCGCCCCCGGTACGTCGAGCGTCGCTCCGTCGCCGTACATCGCGACCTCCGTGAGGTTCTGGGTCCGCAATGCTCCATGGGTGATCCCAAACAGCAGGAAGCGGATCAGCGGCAACGGCCGGACCGCGCCGCCCTTGGCCGGGTTCGGGACCTCGCCGCGGGCGAGCGCCGCGTCGAGTTCGTGGACGCTGACCGGCAGCCCACGTTCGCGGCGGGCCCGCTCGGCGAAGCCGATGTGGTCCGAGTGGCCATGGCTCAAGACGATCGCCCGGACATCCTCGAGCCGCCGGCCCATCGCTTCGAGCTCTATTGGCAGGTCGCCCCAGTAGCCTGGCAGGCCGGCGTCGATGATCGTGACCTCGCTGCCCTCCTCGACGAGGTACGAGTTGATGAGGCCCGTCCCGATGCGATGGATCCCGGGTGCGATCTTCATGCCTCGACTGCCCTCAGACGACGCGCGGCTCGGCGTTCGATCCCGTGACGATGACAAGCGCCGGGCCCACGAGCTTCCCGTCGGCCGCGGCCGCGAGGATCGCCGCCCATGATGCCGCGCCGCCGCCCTCGACCGTCACCCCGAGCGCAGCCGTCAGCTCGTCCTGGGCGGCGCGGAGTGCCTCGTCGGAGACGAGGACCATGTCGTCGACGCGGCCTTCCATCGCGTCGAGCGCCTCCGGGATCGGCACCCGGGTCGCGATGCCGCCGGCCCAGGTGTCCGCCGCGTCGGTCTCGATCAGCCGCTTCGCGCGCCACGACAGCGTCATCGACGGCGCCCGCTCCGACTGCACCCCGACGACCCGGCACGACGGCAGCGCGTCGCGCAGCCAGGCACCGACGCCGACGATGAGCGCCCCGTTGCCGACCGGCACGAACGCCGTGCCGAGACCCGGGAGGGCGCCTCGGGACGCGCCGTCGGTCAGCTCGAGCGCGAGCGTACCGGCACCGGTCGCGATCCATGGGTCCACGCCATCGACGACGAGCAGCGCACCCTCGGCCGCCGCGAACCTCTCGGAGGCCTCCCTGGCCGCGTCGAAGTCACTCCCCTCCTGGACGACCGTCGCACCGAAGCGCCTGATCCGACCGAGCTTCGTCGCGTTCGCATGCTCGTCGGCGAAGACCACGACCGGGACACCGAACTCCCGGCCGGCGAACGCGCAGCCCTGGCCGAAATTGCCGGTCGAGGCGACGACGAGCGGTCGCCCCTCCCCCACCCTGCCGTCCTCGGCCAGGCGCCGGACGGCGAGCCACGTCCCACGGCCCTTGAACGCACCGATCGGGTTGGCGCACTCGAGCTTGACGACGACCTCCACGCCGGCCCGTTCGCTCAAGCCGTCGCTGACGAACTGCGGCGAGTCGACGAACGCCGGGTGGATCAGCTCGCGTACCGCTCGGATCGTCTGTCCGGCGAGCGGCGGTCCAAGCTCGGCCACGCGGTCGTCGGGACCCATCCACCTCCCGGTTGTCATCGGGCGATCCGATCGGTCACGTCCGTCAGCCTGTACGGGTGGCTCTTGTTCGGATAGATGAAGCTCCGATCCGGGAGTTGCCCGTACGACGTCCCGAAATAGGTGTCGAAGATCGCCCGGAACGTGTTCACGAGCGACATTCCGGGATGGATGCCGGCCTCGGCGGCCGTCTTCCCGGGGAGATAGAGGGCGAGCTCGATCTCGAGCTTCTCGCGCAAATCGTCGACCGACGCCTGTTCCCAGTCGTAGGTGTCTTCGTCGTGTTCGAAGCTGAGTGGGTTCGGACCCTCGTCGGTCGTCACGACGATGATCGGGTCGGTCGCATCCGGTCCCTCGAGGGCCTTGCGGACGATCGTCTCGACCCGCGTCATCGTGTATCGCGCCTGGTCGATGAAGAGCCGCTCCGTCTCTCGCTCCTCCTGTTCGTCGTCGGTCACGAAGGAGCCGTCCGCGGCGAACACGTACGGATCATGCGGCACGAGGAAGTGGGCGAACACGAATGTCCTTCCCGGACGAGCCAGCGACGCCTCGAGGGCCGAGAACCCGGTCAACGCAGATTGGTACTGGAGCTCGTCCGCATCGAGCCCCTGCGTGCCGATTCGGATCCCGAACCGGGCTAGCCGGCTCGTGATCGCCGGCAACATCGTCGTGTCGAGGAACGCCGTGGCGAAGTCGGACGGCGTCTCGAGGCCGAGATTGACGTCGGCGATCGAGCTGCGAGCCGTCGGGTCCCACCAGGCACCGATGTGGACGTATTCGTACCCGTGCTCCTTGAGGAAGCGGCCGGCGGCGTGCTTGTCGACCATGTCGTAGACCGGCCCGAAGTCGCTCGAATCGGGCCCCATCTGTTCGGCCAGTTCGTCGAGGTACTCGAGATTGAACATGGAGGCGAGCGCATGACCGGTTTTGCCATAGTTCGTGTGAGCGCCAGCGACGCGGTCGAACCCCAGCTCCTCGAGGAACTCGAAAGGACTGTCGTCCTCGAGCCCCCACTGCTCGCGCAGGATCGCCTCTGACCCGATGTCTTCAACGACGATGACGTAGATGTCCCGATCGGGACCGGCACTCCCCTCCCCCGGCACCGGCGACGGGTTCGCCGACCTCGGACCGGCCGACGCGGTGCCGAGTTGCCCGGCGAGGATCGGGACGATGGCTACGGCGACGAGAATCGTGGCCAGGATGTTCAATCGCCCGTTCGCGATCGCGAGCGGCCGACGAACGCGCCAGACCGCCACGAGGACGATTGCGCCGAGCACTAGCCACACGACGAGCAGGCGGCCGCTCGTGATCGCCGCCGATTCGATCGCCTCGAGCACGTGGCCGTACGAGAAGAAGAGGACCGCCAGGGCGCTCGTCACGATCGCCGCCCAAACCACATCACGGAAAATGAGGCTCAACGCCGCCAGCACTACGCCGACGCCGGTGATCGAGGCGACAAGCGGCAGGACGATGTCGCCGGGTTTCGCCTCGCCGAGATTCTGGCCGTAGAGAAACAGGACCGCGTAGAGGGCGATCAGGAAGGGGTGGAGCGGCAGCTCGGCGAGGCGCGGCCTGGTCAAGGTCATCGGCCGGCCAGGGCGCGGAGGCGCGCCAGGAGCGCGTCAGTGGCGGCCGATGCGGGGGCAACGACGATCTTGTCGGCGAGGTGCGCGGCGGTCGTCTGCCCGGCCGCTCCGGCAGCCCCGAGCGCGGCCACGAGCCGGTCGAGTGCTTCGGCGGACACGTGCAGGCGATCGGTCGGAAACGCGAGCGCGGCCGCGTCGATCCGGTAGATGTGCAACCCGACCGGGATCGTCGGCGTCGGCCACGACCAGCTTGCGGCCCCCTGGACGCCGGGCGCGCCGACGAGGGCGTTCACGATCTCGGGGGCGCTCGTGGCCGCCTCCGTCGCGTAGATCCAGACCGTTGCGCCACTCTCCCTGAGCTCGCGGCTGAGCGTCGCCGCGGCGAACGCCTGGTACTCGTTGACATTCCGCGGCGCGACGTCGATCGCGATCCAATCGTCGGTCGCCGGCTGGCCGGAGACCCGGATTCCGTCCGGGGTGGTCGGGTCGCCGATGGCGAGCTGGTGGCGGACCTGCGTCGTCGGGTTCGCGCCGCGGAGGCCGAGCGAGATCTCGTAGCTCAGGAACGACCCGATCGCGACGTTCTCGCCCGGCGGCACGTTCGTCTGGACCCAGTCGACCGCCGTCTCGATGGCAGTCTCCCGCGCCACGCCCGTCTTCGTCTCGCGGAACGTCAGGCTGTGCTGGCCGAGCACCGCAGTACTTGCAACCAGGACAGCGACGAGCGCGAGCGGAACCGCTGCGGCCGCGGCGGACGCAGACAGCCTGCCCGAAACGGCCAGCCGGCGAACCGTCACCTCGCCGAGCCAGAGCCAGCCAGCGCCTGAAAGCGCGGCGAGGATCCCGAGCTGCGCCAGATAGTTGCGCGGCGGCTCCCCGACCTCGATGACGAGGAGGACGATGGGCGCACTGCAGATCATCGCAAGCCAGAGGTCGGTGATGGCTGAGCGGCCGCGTCCCTGCGCAGCACGCCATGCTGCGAGCGAAAGGAGGACCCCGACCAATCCGACCGCGGCCACGAGCTTGAGGGCGCCTGGCAGCCAGGTGGCGGCGTACCGGGTGAGCTGGGGCAGGTCGATGACGTCAGTACCGCGTACGCCCAGGGTTCCGGCGAAGACCCACGTCAACGCGGCACACCAGGCGAGGGTCAGGACGCCGACGAGGAACCATCGGCCGGCGCGCGCTGTCCGCGTGGGCCTCCCCTCTCCCCCTTCCGGGTCAGCGCGGCCCGACGTGTCGCCGCGACCAACGGCGATCAACAACACCGCCACGACAACGATGACCGCCGCGAGCGGGATGAGCGTCCAGGCCGGCGTCCCGAGGCGGTACACGACACCGGACAGGTCGGCGACCATCACGAACCACCACGACAGGCCGATCGCCGCGGTGATGAGCGACCAGCCGGCTGTGCCCGCGATCTTTCGCCACGGCACCCCCCACAGGATCGCCGCGAGGAACGGCACCGGCGCGAGCGGCAGCGCGATCTCCTTGACCAGGAACGCGAGGGCGAGCAGGGCCCCCGCGGCGATCCCCCAGCGTGCCCCGCCCCGGCGGACCGCGACGAACCCCAGGACGAGGTAGCCCGCCGCGAGCGCCGCGGCCGGAACGTCGAGGCGAGCGGTGCGGGTCAGGTCATGGAGGTATGTCACGCCGAGAAGGCCGACGGCCGCGATGCCGCCGACCGCCGGTCGTACGCGCCAGCCCAGAGCCGCGCTCAGGCCGAGCAACGCCGCCCCCGCGATGCCGTTCAGGACATGGCCGGTATCAAGGGGGTCGATCCTGAACCACGCATCAGGAAGCACGAGAACGGCCGACCAGACGGGCGCGTGCGGCAGAAAGTAGTCGCCGAACGGCGTCCGGGGCCCGAGCCCGTCGAGGAGGTTGTAGCCGATCCCGATGTACTTCGCCTCGTCGAAGGAGAGGAAGAACGGTGGCACCAACAGCAGCAGCGCGGCGAAGACGACGATGCTCGCGGCCACAACCGCGATGGCGACGCGGCGCTCGGCAACGCCAGTCGGGGGCTCGGAGTCCACGGCTCGGATGGTCGCACAGTCAGCACGGGACATCGGGACCGCGCCTGCAGGCGCCTCGCCGGGCACAACAAAACGCCCAAAGGAACTTCGATCACTAGACGCTCCGACTAATACAAGTACCAGTCAGATCGCTAGATGTTCGTAGCCCCTTCGGGCAAGACCAACAGTAGAGGTTGGACCGCTACGTGGCTAGTGACTTATCCACGACTTTCATCAACTCCACGTGTCATTTGAGAGGCTTGTCCACAGCGTTCCAAACGATCGTCGCGCTCGACGCGACGCCAAACCGGGATCCGCTTGCGACTCCGGCGATCACGCTGGCTCTCCGGAATGCGCTGGCGGCCTCATCGGCGGCAGCGAGGCAGCAATCCCTCCGCCAGGACTTCGGCACAACAAAAACGCCCGAAGGAACCTCGCTTCCGTAGCCTCCAACACTAATGCAAGCACCAGCGTCGTCGCTTTCGAACTCGTGGCCCCTTCAGGCAAGACCTACATTAGCCGGGCGGCCTAGCCGTGCCTAGAGGGTTATCCACGAGTTTCAAATCTGGGGACCACTATTTGCGATCGTTGTCCACAGCTTACCCACGGAAGGTTGCGAAGAGTCGGGGAAACGAGCCCGAATCAGTCCTCGAGCGGCCATTCCGCGGCCCGAAGGAGACGCGGCGTGCCGTCGGCGGCGACCTCGATCTGGTCGCCACTCTCGAATGCCCAGATGTCGTCGGTGATTCGCTGAACCGACGCGCCATGTCGATCGAGCGACAGGTTGAGGCCGATGATCAGCGACTCGACGTCGAGAGCATCGCCAGGCTCGATCGATCTGCGGAGCATCGTCACGGCCGCCGCCTGCGCGATCGAAGAGCCCTCGAGCAGCACCATTCCGTCGGGCGCCCACGGCAGGCCGGTGACGTGCCGGATTCCGTCCGGCCCAATGCTGTTGCCGTGAAGCGCCCCGTCGCCTTCGGGATGGAGCGTCAGGAGGCCGGCCGCCGTCGACAGCTCGAGATGACTGAAGCGTCCGTCCGGCTCGGTCTCGAGCAGCAACGAGCTGATCACCCCGCCGTCGCGTGCCCTGACCTCGCGCCAGCGACGCCCTCGCCGGCCCTCCGCGATCGACCAGTTGACGCTCGTTCCGTCGGGCGAGAGGCCGTGACCGGCTCGCCGAACCCAGTCGACGGCCGCCGTCATCGCGTGCCGTTCGAGTCGTTTGCGCCGTTCGCCTCGTCTGCGAGCAGCGATTCGGTCCACCGCTCCCCCACCGACGCGAGCTCGCCGGCGAGGACGGGTGCCGCCCGGCCGTGGACGCGGACATCTCGCTCGCCGTAGTCGAGCTCGACGGTGCCCCGCTCGCGGGTGCGAGCCAGAAGCTCGCCGGCGGTGTACGGGACCCGAACGTCGACGTCGACCCAGAGCGACGCGAGGAGGGCCGCGATCTCGGCCCGCAGCGTGTCCAGCCCGAACCCGGTCAGGGCGCTGACGAGGACGCTCCCAGCCAGCGCGGGGGCGGGAGCATCGCCGTCTCGCGCCGTCGCCTCCACGAGATCGGCCTTGTTGAACGCGACCAGGCGTGGCTTGTCACCCGCGCCGAGCTCGTCGAGGACGGTCTGGACCGTGGCCCGGTGCTCGCGGAGGTGCGCATCCGATGCGTCGACGACCTCGATCAGGACATCGGCTCGGTTGACCTCCTCGAGCGTCGCCCGGAACGCGTCGACGAGCTGGTGCGGCAGCTTGTGGATGAAGCCGACGGTGTCGGTGACGATCGCCGTCTGGCCGTCGCCGAGCTTGACCTGGCGCGAGGTCGGGTCGAGCGTCGCGAACAGCTTGTCCTCGGCCTTGGCGACCTCGCTGCCGACAAGCGAATTGAGGAGCGTCGACTTGCCGGAGTTCGTGTAGCCGACGATGCCGACCGTCGGGATGAGCCGTCGGTCGCGACCGCGGGCCGCCGTCGATCGCTGCTGGCGGACCTGTTCGACCCGCTCTTTCATCTTCGCGATCCGGGTCCGGATGATCCGGCGGTCGGTCTCGAGCTGGCTCTCGCCGGGTCCCCGCGTCCCGATGCCGCCGCCCGTCCGCGACAGGTGTGTCCAGAGCCGGGTCAGCCGCGGTAGCTGGTACTCGAGCTGGGCCAGCTCCACCTGGAGGCGGCCCTCGTGCGTCTGCGCGTGGAGCGCGAAGATGTCGAGGATCAACCGGCTCCGATCGATCACCTTGACCTTGAGCAGGCTCTCCAGGGCCTTCTGCTGGCTCGGCGACAGCTCGTCGTCGGCCACGAGGAGGTCGAAGCCTGTCTCGCTC
>JBBSCI010000143.1:0-8228 GCA_038250445.1 Candidatus Limnocylindrales bacterium | reverse complement strand
TACGTCACCTCGGCGCCTCGACCGCCGAGGCCCGCGAGGATCCCCGCGGCCGGCGAGTTGCGGGCGTCGCGGACGTTCGGCTTGAACGCGACCCCGAGCACGCCGACCTTGGCCCCGCGGAGCGCTCTGCCCCGGTCGTTGAGCGCCTCGGCAACGAGATCGACGACGTGGCGAGGCATCGCGAGGTTGATGTCCCCCGCCAGCTCCACGAAACGATCGACGAAGTCGAACTCCCGGGCCCTCCAGGCGAGGTAGTAGGGGTCGACTGGGATGCAGTGCCCGCCAACGCCCGGCCCGGGGGTGAAACGCATGAACCCGAACGGCTTCGTCGCCGCGGCGTCGATGACCTCCCAGACGTCGAGTCCCATTCGCTCGCAGAGCAGGGCGAGCTGGTTGACGAGGGCGATGTTCACGTTCCGGAAAACGTTCTCGAGGAGCTTCGCGAGCTCGGCGGCATCCGGCGAGGACAGCTCGAGGATCTGGTCGTTGATCGCGCCCAGGAGCGCCGCCGCGCGATGCGTGGCTGCGGGCGTCGTCGCACCGACGAGCCGCGGCACGCCTTTCGAGGCACTCGCCGGATCGCCTGGGTTCACCCGTTCCGGGGCGAACGCAAGATCGAAGTCGACGCCCGCTCGGAGCCCCGACCGCTCCAGCTCTTCGCGGAACGGCCCCGTGGTGGTCCCCGGAAAGGTCGTCGACTGGAGGATCACGAGCTGACCGGCCCGGAGATGTTCGCGGATGAGCGTCGCGGCCGACAGGACGGGGCCGAGGTCCGGGTCCTTGGACGTGGTGATCGGTGTCGGTACGCAGACGAAGATGACGTCGGCATCCGCGAGGTGGGATTCCGGCGGCTCGACGACGCTGAGCCGTCCGTCGAGGGCCGCCCGGAGGCGATCGTTCGAGATGTCGTCGATCGGGGACCGGCCGGCCGACAGGTCGGCGACGCGCCGCACGTTCGCGTCGATACCCTCGACCGCCAGGCCGCCCTCGACGAACGCGATCGCCAGCGGCAGGCCGACGTAGCCGAGGCCGAGGATGGCGATCCGCCGGTCGTCGCGGGCAGAGTGGGATGAGGGATCGATCACGGTGTCTCCGATGGCGTGTCGGCGCAAGGCTAGCGGATGCGAGCGAGGAGCTGGTCGGCAAGGCGGTCACCGATCACGCTCCAGTCGAAGTCCTGCTCCGCGGCAGCTCTCGCGTTTGCGCCCATCTCCCGCGCTCGCGTGTCGTCCTCGATCAGTTCGATCAGGGGTCCGGCGATGGCCTCCGCGCTGTCATCTTCCGTCACCAGGCCAGTTTCGCGGTCCCGGATGATCGCCGCGGTCTCCGGCCGGGGGGTGGTCACGATCGGGCGGCCGGCGGCCAGACAGTCGAAGAGCTTCACGGGAGCCACCGAGTCCCAGTAGGCGTGGGCAGGCGTCGGGATGCAGAGAACCATCGCGCGCCCGAGCGCGGCTCCAAGCTCCCCGTAGGGCGTCTGGCCGATCTCGACCCACGGCTCCCCGCGGACCGAGGCCGTCAAGCCGTCGAGATAGGTCTGGCTGGCCGCACCGGTCGCGGCCAGCCAGAGATGGAGCCGAGTGCCGGAGACGCGGCGGCGGACGATGCGGACCGCTTCCACGAGCTCCTCGATCCCGCGCCGTGGGGCCGCCCCGGAGATGAAAGCGACTGCGGGAGTGTCAGGCCACGGAGCGGGTCGCACCGTCGCGGTGTCGCTGCCGTTCGATGCGACCACGACTCGCGCCGGATCGAGACCGACGAGGTTGGCGAACGCGGCCGATGGCGCGACGAGCCATTGGAATCCCTCGCGATTGAGCCGCATTCGTGCCCGGATGGCGTCGGCATCGCCGGACGACATCTCGATCCCGAGGGCGTCACTCTGGAGGAGCGCATCGTCGTGGACGTCGACGACGGCGGCGTCGGCGAAGCGTCGCAGCGCGACGACCTGCTTCTCGATCAGGAACTCGGTCGAGGCGACGAGCGGGCGGCCACGCCACACCTGCCAGCGCGGTCCGCGCAGCTCCCGGAGCGTCGCGGTCAGCGGATCGACCCGCCGGTCCTCGAGGACCCGGGCACCGGTACGGGCGGCGAGGCCGTCGAACAGGTAGTGGCGCCGGAGATCGCCGCCCCAGCGACGTCGATCACCTTCGCGCAGGACGAGCCACGGTCGGCTCATAGACCGCGCAGACTATCGGGCATCAGCTCGGTCATGCATGGCGACGGCATCCGCGAAGTATCAGGCATGGTTCCGACCCGCAACCCGGGCCTGCGCTGGGCGGTCATGCTACGCTCCCGCGCGCATGGCAACGACCGCTGAGGCCCGGACGTTTCGGCCCACCCGACGACCCGGCTCCCTCGAGCTGATCGCCGAGGGATTCCGGGAAATCTGGACCCACAGGCGACTCACTCGCTACCTCGTGCGGGCCGACCTGAAGAAACACGGATCCGACACGCTCCTCGGCAATGTCTGGTGGATTCTCGACCCCCTCCTCCAGATGGCCGTCTACGTGGTGCTCGTCTCAGTCATCTTCCGGGTCGCCAAGCCCGATTATCCGCTCTTCGTCTTCTCTGCGATCCTGCCCTGGAAGTGGTTCTCGTCCGCGGTCAACGATGGGATCACGTCGGTGACCTCGCGGGAACGGATCATCAAGCAAGTCAAGTTTCCGAAGATCGTCCTGCCGGTCGCGGCCGCTGTCGGCGGGATCGTCAACTTCCTCTTCGGACTGATCCCACTGTTCGGCCTGACGTTGCTCTTCTACTCGGATCGATTCAGTGCGTTCGTCCTGCTCATCCCGGTGATCGCCGCCGTCCAGTTCGTGTTCAGCCTCGCGACTGCCATCACCGTCTCGGCGGTGAACGTCTTCTTCCGCGACATCGCCAATGTCGCAAGGCACGGCCTCCGCCTCTGGTTCTACCTGTCGCCGGGGCTCTACGCCTTCAGCGACGTGTCCGGTCGGATGGACGGACTCGTCGGGCGGGTCCTCTCGCTCAACCCCTGGACACCGCTCTTTGAGTCATATCGGGCGGTCATCTACAACCAGAAGTTCCCCGATTGGGGCGGCCTGGGCGGCCTCCTCCTCACCTCGCTCGTCGCCTTGTGCCTGGCGATGCTGTTCTTCAAGCGGGCCGAGCCGTCATTCGCGAAGGTCTTGTGAGCGCGCCCGTGATCGGCATGGGCGGGCCTGACCACGCGATCGACGTCCAGCGGCTTGGGGTCCGCTACAACCTTCGCTTTACTCGCCAGACCACGGTCCGCAGTTCGTTCAAGAACCTGCTCAAGCGCCAGGAAGGCCCGACCCACTTCTGGGCGCTCCGCGACGTCTCATTCCGGGTGGTGCCGGGCGAAAGCCTCGCGGTCATCGGGCCGAACGGGGCCGGCAAGAGCACCCTCCTCCAGGTGCTCGCCGGGATCATCCAACCGAACGAGGGCGTCGTCGACGTGATCGGCCACGTCTCGAGCCTCCTGACGCTCGGAGCCGGCTTCGACACGGACCTTTCCGGCCGGGACAATATCCGGCTCGCCGGCGCGTTCCTCGGGATCCCCCACCGGGACATGGAGGAGCGGCTGCCGGGGATTGTCGATTTTGCCGACATCGGCGACTTCATCGACGCCTCCATCAAGAC
The DNA here is from genome assembly GCA_038250445.1 of Candidatus Limnocylindrales bacterium. Classification (GTDB taxonomy): domain Bacteria; phylum Chloroflexota; class Limnocylindria; order Limnocylindrales; family CSP1-4; genus CF-46. The sequence goes on along the minus strand of JBBSCI010000143.1, from coordinate 4,604 downwards.
GTACTCGTCCGGGATGCGGGCCAGGCTTGGTTTCGCGATCGCGACGGCGGTCGATCCGGACGTGCTCATCATCGACGAGGTGCTATCGACAGGCGACGCGGTGTTCCGTGCGAAGAGTAAGCAGCGGATCATCGAGCTCACGAGGGCCGCCAAGGGGATCGTCCTCGTGACCCACGACATGGCTTGGGTCACCGAGTTCTGCAACCGAGCGTTGCTCCTCGACCAGGGACACGTGATCCTGGAGGGCCCGCCGGCCGAGGTCGTCGCCCTCCACCAGGAACGATCCGAGAAGGCGCGCATCGATCGTGAGGCTGAGCTCGCGCGTCGGATCGCCGCGGTCGGGGGGTCGCAGCCGAAAACCGGTCGCGTGACCGTCGTGCGCGATCAGGATTCGGGGAAGGCGTGACGGACGAGGGAACTTCCGAGGCTCGTCCGATCGACGTCCTCGTGGTATCGAGCTGGTTCCCCGCCTATGACGACATCGGTTCGGGACGGTTTGTTGCCGATCAGACCGAGGCGATCGCCGCTACCGGCGCAACGCGACCCGTCGTCGTCTCGTTCGATGGCGCACGACTGAGCGGCGGCGCGCAATCGCGGACCCGCCAGGCAGAAACCGTGCTCTCGAACTCGATCGCGGCGGTTCGGACTGCGTCTCCACTGTTCATCTCGCCGGCAGTGGGTGTCGACCCGATGCTTCCGGTGGCCCGTCTCTCCACCGCCGACGGGCAGACACGGACGGCGGGCGTGGAACACGCCGTGTTCCAGCGCGAAAGCGTGCTGGGCGCCCTGGCGGAGCGGTTGACGAACGGACGAGGCTCGGAGCGTGGCCAAGCCGGGGGCCCGTATGCCGGAGGCGTGGTCCACGCCCACACCGTCTATCCGGACGGGGCTGCCGCCGTTGCCATCGCGGAGCGCCTCGGATGGCCGCTCGTCATCACGGAACACTCGTCGTTCGTCGAGCGGATCATCGCGACGCCGGCCCTCCGAGCGCGATATGCGAGCGCCCTCGCCCGGGCCCACGCGGTCCTTGCCGTCAGCGAGATGCTCGCTCGCGAGCTTCGAGCGATGTTTCCCACTCACGCGGCGAAGATCGCGGTCCTCCCGAACGCCGTTCCGCTGGAGCTGTTTCGGTCGCGGCCGCTCGACGAGCGCATCGAGGATCAACTGCTCTTCGTTGGTTATCGGAAGCCGTCAAAGGGCATCGAGACCATCCTCCAAGCCGTCGCGATCGCGCACGCTCGTCGGGCGTCGATCACGCTGCGGTTGCTGGGCCGCTCGCCGGACGACGCGGTCGAGGCTCGCTGGCAGGCTCTCGCCGCCGAGCTCGGCATCTCCGACGTCGTGAGCTTCGAACCGAGCGTCGACCGGGCCGCCATCGCGGAGGCAATGGCGGGGGCAAGCATCTTCGTCCACCCGAGCCCTCGAGAGACATTTGGGGTGGTGGCGGTCGAGGCCCTTGCCTCTGGGCTCCCGGTCGTCGCCACCGATTCCGGCGGCGTGTCGGAGATCCTCGGGCCAGCTCCCGACGACGTTGGGGCCCTTGTCGCGGTGGCCGACCCGAATGCGCTGGCCGACGCCATCCTGCGCACGATCGAACGGCGTGCATCGTTCGATCCAGCAGTGCTTCGAGCAACCGTCGATCGGCGATTCGGAGCCGCCTTTGTCGCGGAGCGCCTGCTGGTCGTGTATCGGGAAGCGCTAAGGTCGCTGCCCGACGGCGACGCGGCCCCCAGCGCCGGATTCGCTGCGAGCGTGGCGGGCCGGCCGGTGCCGCGCCAGACAGCCATCGTCGCGCTGGATCGAACGCGAGCCGCCCAGCGGCTGGCTTCCTTGCCCGGCGCGCTGCGGGCACGCCTCGATGTCGTGACCTCGGCAGAACCGTCGGGCATCCAGCTCCCTCCAATCCGGCGCCTGATCGAGGTCCGCGTTGACACCAGCTGGCAACCGCGCGCCCCACTCGGCGCGCGTCGTGGTGGGCTCGCCGGACGGTTGGCACGGCTGGCGGGCGATCCGATCGGGACGGTGCAGCGGCGCCTCGGTCGCGGCGCCGGATCCCCGTCTTCGCTCCGGCCGGCAACCGCCGCGATCCGGCGGCTCGTCAGCGGCGCGGATCAGGCGCTGGAGGTCATCCCGCTCGACGGCCATGACCATCTCGCGATGGAGTCGCTCGTCGCCAATGGCACGGTGCACTTGTCCTCGGGTGGCCTGCGGCGGCTTGCGGACACGTGGCACGCGACGGGCGGCGGCTCCGAGTCCGCCCGCTCAGGGTCGAGCGAGTAGTCCCTCGCGGCGAAGAATCTCGTCGGCGATCTTGTCGCCGAGAACCGGCCAATCGAACTCTCGCTCGGCCAGACTGCGGGCGGCGCCGCCCATTCGGCGAGCCAGCGCCGGATCGGCAAGGAGCCGGACAAGGGCCTCGGCGATCGAGGCAGGATGGTCATCGCGGCTCACGAGACCCACTCCGTTCGGCTCAATGATCGCGACGGTCTCGCGGCGCGGCGTGACCACGAGCGGCCGGCCCGCCGCGAGACAGTCGAAGAGCTTCACGGGCAGGATCACATCCATGTACTCGATGGCTGGATGGGGGATCACGAGAACCGTCGCTTTGGCGAGCGTGGGACCGAGATCCGCGTATGCGGCCGCCCCGATCTCGATCCACGGCTCGCCGGCGACGCTGGCCCGGAGCTCGTCGAGGTAGCCGTCCTCTGCCGGCGATGTCGCCTTGAGCCAGAGGTAGAGCCTGACGTCAGGCACCTGCGCCTTCGCCATGCGTGCCGCCTCGATCAGCGTCTCGATCCCGCGTCCCGGAGCTGCCCCGGACACCATGCCGATCGATGGGATCTCCGGCCACGGTCCTGGGCGCACATGAGCTGCCACGGTCCCCTGGCGACCGACGATGATCCGATCGAGGTCGAGCCCGTGCGCCTCGGCGAACGACTTCGTTGGGACCACGTGCCAGCGAAAGGCGTCCTCGTTGAGACGGCGGCGACGCTGGAGCTCAGCGGCTCGCTCGTCGGAGAGCGGGATGCCGAGCGCCCGCGCCTGGGCCACGCGATCGTCATAGATCGCGACCGCGACGGGATCAGCAAGGGCTACGATCTGCTTCACCCAGCTCGGCGGCGCCATCTCGGACGCCGCCAGGTGCGGCCGCGTTCGGCGTCGCGGTAGGAATGCCTGCCACCGCATGCCCCGGACCCGTCGCTGGAACGTCGGCCAGTCGTTGACCACCATCGCCTGCTGTCGCTCGGCGAGACGCTCGAAGATCCTCGCTCGGCGGACATCGCCGCCGAGGCCATTGTCGAGGCTCGCCCGCATGACCATCCATGACCCTTCGTCGGTCGTCATCGCGACCAAGCGTATCGTTCGGCGGGAATATCTGGATACCCCGGCGCCAGGCGGCGATCCGACGCGGGCCAGTCCGGAAGCGCTCCAGGCTGATCGGTTGGGCGATAATCCCATCGTCGATGCTTGCCCTCCTCCGATACCCGGCTGGCTGCGTGCCGTCGGTGTGCCCCACGCGGTGACCCGCCTCGCCGCCATCCTCCGCGCCATCAGCCGGCCCCGGATCCCGAGGCCGCCAACTCTGCCGCCGGGATGTCGATCGATCCTGCTCTACTCGCCCGCGAACCTGAACAATGTTGATGGCTCGACGATCTGGGTTGATAGTGTCGTCCGAACGCTCCTCGTCGACCCACAGGCGTACGTCACGCTGCCCCTTCGGGCGCCGCAGCGCCGCGACATCATCACGGGTGCGCTCCGGCGCCTGGGTCGCGTCCGGCTGGTCGACGCCCACCCGCGCCTCGCAGGGCGGAGCCTGGGGCTGACGACGACCCAGGCACTCGACTTGATCGAGCGACTCGATCGCGACCGGCCCTTCGATGTGATCCTCCTCCGCTCGTTTCAGCTCTGCCTCAGGGCGGCCGAGCGGCGAGCCCTGCATGGCCGGATCTGGGCCTGCTACATCCTTGAGCCGGAACGCGACCCGGACGATCCAGGGTACCGGCGCGAAATGGGCGAGATCGCACACGCCTCCCGGCATGTCGTCGTTCAGTCCGAGGGCATGCGGCGGCTCCTCGAATCGGTCGTTCCCGAAGCGCGAGGCCGAACGATCGTCCTGCCGCCGGGCATCCCGGACGCGACTTCGGGGCGGGCCGATCCGGAACGGCCGGTCCAGCGGCTTGTCTACACCGGCAAGTTTCACCCGTTCTATCCGGTCGAGCGGATGATCGAGTTCATGACAGAGCTGCGGCGGAGCGATCTACCGGGCCTCGAATTCCACGTGGCCGGCGACAAGTTCATGAACGTCGACGGCGACGCCGGATATGCGTCCCGGCTCCGTCACCTGCTCGAGACGACGCCTGGCGTCGTCTGGCATGGCTCGATGCCGCGCGAGGATGTCGTGAACCTCGTCGCCGAGGGCGGCGTCGCCCTAAACGTCTGGGACTTCGGCCATGGCCCGCAGATGAACGAGCTCGTCGTGTCGACCAAGCTCCTCGACTACGCATCAGCCGGCGTGCCGGTCATCCTGACCCGGACGCCCACCCAGGTCGAGCTGTACGGCGCCGACTATCCGTTGTTCGTCGATCAGGTGGACGAGGCCCTAC
>JBBSCI010000142.1:0-8231 GCA_038250445.1 Candidatus Limnocylindrales bacterium | reverse complement strand
GAGGCACTCGGCTCCGACGTCGCAGTCGCTTTCGACCAGCCGGTCACGCCGTCGTCGCCGCGGTCGGTCGTGGCGGACGCCACCGAGCGGACCCACCGCTGGGCCGAGCGCTCGTTGGCTGCCCATAAGCGGCCGGATCAGGCGTTGTTCGGGATCGTGCAGGGCGGCCTGGAGCCGGATCTCCGAGCCGAGAGCACCCGATTCATCGCCGGCCTGCCGTTCGACGGGATCTGTTTCGGCGGTCTCGCGGGCGACGAGACCCCCGAGCAGCGCGACGCGACCCTTGACGTCGCCGTCCCGATCCTGGACACCGATCCGCGGCCGCGCTACCTGATGGGCCTGGGGTCGCCCGCGGACTTGCTTGAGGCCGTCCACCGCGGGATCGACCTGTTCGATTCGGTCATGCCGGCACGAGTCGCCCGGAACGGCCAGCTATGGATCCCGGGTGGGCGGATCAACCTCCGGAACCAGCGATTCCTCGACGATCCGGCGCCCGTCCAGCAGGACTGCCCGTGCATCCTATGCCGGGGTTTTTCGCGGGCTTACATCGCCCATCTGTTCCGAGCCAAGGAGCTGCTCGCGTACCGCCTCGCGACTTGTCACAACCTCACGTTCACCCTAGACTTCATGGACAGGATCCGGTCGTCAATCCGGTCCGGTACGTTCCCAGCCGACATGCCAGAACTTCGTTCGCGCGCGGGCCGGATAAGCGGCGATGCAGTCGCGGAGAAGTCGGCGTGAAGGGCCGATCGGTAACCTGCGTTCCACTGCGGAGGAGCATGGATGGGCTCGCGAGATCGTCCCCACCGCGAATCGAAGAAGAAGCCGAAGGACAAGCTCGGCCTGCCCAAGCTGACGTCGCTCTCGGAGCCTCCTCCCCAGCAGGCGGAGCTCATCCGGAAGCCCCGAAAGCCGAAGCCCGTTGAGGAAGAGACCGACGAGGGCTGAACTGCCCAGACGAGGCCCGTGGCACGGCCTGTCGGCTGATGATTGGAGCGACAGGAGCGTGACGACACGATGGCAATGACCGGGCAGCGGAGCGTGGACGAGCGGAACGGCGACCGCAACGGCGACAAGAACGGCGACCGCATCGCCGAACGAGCCCAGGCGGAGCGGGGCAAGGCTGTCGACGCGGCCATTCTCTCGATTGAGAAGCAGTTCGGGACCGGCTCGATCATGAAGCTCGGCGGAATGTCGCGTCAGCAGGTCGATTTCATCCCTACGGGTTCGATCGCGCTCGATCTCGCCCTCGGCGTCGGTGGCATCCCGCGTGGCCGGATCACGGAGATCTTCGGCCCGGAGTCGTCGGGCAAGACGACCGTCTGCCAGCACGTCATCGCGGAGGCCCAGGCGCGCGGTGGCGTCGCCGCCTTCATCGACGTCGAGCATGCCCTCGACCCGGGCTATGCACGCGCCTGCGGCGTCAACGTGGACGAACTGCTCGTCAGTCAGCCCGATACGGGCGAGCAGGCGCTCGAGATCACCGAGACCCTCATCCGCTCGGCCGGCGTCGATGTCGTCGTCGTCGACTCGGTGGCGGCCCTCGTGCCGCGCGCGGAGATCGAAGGCGAGATGGGCGACTCGTTCGTCGGGATCCAGGCCCGCCTGATGAGCCAGGCGCTCCGCAAGCTGACAGGCGCGGTGAGCCGCTCGAACACCTCATTGATCTTCACGAACCAGCTCCGCGAGAAGATCGGCGTGATGTTCGGCAACCCGGAGACGACGCCGGGCGGACGGGCCCTCAAGTTCTACGCCAGCGTCCGCCTCGACATCAGGCGGGTGGAGACGATCAAGACCGGCACGGAGTCGGTCGGCAACCGGGTCCGGGTCAAGGTCGTGAAGAACAAGGTCGCGCCGCCGTTCCGCGTCGCCGAGTTCGACGTGATGTACGGCGAAGGCGTGTCCAAGGAAGGCGGCCTCCTCGACGTCGGCGTGGCGATGGATGTCGTGTCGAAGACCGGTGCCTGGTTCACGTTCGGCGAGACGCGTCTCGGCCAGGGTCGCGAGGCGTCGAAGGACTTCCTCAAGGGGAACGCCGACATCGCCGCCGAGATCGAGCGCCGGATCCGCGGCAAGATCAATGAGGTCGCGCTGCCGGTCGAGGGCATCTCCGAGGCCGAGTGAATCCTCGGGCGGATGGCATCGCGGAGCTCCGCCTCCGACCTCCGAGAGCTGGGCGCAGCCACGTTGCCTCCTAAGCGCCGCGAAAGCTTCGCCGAGCGGCGCGAGCGGCGGGCCGCAGTCGACGATCCAGCCGCCGTTCTCGAGGCGGCTGCGCGCTTTCTCGAGGCACGGGCGCGATCGGTCCAGGAGGTTCGGCGCCGGCTGAGATCGGCCGGCTACCAGGCCGAGCTCATCGAAGGTGCGATCACCCGACTGACGGAGCTCGGGATGCTCGACGACGCGACGTTCGCAAAGGCGTGGGTCGAGTCACGCGACCGGGCCAGCCCTCGGGGAGAACGGGCGCTCCGGCAGGAGCTCTCTCTGAAGGGCGTCGACCGGGCTGTGCTCGACGAGGTACTCGCCGATCGACGGGCCGACCAGCCTGCCGAAGCAGGCGACGTCGACGAGGCGGCTGCCGAACGCCTACTGGCACGAAACGCGCGGACGCTCGAGCGTGTCGCGGACCCGCGCGCCCGTCGCCAGCGCGCCTATGCGCTCCTCGCTCGGAACGGCTTCGATCCCAGGGTCTGCTCGGAGGCGGCGCGGCGCTTCGTCGACGACGAGGCGGACCAAGGTTGACCTGGACTCCTGCGCGGGTGCGCATCTGGCCGAATATCCGCTCACGGACTCTTAGGCCCGTGAACCGCGGTCAGAAGCCCAATGAAGGGGTGTTGCGAGCGACAGCGCGCGTGATCGCGCGATGCGGGCGCCGAAGTTCCGGACGCAAGCGGGGCCTTAGGGTCCCCCGATGGACCCCTGGCAATGACCGCCGCCCCACGCTGACATTGGACGATCCGCAGCGGTTCGTCATGCGCGCGCAGGCTGACAACGGAGTAACCGAAAAGGATATCGATCGCCCCGGACGAGTTCCCTGCCAGATGGCCCGGCGGGTGGTGCCGAACGGACCGCTGTGGACGCCTTCGCGCTAGGTATGCTCCCTTTTGAGATCCGCTGGCAGACTGGCGGTCGAATGGAAGGGACCAGATGGAACTGACCGATCGCGAGCTCTTCACGGTGCTGCATGGACTTGTCCTTGGCACGCTCTTCCTCCTTGCCTTCGGGGGTGGCCTGGCCGGGCTATACAGCCTCCGCGAGCGCCTCCTCACCGCAGAGGGAGTGCAGGAGCGCATGCCGCGACTCCTGGTCGGCACCTGGGTGATGGCAATCGTCGCCTGGCTGACCGTCCTCACGGGCACCTTCATCGCCTATCCCTGGTACCGGGCGACACCGCCCGCGGGGACGGACCTGAAGGACCCGGCCGCCCTGATCGACTTCCCGCGCTTTCTCCTCCTCGCCCAGGAGAAGACGGCGGGCTGGCACAGCTTCGGCATGGAGTGGAAGGAACACGTGGCGTGGATTGCGCCGTTCCTCGCCACGGCGGTCGCGTTTGCCGTCGTGTACTACGGACCGCAACTGATGCGTCGCGTTGACGTTCGTCGGGCCGTCCTCGTGTTCTTCGTCCTGGCCTTCGCCGCCGCCGGCGTCGCAGGCCTCTTCGGCGCCTTCATCACGAAGGCCGCCCCGGTCGCGTAGCCAGGAGATCGCAACGATGTCCACTGACACTGACACCAAGCCAAGCGGCCCGGTTGCCGCGGTCTTCGTCGCCGCGGGAATCGCCTCGCTCGTCCTGGGTCTGTTCGTGACCCTCAACGAGATGAGCCCCGACATCAACAACTTCCTGAAGTTCGACGCGAGTTTCGGGATCGGCAAGGGCATCGGCCCTCTTTCCGGGAAGGTGACCCTGGCGGTCATCGCCTTCGTCATCTCGTGGGTCGTCCTCCACATCCTGTGGCGCGGGAAGGAGATCAACTTCCGTAGGGCATTCATCACGAGCCTCGTGCTCGTGGGCCTCGGCTTCGCCCTCACGTTCCCACCGATCTTCAAGTTGGTCGCTCCGGCCTGATCACCGGGATCCGCGCACGCACACCAAGGCCCGCCGCGAGGTCGGCCTTCGTCTATGTGGCGCCTGCGTCACCTGCCCATGTAGCGGCGGATGCCGAGCACGATCCCGTTGGCGTACTGGGTCCGGCCCGAGAGGCTCTTCATCCGAGCGGCATCGGTCGCGTTCTTCATGTTGCCGAGCTCGATCATGACGATCGGGACGTCCGACCAGTTGAGCGTGCCGAGATCGGTCCGGGTCTTGAGGCCGTTCCTCGCGTAGTAGTTGGCGACGGTCAGTCCAGCGTCGCTCAATCCGTTGCGCATCGCCGTCGCGAGCAGCCCCGATTCGATCCGGATGTCGTCCGTGTAGCCCGCGACGAGTCCCGGCTTCATGACGAAGAAGCCACGGTTCAACGCTCCGGCCCCGTCGCCGTGGATGCTCACCTCGAGGTCGGCGTGGACCTTCTCGCCGAACTTGCCCCGAACGTCGACGCATGGCCCCCAGCCAGTGTCGTTAGGTCGGGTCAGATACACCGTCGCACCGAGCTTCTCGAGGCTCGCCTTGACTCGAAGGGCCACGTCGAAATTGAACGCATGCTCCGGGTAGCCGCTCGTCGTCGACGTCCCCACCTGGTTGCACGGCTTCCAGCGGTTCCCGATCCAGACTCGCTTGCGGATCTGTGCCGCGTGCGCCGCATTGCCACCGTTGTGACCGGGATCAAGGGCAATCACGACGCGCGACAGGAGCGCATCACCGACGACGATGGGCCGGGCGCGCTCCGGCGCCATCATCGGTGAGGTCGAGATGGACAACCCGACCACAAGCGCGAGGATCGTTCGAACAAGGTAGTGCGAGAACAGCGGCACGAAGCCATCATCGTCCCCCGCGCAAGCCGCCCATGCCGACTCGGCCGAATATTCGCCGGTGGATTCGTGGGCTCGATTGAATGGTCGGCGCGGGCGGCGCTGGCCGATGAACCGCGGCGATCGTGCGCGATTGGCGCCGCGAGGCGGCCGAACCAGGGCCCGCATGGAGCCCAAGAGTCTGGCTGTGGCTATCTGACCACTTGGCGGGGGTCACCGCCGCAAAATCGGACCGCCGGGCCCGGGCAGCCCGTTGGAACTGGACAAATGCACACCCACGGAACGTTGGTCCAACTCCCAGGCCGTTGAGGTCGCGGCGCGGGCACAGTTCGAGGCAGGCTATGCGCCACTGCGAATCAAACTCGCGGGGAGCTCCGGCGATTCAGTCCGACACCTGGACTAACGTTCCCCGGGCGTGAATCTCGGCAAGTCCGGCTCCAGTCGGCGACGGCAATGGGCGGCGGCCCGGTGCATGCGCGCACCCTCGTTTGACCCGCGCCGCCAGCCGGTCGTAGGCTACGTCGCAGAGTACCCACGCGCCGCCGAGCGGCGCCTGCAACGAGACAACGGCGCGATCGTGACCCAACGGTGCGTCTCCAGGGGAGCCACCGCGTTCCCGTCGTAACAACGAACGCCACGAATGCGCCGTCCTCACGCACAAGTTCCTCCGGTCGAGCATCGGCCGGACGGGAGGACGAAGAATGGAACCATTGGCCTTGGTCGCGGTGGCCCTGCTGGGCGCCGTCGGCGGAGCCGTGCTCGGCATGCTCGCGCGCAGCTACTGGGCGTCCCAATCGATGAAGGCGGCGCAGTCGGAGGCCCGTCGGATCGAGGCGGAGGCACGCGCACGGCAGAAGGAGCTCATCCTCGAGGCGAAGGACGAGAAGCTCCGGATGCAGCGCGAGGCAGAGGACGAGGCACGCGCCCGCCGCAATGAGCTGTCGGTGCTCGAGCGGCGCCTCCTTCAGCGGGATGAGCAGCTCGATCAGCGCACCGACATGCTCGAGCAGCGGGATCGCAAGCTCCTCGAGCGCGAGATCGACATCGAGCGTGCCCGCGAGGACGTCGCGAAGGCCCACCAGGAGCAGGTGGCGGCCCTCGAGCGGGTCAGCAGCGTCTCCGCGGAGGATGCCAAGGGGCTTCTCCTGGAGGCCGTCCGCGAGGAAGCCGAGCACGACGCCGTCAAGCTCGGCCGGGCGATCGAGCGCAAGGCCCGCGACGAGGCGGACGAGAAGGCCCGCGACATCATCGTGACGGCCATTCAGCGCGTCGCGGCGGACCACACCGCCGAGCACACCGTGACCGTCGTCCATCTCCCGAACGACGAGATGAAGGGCCGAATCATCGGCCGCGAGGGTCGCAACATCCGGGCGCTCGAGCAGGCCACCGGGGTCGATCTCATCATCGACGACACACCGGAATCCGTCGTGCTGTCCGGTTTCGACCCGGTTCGGCGCGAGATCGCCCGCGTTGCGCTGACGAAACTCATCGGAGACGGCCGGATCCACCCCGGCCGGATCGAAGAGGTCGTGGCGAAGGCGAAGGCGGAGGTCGACCTGATCATCCGCCAGGCCGGCGAGACTGCGGCCTACGATTCGGGCGTCCCGGGCCTGCCGCCGGAGATCATCAAGTTGCTCGGCCGTCTCAAGTATCGGACGAGCTACGGCCAGAACGTCCTCAACCACTCGATCGAGGCCGGTCGACTCGCGGCGGTCATCGCAGCCGAGATCGGCGCCGACATCCAGATCGCAAAGATGGGCGGCCTCCTCCACGACATCGGCAAGGCCGTCGACCACGAGGTCGAAGGCCCGCACGCCGCCATCGGAGCCGCGATCGCCCTGCGCAACAACCTGCCCGCCAAGGTGGTCAACGGCATCGCCGCCCATCATCAGGAGGTCGAATACGCCTGCCTCGAAGCGCCGATTGTCCAGATTGCCGACGCGATCAGCGCGTCACGACCGGGCGCCCGCGGCGAGACGATGGACACGTACGTCAAGCGGCTGGAGGACCTCCAGGCGATCGCCGAGAGCTTCTCGGGCGTCGAGAAGTCCTTCGCTGTCCAGGCTGGCCGCGAGGTCCGGATTCTCGTCAGGCCCGAGGAGATCGACGACCTCACGGCGACCCGCCTCGCCCGCGACATCGTCCGCAAGATCGAGGAACAGCTGACCTACCCGGGCCAGATCAAGGTCACGGTCATCCGCGAAACGCGCGCCGTGGAATACGCGAAGTAGGGCTTCTGGGGCGGAACGACTCCGTTAGCATTGGGCTGACGCCGCATCGGTCCAGCCCGCATCGGTCCGACGCCCCTCGGCCCAAGGAGAGTGCCTCGCCATGGACTTCATCATCAGTTCCCGCTCGAGCACTGCCCGGCGGGCGCGATCGAAGCTCTTCATCGCCTTGGTCCTCGTCGGCACGTCGCTCGCCCTCGCTCCGTCGGTGTCGGCTGACCCGGCATCAGGACCCGGAGCGGTCAGTCAGGCCACCGCCGGGGCGCTCCCGGCAGGCACGATCCCGGACGGCACATGCGCGGCACGGGTAATCGCCGTGGGCGGCGGAGGAGCGTCGTCGCCGGTGGCAGCGGGCTTCGGCGGGACAGGTGGCGCCGGGGCCACCATCAGCGCGACGTTCGACGTGCTTCCCGGGCAGACGTTCCAGGGTAGCGTCGGCGGCGGCGGCTCCAACCCCAACGGTGGCAGCGGTGATGGGGCCGTCGGCGTGGGCGGTGCCGGCGGCACGATCGTCGTCACGCACCGGGGTGGCGGCGGCGGCGGCAGGACGTCTTTGGATCTCGGCGGTACGACGGTAGTCGTGGCCGGTGGTGGTGGCGGTGGTGGGGCTGCGCATCAAGTGGCGCCGGCCGGCGTCGGTGGCGGAGGCGGGTTCGCTGGGATCGCCGCAGCCACGGCCGCTCCGGGCTCGAACGGTCAGGCAGGGGTCGACATCCGCGCCACCGCGACGGGCGGTGCGGGGGGCCAGACAGCTGTCGGGGGCGCGGGCGGGACGAACAGCGCCGACGCCGCTCGGAATGGCGGCGGCGGCGGAGGGATCGGCGTCGGAAATGGCGGCAACGGCGGCCCGGATCCCAACTATGACAGCGGGGGCGGCGGGGGCGGCGGCTACACCGGCGGGGGCGGTGGTGCCTCCACGATCAACCAGAACGTGTCCGGTGGCGGTGGAGGCGGTGGCTCGAGTTGGGTGAGCGGCACTTCGCCGACGGCCGTCGGCGCGGCGCCTACCGCGGTCTCGGGCGCGACCGGGCCAGCGTCGCCTGCCGGCGCCGGCTCCGGTGTCACCGGCTCGATCGCTGTCGACTGGCTGCCGTG
>JBBSCI010000141.1:0-8235 GCA_038250445.1 Candidatus Limnocylindrales bacterium | reverse complement strand
TCCGAAGCCCGGAGGCGGCCGCGATCGGGGAGTCGGCCGGCCTCGTCGTCGTCCAGAATCACTGCATGAAGATCGAATACGGCCGGCTCAGCGGGGAGCTGGCCTGGAGCGGCATCAATACCCGCATCCTGTCGAGCCGGCGCGGACGACGCCTCGGATGACCGACGACGAACGCGACGCGCCGGCGACGCCCGTCGATATCCCGGAGGCCTACGGGTTCGAGACGAGGGCGGTCCACGCCGGGGCGCGACCTGACCCGGTCACGGGCTCGCGCAACGTGCCCATCCATCAGACGACCTCGTACGTGTTCGACGACGTCGACCATGCGGCCGCCCTGTTCAACCTCCAGACGTTCGGCTACATCTACTCGAGGATCACGAATCCGACCGTGGCGGCGCTCGAGGAGCGGGTCGCGGCCCTGGAAGGTGGGCGCGCTGCCGTCGCGGCCGCGTCTGGCCACGCCGCCCAGTTGCTGACCTTCTACACGCTGCTCGAACCCGGCGACGACATCGTCGCGGCGCGCCAGCTGTACGGCGGCTCGCTGACCCAATTCCGGCATACGTTTCGCCGGCTCGGCTGGGCTGCGACGTTCGTCGACGCGACCGACGTCGCTGCGTTCGAGAGGGCGATCGGTCCGAAGACGAAGGCCCTGTTCGTCGAGTCGCTGGCGAACCCGGGCGGCATCGTGGTCGATCTCGAGGCGCTCGCCGATGTGGCTCATCGGGCGAACATCCCGCTCGTCGTCGACAACACCCTCGCGACGCCGTATCTGTGCCGCCCGTTCGAGTGGGGCGCCGACCTCGTGGTCCATTCCCTGACCAAGTTCCTGTCCGGTCACGGGACGTCGATGGGCGGGATCGTCGTGGAGTCCGGACGCTTCGACTGGAAGGGGAGTGGGCGCTTCCCGTTCCTCGCCGGGCCGGATCCCGCCTACCACGACCTCGACTTCATCGAGACGTTCGGCGACTTCGGGTTCTCGATGAAGGTGCGCGCGGTGGCGCTTCGCGATCTCGGACCGACCTTGTCACCGACCAACGCGTTCCACATCCTGACGGGGATCGAGACCCTGCCGCTGCGAATCGAGCGGCACGTCGCGAATGCGCAGGTCGTCGCGGAGTTCCTGGTCGGCCATCCCGAGGTGGCCTGGGTCTCGTACGCCGGCTTGCCATCGAGCTCGTCGAACGCCCTTGCCCGCCGCTACCTGCCCCGCGGTCCGGGATCGGTGTTCACGTTCGGGCTGCGCGGCGGGTTCGAGGCTGGCGTCAGGGTGGTCGAGGCGGTCAATATCTGGTCACACCTCGCCAATGTCGGCGACACCCGGAGTCTCATCCTCCATCCGGCGTCGACGACCCACCGCCAGCTCTCGGACGAGGAGCGGGTCGCGGCCGGCGCTGGCCCGGACGTGGTCCGGCTGTCCGTCGGGATCGAGTCGGTCGCGGATCTCATCGCCGACCTGGATCAAGCCCTGGCTGACGTTCGTCGAGCTGAATAGCCGCCTCAGGGGCGGCGATCCCGATCCGCCGCCTTCTCGCGGAGGCGGGCCGTTTCGAGCGGGTCGAGCTCCCTGGCCTCGACCACGCGACGTCATGGAACGCGGATCGAGGCGGCAATCCGGAATCGGTCGGCCGGGAACTCCGCCGATTCTTCGCCTGACGACCGGGTCTCCCATTGCGCTAAACGCCGCCAGGCTCCAGCATGGCTGACCGGTCAGGTCTGACCGGCGCGCGAGGTTCGAAGTCATGCCATCGGCAGAGCACCAGGTCACGATCAAAAGACCCGCCGCGGAGGTCTTTGCGTTCATAGCCGACGGGTTGAACGGACCACAATGGCGACCCGGGGTCCTCGATATCAGTCTTCTGTCGGGGGCGGGAGCCACAGCCGTCTACAAGCAGGGAGTGCGCGGGCCGGGCGGCCGGCGCATCGATGCGGATTACGAGATCTCTGCTTTCGAACCGAACGCGCGCCTCGCGTTCCGAGCGATCGCCGGGCCGGTTCGTCCCGCGGGCGAGTATCGCCTCGAGGAAGTCGCCGATGGAACCCGACTGACGTTTTCGCTCAAGGCCGAGGTGACTGGCATCAAGCGGCTGCTGATGGCCGGACCGGTGCAGAAGACGATGGATGCCGAAGTTGCGGCCACGGAGCGACTCAAAGAGCTACTGGAGACGAGGGCCGGGTAGGTAGCTGGCCGCGTAGCCCAGGTACAGGACTCCCGACTCCGAGGCTGTGATCGGGCGTCTCGACGAAGCCGTCGAGCGAAACGTTCAGTGAGTAGCCGACCTTTCCCATCGCCTACACATGATCGATCGCCTGCTCGCGAGCGCGTGTTTGCGTCACGAGAGCCCCGGGGGCGCCCTCATCGTGGGACCGTACTGATGGGGGATGTGCCCGTTCGGACCAGTTAGGTAAGGTCCGCC
This sequence comes from Candidatus Limnocylindrales bacterium, assembly GCA_038250445.1. GTDB lineage: Bacteria > Chloroflexota > Limnocylindria > Limnocylindrales > CSP1-4 > CF-46. The sequence continues at coordinate 5,821 of JBBSCI010000141.1, read as the reverse complement.
AACCAAACCTTTACGACGTTCGTCGCTGCCCGACTTGCGGGGATCGTCGAGGCGTTCCAGCCATGGAGCAAGCCGTCGGATGCCGATGAATCCCGCGCTCGCCGCGAGCAACGTTCAGGGTTGGAGTCCGGCCGCGCTTCGGCGAACGCGACTTGCTGACCTGCCAGCCATCGCAGGCGGTGCCTCCGCCGCGATCGGCATGATCGTGCTGTTCGGCTGGACGTTCAACATCGCCTTCCTGACAACGGTCGTGCCGCGTGCCGTGGCGATGAAACCCAACACGGCGCTCGGGCTCGTGCTCATGGGCGTCGGCCTGGCCGTCATCTCGGGCCGGGTCGTGGGACTGCGGCGACGGCGAATAGGCGTCGGGCTGGTCTTGTCTGCCGCGACGATCGGGCTGCTGACGGCCATGGAGTACCTCACCGGCCGCGACCTCGGGATCGATCAGGTCCTGTTCAGCGGCTTCGTCGCGGACGCCGGCGGATTACCGGGCCGGATGGCACCGCTGACCGCGACATGCTTCTGCCTCCTGGGTGCTGCCGCGGCGGGTGCGGCGTTCGGGATCGGTCGGCGACTCATCGTCGGCCTTGCAGCGGCGGCGATCGTGATCGCCGGATTGAACCTGTTCTCGTTCGCCTTCGCCGCCACGACTCCGTCATTCCTCGCGGGCTACACAGCGATGGCCGTACATACAGCGCTCGCCATTTGTTTCCTGGGCCTCGGGATCCTGGGACTCCTCGGTTCTGGCAGCCCCTTCGCCCCGCTCTCAGGAGGCTCCGCCACTGCCCAGCTGTCGCGACGGCTCCTGGCGGTATGCCTGGTGGCGCCGATCGTCGTTGCCGTCTTGCGCCTGCAGGGGCAGACGCTCGGCTTGTACGACACGGCGTTTGGAACGTCGCTGATGCTCGTCGGGATCATGACGATCATCGCCGTTGCGATCCTTCGTTCTGCGCGTTGGGCGTCGGCTCTCGAAGTTGGGCGCGAACGGGCTGAAGTTGAGCGCGACCGCTTCTTCGAGATGTCGCTGGACATGCTCGTCGTTATGGGCTCCGATGGCGTCTTCCGCCGCGTCAATCAGGCCTGGGTCACCACGTTCGGCTACCTGGCCGCCGAGGTCGAGGGACAACCGTGGACCGACTTCATCCATCCCGACGACCTGGATCGGACGGTTGCCGAGGCCGACCGCAATCTCGTGCAGGGTGAGCCATCGTTCGCATTCTCCAATCGCTACCGCCGCAGCGATGGGACGTACCGCTGGCTCGAGTGGATGTCGCAGACCTCCGGGGGCGACGTCGCCTTCGCGGTGGCCCGCGATGTGACCGTCCGACACGACCAGGACGAGCGCCGGGAAAGCCAGAGTCGTGCACTGGAGGTGAGCAACGAGAACCTCACCGAGCAAGCTGCGCGCGACCCGCTCACAACGCTCCACAACCGTCGCTATTTCGAATCGGCGGTCGAACGGCTGGAAAAGACTTGGAGCGGTCTGCCCGTCGCCGATCGACCGCCGGTCGCGGTGATCGTCTTCGACCTCGATCGTTTTGGCCTTGTCAACAAGGAGCACGGCCACCAGACCGGCGACGTCGTCCTGCGCACGTTCGGCGGAATCCTTCGGAAGCGGTTCCGCGACCGCGATCTCCTGGTCCGCTACGGCGGCGAGGAATTCGTCGCAGTGCTCGAGGGCGCGACCGCCGCCGACGCGGTGAGGATCGCCGAGTCTGTCCGGGTGACGCTCGAGGGGACGACGCTGCACTCGGACGCCGGTCCGCTCCGCGTGACCGTCTCCGCCGGCGTCGCCGAGCTTGGCGAACAGCGAGATATCTCGGACGGTCTCAGCCAGGCCGACGTCTGGCTTGCCCAGGCAAAGCGCGGGGGCCGCAACCAGGTCGTCGGATAGCCGTCGGGTAAGAGACCATTACTTCGAGCAGCGAGCAGGTGAGCGATGCCCGGCAGCCGTGATATCGATCCGACCATCCCGCCGAGTGGCCCGGGCTGCGTCGAGTGCCTGGCAACCGGTCGCTGGTGGTTCCACCTTCGCCGCTGCGCGCACTGCGGCCACGTCGGTTGCTGCGACTCCTCGCCATCCCAGCACGCGAGTCACCACGTGGCCGACATCGGGCATCCGGTCGTCCAGAGCTACGAGCCGGGCGAGGACTGGTTCTGGGACTACGCGACGCAGGAGTATCTCGAAGGGCCGTTGCTGGCCCCGCCGCATCACCACCCGCTCGATCAGCCGGTGCCTGGTCCAGGCGGCCGGGTCCCGCCTGGCTGGCAGCGACTCCTTCAGTGAGATCCGTCGAGGAGCGCCCCGCGGGCGGCTCGGTGCACACTGGGGCGGTGGGGAACCTCTCCGAGCTTGCGGCGCGCAACAACGCGGGTTGGTACAGCGCGATGTTCGAGGCTCACGGCGTGCCGTTCACCCAGAAGGACACCTTCTGGCGAGCGCTTGGCAGCCCGCCACGCTTCCACTCGTGGCGAGTGACGCTGCAGGCCGGCGATGCCCCGCTGGCCGACGTCATCGCGTTGCGCGAAGGCGGGGCCCGGCCCGTCGGGGTCAAGGACAGCTTTGACGCCCTCGACCTCGGTCCGTTCGGCCTCGAGACCCTTTTTGTTGCAGAGTGGATCCACCGCCCGTTCTCGCCTCGCGAGCCGCAGCCAAACATCCGCCGCGTCGAGACCGACGCCGACCTGCTGGCCTGGGAAGCAGGATGGGCGGAGGGCGACGCCGAGGCGCCAAACCATCCCCGCCAGTTCCCAGCCTCATTGCTTGAGCGCGACATGGCGTTCGTGGAGATCCTTGACGGTTCCACGCGGGTCGGGGGCTGCGTCCTGAATCTGGTCGGCCTGTCGAACACGTACGTGCTCGGTGGCGAACCAACCTTGGTGTGGCGGGACTTTGTCGCGGCGGCGGCCCTGCTGTTTCCGGACCGCGATGTCGTTGGCTACGAACGCGGTCGCGATCTGGAACTGGCCGAGGCGGTGGGGTTCAAGTCGGCGGGCAGGCTCCGAGTGGACACCCGTCAATACAGACGACAGGTTGACGCACGACCGGACGCCTGTAAGAATAACGAACATTGGCGATAGAAACTCGCCGAGTCACGCGGAAGGTGGACAGAAAATGGCCGAGTCAAGCCTGTACGAAAGACTCGGTGGCGCATTTGCCATCGCAGCTGTGGTTGATCACTTCAGCGAAGCAGTCGTCCAGAATCCCATCGTTGGCCAGCGATCGGCGAACCCCGCCCTTCGGGAGTGGCACACCAACAATCTGGGGCGACTGCCGGGGCTGAAATTCATGCGCACCTTGTGGGTCTGCAATGTTGCCGGCGGTCCCTTCGAATTCACGGCCACGAACCCCGGAAGCACGCCGCTCGGCCTGGAAGAGGCTCATCGCGATCTCCGGATATCGCCTGAGGAGTTCGACGAAGTCGCGGCTGAACTTGGCCGCACGCTGGACTTCGTCAAGGTGCCCGAGCGCGAGAAGGGCGAGGTCCTCGCAGCCTTTGCGGCTCACAAGAACGAGGTGACCGAGGGGTACATGGCTGCGGCAGGCGCCGGCCGCTGAGGCCCACGGTCAGGCCGGCCGATAGGTCGCAATCACCACGCCGCTCGGAGACGTGACGGAGTCGGTCAGTTTCAGCTTGGCGAGCGGCGTGCCGTCGTCGAAGAGCCGTCGGCCGGAGCCAAGCACCAGGGGGTGGATGAGCAGGGTCAGCATGTCGACGAGGCCCGCTGTCAGGAGGGACCGGACGAGCTCGCCGCTGCCGATGATCGCAAGGTCTTTGCCTTGCTTCTTCTTGAGCTTCGCCACCGCTTCCGCGGCATCGCCTTCGAGGAGGGTGCTGTTCTCCCACTCGAGCGGCTCCTTCAACGACCGCGAGGCGACGTATTTCGGTGTCTCGTTTAGGACCTTGGTGAAGGGATTCGGCTCGGTTCGGCCGGCCCACGAGGCATGCAGGATCTCGTACGTCCGACGCCCGAAGAGGAGCTCGGTCGTTCCCATCCCCTTCGACATCTCGGTGCCGATGACCTCGTCGTTGTAGGCGTTGCCCCAGCCACCGAGTTTGAATCCGTCGCGCGTGTCCTCCTTGGGGTCGCCCGGCCCCTGCATCACCCCGTCCAGGCTCAGTCGTTCGACAACGCTGATGGTTCTCATGTTGTAACTCCTCGGTTGTGTCCGGCATCCTGCCGGTCTCCCATCCTCCATGAGCAGCCGCCCGAGTCGGATCGCCTCGTCGCAGAGCTCGTCGCGAACGAGCCGGTCGCCGGAGCTCGCCGTGTAGCCCTCGTTGAAGATCAGGTAGATGACGGCAAGCACCGCCCGCAGCCGCTCGGGTAGGTCGGCCTCGTCGGGGATCCGATAGGGGATGCCGGCGTCCCGGATCTTGCCCTTGGCCCGAACCCGCCGCTGGGCCATCGTCGCCTCGGAAACCAGGAAGGCGCGCGCGATCTCGGCGATCGTGAGCCCGCCAAGGAGCCGGAGCGTCAGCGCGACCCGGACGGACGGACCAAGCGACGGGTGGCAGCAGGTGAAGATCAGACGGAGCATGTCGTCGCGCACGGGGTCCTCGTCGACAGGTTCTTCGCGGGCATGCTGCAGGGCGGCTTGGGCATGGCGGTTGGCACGATCCACCCGCCGACCGAGAAAGACTTCATGTCGTATTGCGGACCAGCCTGGATCTCGCTCTATCATGAAAACCGTCTCTACAACAACGATGCGCTCGATCCTCAGTGGATCGACATGCCGTGGCGGCCGCACATCCCTGATCTTTATGACCCGTGGCTGTGGCCCTGGGAGTACATTCCCGATCCGCCAACCTCGGCACGCCACGGACCGGCTACGCATTCCAGGCGTTCCTGTCGGACGTCGAGCCGGGCTCCGCGTTGCGCATCGTTCGCCTTTCCGAGGGCGACCACGGGAGCGAAGAGGTCTGGGTTCGAAAAGCGCACGGTGAGCCGCCGCGCATCGGTGATGTCAGCGTGCGTATCGCCAAGGAAGGCCGAATCGACTGGGACGTCATCTCGGCTGCCGAAACGCTTGAATTCTCGATCCAGTACTCGAAGGACAAGGGCAAGTCCTGGAACGGGCTGGCAGCCGGTATCCGCGAACGAGGTTATCGGTTCCCGCTCGACGAGATGCCGAGCGGCGACGTGATCTTTCGGGTTCTCGCCCACGACGGTTTCTACAGCACGTACGCCGATTCCAAGCCAGTCAGGACGAGGCCGAGGCCGCCGGTCGTCTCAATCCTCCATCCCAACGAAGGGCGGACCTACCAAGCGGGGCTACCACTCCGTCTTGCCGCCGCCGTCAACACGCAAGTCGGCGCGAAGAACGACAAGCTCGAGCTCAGTTGGTTCCTGGATGACAAAGCCGTCGGCGAGGGCATGGAATACTTCCTCACTGCCCCGGAGCCCGGTCGCCACCAATGCCGCCTTGTCGCCCGCGACGACGGCGGCGAATCCGAAGCGCGCGTGACGTTCACAACAGTGGGCGAGGCATCAAGGACTGGACGCGGTCGACCGACCAAGAAATAGGGACGTCGCGTGATTCCTGGACCTCGTCAGGCCGGCGCTGGAGCCGGTTGGGGGTGTAGGCGCGGGCCGGAGTTGGACTCGCCGTGGCAGCTGCGCATTGGCCGCCATCACGACCGTGGAGACGCTCATCGCGATCGCCCCCAACGGCCATCGGCCGGTCGATGCCCCACGGGACCAGGATCCCGGCCGTCTCCGGTGATGCTGGTGATGCTGGCTGCCGCCAGTGTCGCGCGCCAGGCCGCCGCAAGGCCATCCCGGCTGTCCGGCGGCCGGTTGGACCGACCGCCGGAGG
>JBBSCI010000140.1:0-8289 GCA_038250445.1 Candidatus Limnocylindrales bacterium | reverse complement strand
GCACGGCGACGGCGTCAGGGACCGTGGACGAGCTCGCGGCGGCAGAGGCATGGCTTCGCTTCGTCGCCCTGCGTGGCAACTCGCGCGCACCGTCCGCGGCGGTCCCCTCCGCCTACCGGGGAACCCTGGCCGTGATCCAGAGCGCGGTCGGCGGCCCGGGCCCGATCCCGGCCAAGGAGCTCGTCCTCGACGAGCTCGCGTTCGCCGACGCTCGGAGAGCCCTCGCGCGACTCCGCTCCGACCATGACCAACTCACCCCGAAAACGGGCTACGAGGTGTATGGCCTGGCAGACATCGCGATCGAGCGGGGCCAGACCAACTTCAAAGGCGGGGCCAACACGTTCGAGGGCGGCGCGACGCAGCTCGATCAGGGCCAGATCCTCATGAGCATCGTGTCCGCTGCCGACGACGAGCTCAAGGACGCGACGGCAGCCGGCTACAGCATCCCGAAGGCGCTCGCCGAGCTGCCGTCCGAAGCGCAGGCGCAGTTCGACGCGGCGAAGTCGGGCTGGGACCGGGGAGCACCCAGCGACAAGCGCCTGACAACCCCGACCGACGAGATGGACCTCGTCGAATTCATCAACCACGCGACCGAGACCATCAACAGCATGCGGGCCAAGCGGGCCGCCGATATCGCTCGTGCCCGCGACAAGGAGGCCGATCGGATCCGGGAGGCGGCCGACAAGCAGATGGCCGAGCTCCAGGTCCTCCTTGCCGACAAGCGGCGGGCCGCCTTCATGGCCGGCGAGGAGGGAACGCTCAAGAAGCTCCACAGCGCGATCGGCCAGGTCGTCTCGGCGATCAACGAGACGAAGGAGGCGGCCGGCCACATCACGGACCAGGTTGACCGGCTCAACGAAGCCGCGAAGCTCTTCGGCAAGAAGGGGACGAACCTAATCAACCTGCCGACGATGCCGGCGAGCATCAGCGCGGCAAGCGGCAAGCTGGCGTCCGCCAACAAGAAGCTCAGCCTCGTGATCGACGTGCTAGATCTCATCGGGCCTGCCAAGACGGAGTTCGAGGGCGGCCTCAAGATCCTCAAGGGCATCGACATGGCGCTCGATCAGTACGCGGGCCGAGCGAATCCGATCTTCGCGGTCTACATCAACGCTTATCTCGGACCGGGGATCAAGAACTGCATGAAGGGCCTCGGGGTCATTGCCAACATCATGTCCCGCCAGAACCGCGACATTATCGCGTCGGGTGACCCGGTTGCGCTCGCCCACGTCCAGTGGAGCGTCGAACCGGGTGGCGAGGCGGCGTACCTCTTCCTTGCGCAGATCTTCAAAGTCAAAGCAGCGGCGTCACTGACCGACGCAGCGTGGGACTACTTCGACGACCATCGCGACGACCTGTCCGCGGCGGTCGGCGATTCGATGCCAAAGGGCCGACGCTCCGTTCCCGGTTGGGCGGCGCGGAACCGGCTTGTGCTGTGGCAGGCGTTCTACGGATCGACGAAGCCGCCGTACGAATCGTAGGCGGCCGCCCTCCGCGATCTCATCGATACTTCGCGGACATGAGTCGACGCCACATCCCGGACGACATCCTGACGCTCGCGCACGAGCGAGCCCGCGCCCGCGCGGAGCGGAACTGGGAGGAAGCCGACCGGCTCCGCGGCCAGATCGAGGCGGCCGGCTGGACGATCACCGACCGCGGGACGGACTTCGCGCTCAGGCCGGCGAGCCCACCCACCGTTGAGGCGGGCGGCGTCGTTCGGTTCGGCTCCAGCGCCGACGTGCCGTCGCTCGAGGCGGAGCCGGCGACGGGCGTCGCGACGCTGATCCTGGTCGCGACGGACTGGCCGGCCGATCTGGACCGGGCGTTGAAGGCTCTGGCTGCCGACCGGCCGGACGGGCTGCAGATCGTCGTTGTCGCCGACGGCCCGTCAGCGGAACAGGACGCCGCCCTCGACGACATCGACGCCGAGGTTGTCCGGACGTCGGAGCGGCTCGGCCAGGCCGCGGCTGTCAACATCGGGATCAGGCGCGCCGCGGCGCCGGTCGTCGTCGTCTTGGACACGAGCGTCGAGCCAACGGGAGACGTGATGACGCCACTGGTAGCGGCTCTCGACGACCCGTCGGTCGGTGTCGCCGGGGGCTGGGGGGTTGTCTCCGGCGACCTTCGCCGCTTCCGCGACGCCCCTGCGGGCGATGTGGACGCGGTCGAGGGCTACGTGATGGCCTTCCGGCGCGACGACGGCCACGCTCGCGGCCCGCTCGATGAGCGGTTCCGCTTCTATCGCAACCTCGATCTCTGGTGGAGCCTCGTCTTGCGCGACGAGGGCGAGGGCCAGCCGCCGCGCCGCGCCGTGGCGGTCGAGCTACCCGCGAAGCGCCACGAGCACCGTGGCTGGTCGTCCGTCGCGGAGCCGGAACGAGAGCGACTGAGCAAGCGCAACTTCTACCGGATCATCGACCGCTTCGGTTGGCGGCGAGACCTGGCTCGACCACCGGCGTAGGCCGGACCGCGGTGCGGGCCCGGAAGCAGCTAGGCGCGATCGCGCGCCTGGAGCGACGAACCCTCGGGACCGTCAACGACATCCCAGCCCTGGGCTGCCAGCTCGTTGCGGATGGCGTCCGCCCGGGCGAAGTCGCGATCGGCGCGGGCGGCAGTTCGGGCTGCTAGGAGCTCGATAACGGCGGCCGAATGAGCCACAGCATCGGTCGCCGCCGTGGCGCCGTCCCAGACCGCGTGCAGGTCGAACCCAAGCACTAGGTCGGCGTCGACGACGAGCCAGCGGCGCTCGTCGTCGGGGATCGGCGCGCGGAGGGTCTCGCGGACCACGGCGAGCGCGGTCGGCAGGTCGAGATCGTCGTCGACGGCGGCGACGAACCGATCGTGCAGCACACGCCCGGCCGGCGAGAGCGGAGCGGAGGGGTCGTGCGCGCGATCGGACAATGGACGGGCCGGCGTATCGTCCTGCCCGTGCCCGCTGGGACCCTCAGCTAGGCCTACGGGTCGGTCCGGGGCCCGGCCCGCGCGCAGGCTCGGCGGCGCGACCCACGAGCCCTCGGCCGGAGCGGGACCGAGCGCACGCAGCCGTCCGCGCAGTGACTCCAGCCCGGCGGCGGCGGCCGCCAACGACCCCGGGGTGTACTCGAGCTTGTGACGGTAGCGGGACGTCAGCGCCAGGTACCGGAACGCCAGCGGATCGACGCCCCGCTCGGCCAGCTCCGCGACCCGCTCGATGTTGCCCGCGGACTTGGCCATCTTCCGCCCGCCGACACGGAGGAACTCGCCGTGGACCCAGAGCCGAGCCGGCGGCCCGCCGACGACCGGCGCCGACTGGGCGATCTCATCCTCGTGATGAGGGAAGACGTTGTCGATGCCGCCGGTGTGGATGTCGAAAGTGGGCCCGAGGTGGCGCATCGCCATTGCCGAGCATTCGAGGTGCCAGCCGGGAAAGCCGTGGCCCCAGCGCTCCGTCGGCCAGCTCAGGAGGCGCCCTTCGCCAGCGGACCGCCAGAGGGCGAAGTCCGCCGAATCGCGCTTGTCTTGCTCGACGTGCCCGCGATGGCCCGCCCGGAGATCGTCGAGGCTGTTGCCCGAGAGCCTGCCGTAATCGGGGAACGATGCGACGTCGTAGTAGACGTTGCCGTGATCACTGACGTAGGCGTGGCCGCCGTCGACGAGCCGCTCCGCCAGGTCGATCATCTCGGGGATGTGCTCGGTGGCCCTCGGGAATACGTGGGCGGGCAGGATGTTGACCAGCGACTCGTCGGCGTGGAACGCGGCCTCGTAGGCATCGGCGATCTCGGCCGGCGAGCGGTTCTCGAGACCTGCGGCGACAAGCATCCGGTCCTCGCCTCGGTCGAAGCGCTCGTCGCGCATGTGGCCGACGTCGGTGATGTTCTGGACGTGAAGGACGTCGGTGCCGTGATAGAGGAGGACCCGCCGGATGAGATCGGCGAGCAGGAACGTCCGGAGATTGCCGACGTGTGCGTAGCGGTAGACCGTGGGGCCGCATGAGTACATCCGGACCCGCCGCCCGTCGGCGGGCTCGACGGGCTCGACGGCACGGGTGAGCGTGTTCCGCAGCTGGAGGGTCACCCGGGAATCGTACCTTGGCCCCGCCGCCGAGCGGGTACGCAGGGGCTCATACGCCCGAACAAATGCGCCGAACCGGGCCCTTCGGGACCTCGCCCTATACTCCGGCCATGCGCCGCTGGGTCTGCATCATCGCGCTGCTCGCAGGGTTCTCTGCCGATGGCTACGCCTGGTCGGCGCGGCCGCGCCAGCCCGTGCCGATCGAACGCCGGCTCGATGTCGCTCCCACCCGCCTCGCGCAGGTTCGCGCGCTCCGCCCGACCGCGGCGTGGTGGGGTCGGCTCTGACCACCGGGTCCAAGTCCCGGCCGACCCGGCGGCGGTTGGGAGTCGTGGGGGCGATCCTCGTCGCGCTCTCCGCCCTTTCCGTCCGGGCGACTCCGGCGTTTCCTGGCGACGGCGGTGTCTCAGCCGCTCGGCCTGACTCGGTTCGCATTCTCATCGGCGCCCCGACAACGCTCGATCCCGCCGCCCAGGGCGACATCGGCAGTGCCGCCGTCTCCGCCCAGCTGTTCGAGGGGCTGACCGCCTTCGACGCCCAGCTTCAGGTTCGGCCCGCATTGGCAGCGTCCTGGGATCTCCTCGACGGCGGACGCCGAATCGTGTTCCACCTGCGGCCGAACCTGACGTTCTCCGACGGTTCGCCGATCACGGGCGACGACGTCGTACGGAGCTGGATGCGGATCGTCAACCCGGCCGCGCCGTCGCCGCTCGTTGCCCTCATCGCCGACGTCGAGGGCGCGCTGGACTATGCGCGCGGCCAGAATCGTGACGCGGGTTCCGTCGGCCTCAAATCGAACGGCCTCGACGTCGAGGTGCAACTGACCCGACCGGCGACGGACTTCGTCGCAATCGTCGCGAGCCCGACGTTTGCGGTGCTCCCGCCGCGTGTCGGCGACGATCCATCGGGCCTGCTGCCAACCGGGTTCGTCGGCAGCGGCGCCTATGTCCTGAAAGCCGCGACCGAGGAATCCTCGACTCTCGTCGCGAACGAGCACTACTGGGCGGGCAAGCCGGCGATCCCGACCGTCGAGCTGGTCCACGACATCGGCGGCCGGAGCCCGGTCGCCGCGTTCGAGGACGGCGACATCGACCTCGGCGGCATCTTCCCCTTTGACGCAACGTGGATCGCCTACGACAAGACGCTGGGTCCGCAGCTCCGCCAGGGCGCGTCTCTGTCCTTGAGCTACTACGGCTTTGATACGAGCCGGCCGCCGTTTGACGACGTCCTCGTCCGCCAGGCGTTCGCCCAGGCCATCGACTGGCGCCGGCTCGTCTCGCTCGTCGCCAGCCAGACAGCGACCGTTGCCACCAGCATGGTCCCGCCCGGCATCCCCGGTCGCAGCGAGAGCGACTTCCTCCCGGTCCACGACCCGGCAGCAGCCCGTGCGCTCCTCGCCAAGGCGGGATATCCGGGCGGCGCCGGCTTCCCAGATACGACGTTCATGACGTTCGGGACGGCGTACGACGCCGTCGTCGTGGCCGAAGTGAAGCGAGAGCTCGGGATCACGCTGAACTACGAGACGAGCAGCGGCGACTACTTCACTCGACTTGCCGCCGATCCACCGCAGATCTGGTCGATGGGCTGGGTCGCGGACTTCCCGGGCCCGAACGACTTCCTCGGGATCCTGCTCGGGACCGGCTCCTCGAACAATTACGGAAAGTGGAGCTCGAAGGAATTCGACGCCGCAATCGCCGATGCCCTGGAGACGACGGACCCAACAGGGGTACGCGCCGCGTTCGACCGTGCCGAGACACTGGTCCGTGACCAGGCGCCGGTCATCCCGCTCTCCTATGACGTCACGTGGACGCTCGCCCGGGACGGCCTGCTGGGGGCGGGGGACATCGGCATGGGGATCACTCGGATGGCCGGCCTGGCCTGGGCGAAGCAGTGATCCGGTCGATTGGGCGCATTGGCGCCGTCGGCCTCATCGTACTGTCGTCCCTCGGTGTCGGGGCCGGGACTGCGATCGCTGCCGACGCGGTGACCTTCGGTTTGCCCAAGGCGAGCTCGACCTATGGCAAGTCGATCGACTTCGAGCAGCCCGTCGTCCTCGCCGCGACCCCGCGAAGGGTGGAGCTGCTGACCCGGACGACCGGCGCGGCCGGCCCGAGCGTCACCGAGATCGACTCGCCGGGTAGCGGTGATCGGACGCTCCACTTCGCGCTCGACTTGGCCAAGGGCCACATCGTTCCCAACACGACGTTCGTCGCCACCTGGCGCGTGACCGACGCCGACGGCCGGGCCTGGATGGGGCCGCCGGTGACGCTCGCATATGCCGATGATTCGGTGAAGTGGAATTCGCTCGACGGCAGCATCGTCCGCGTCCACTGGTATGAGGGCAGCGACGCGTTCGGCAAGCGGGCTCTGGCGATCGGCGACAAGGCGATCGCAGACACCTCCACAATCCTCGGCGTGACCGAGACGGAGCCGATCGACTTCTACATCTATGCGGACGAGGACAAGTTCCGGACCGCCCTCGGGCCCGGCACCCGCGAAAATGTCGGTGGCCAGGCGCATGCCGACATCCGGACACTGTTCGCGCTCATCACCCCGGCCGAAATCGACGCCACCTGGGTCGAGGTCGTCGTGCCGCACGAACTGACCCACCTCGTCTTTGACACGGCCACCAAGAACCCCTTCCATGAACCGCCCCATTGGCTGAACGAAGGGCTGGCCGTCTACCTGTCCGAGGGCTACACGGCATCCTATCGAGCGTCTGTCGAGGCAGTAGTCGGCGACGGCACGATCATCCCGCTCGAAGGCCTGGCCGGCGCGTTTCCCACGACCTACGACCGATTCGTTCTTGGCTACGCCGAGAGCGTGTCGGCGGTCGACCACATCATCAAGACCTATAGCCGCGATGCGCTGGTCGCCCTCATCCGCTCGTATGCGACCGGAGTGACCGACGACGAAACCTTCAAGGCCGCCCTCGGCGTCGACACGGCAGGGTTCGAGGACGAGTGGCTCACGAGCCTGGGGGCTGCGGTTCCGGTGCGGCACGGGCCGCAGCCGGCGCCGCCGGGTCCCGTGCCCGACGGATGGAGCGGGGCCGCTCCGAACCCGAGCGTCGCACCCGGCACGGGATCCTCACCGTCACCCGACGCGAATCGGCCACCGACCCAGACCGGAGACGGGAACTCGGCGACCGGCCCGATCCTCATCGCGCTCGTCCTCGCGGTGGTGGTCGGCGGCGGCCTCCTGCTGCTCGCGATGAGCCGCCGCGGTCGACGGCCCGCGCCGCCAGGGCCGTGACTGAACGAGAGGGTCGCTTCCGCTCGATCCCGACATGGCAGATCACACTCGGCTTCGCTCTCTTCGCGCTGGGCTTCCTGATTGCGGCTCAGCTCGCCGCCGAGGGTCCTCGCGTTCGATACACGAGCCAAGAAAGATCGCCGCTCGTCGAGACGGCTCTCGGTCTGCAGAGCGACCAGGACGGGCTCAAGGCAAGAATCGTCGAGCTGGGCAAGGACATCACGCGTCTGGAAGAGCAGGGCCAGGGAACGACGGCCACCGTCCGCGACCTCAATAGCCGGCTCGAGCAGGCGCGAATCGCCGCCGGGCTGATCCCGCTGAGCGGAACCGGACTCGTCCTTCGACTGGGCGATTCGACGCAGGCCGTGCCGGCCGGGGCGAGCGAAGCCGACTACCTGGTCACAGCACGCGATATCAGGACCGTGGTCGACGAGCTCTGGCTGGCCGGCGCGGAGGCGATCGCGGTCAATCTGGAGCGGGTCACGACGTCGACCGGCGTGCTCGACATCGGCCACTCGATTCTCGTCAACTCGGCGTACCTCGCGCCGCCATTCGAGATCAGGGCGATTGGGCCGACGGACATGCTCGTCCAGCTGGGCCTGTCGCAGGGTTGGCGCGAGTTCGTTCAGACGCGTGGTGGCACGTTCGGCCTCGATATCTCGTTCGTCGAGTCCGCGTCGGTCGAGGTCCCGCAATTCGCTGGCGGGCTCAACCTGCGCGAGTCGCACGCGGTTCCGTCCGGGCCACCCGCCCAATGAGCCGCTCGCTTCGCGCTCCACGCAGCCAGGCACTCGTCGCCACCGTGGCGTTCCTCCTCGGGCTGCTCGTCGTCGCCCAGATCCGCGCGCAGTCCGGTAACAACACGCTGGCGGGCCTCTCGTCGCAGGACCTGACGTTCCTCGTGGCCAACCTGAACACCCGCAACGAGCAGCTCCGGCGGGAGATCGCGACACTCGAGCGCCAGCTCGGAACCCTCGAGCTGGGCGG
>JBBSCI010000139.1:0-8345 GCA_038250445.1 Candidatus Limnocylindrales bacterium | reverse complement strand
CGTCGCTCTCGACCGCCCGCGCGGGAGAAAGGCGACGACGACCGCGGGCCGGCCAGCGCCGGCGCCCGGAGAGATCGCATCGAGAAGCGCCGGCTCCAGCGGCAGGGCAACTCCCGCCCCGTCGCTCGATTCACCGTCGGCCCCGAACGCCCCGCGATGGCCCAGTGCCGCCAGGCCGGCCAGCGCGAGCGGCAGCACCCTGTCGAGGTTCCGGCCACCCGCGTCCGCCACGAACCCGATCCCGCACGCATCGTGCTCGAACCGGGGATCGTAGAGCGGGGCCTTCGGCGGACGTGGCAGTGGGGTCATGCGCGACTCCGAGGAGGCGAAACGACCGCCCGAGGGGGTGACCCGGGCGGTCGGATCGTCGTGGTTCCGGGCAGGAGGACCCGGTGGGGTTAGGCCTGGTAGGCAGCCTCGCCGTGCGTGGAGAGGTCGATGCCGAGCTCCTCGTCCTTGGCGGAGATCCGCAGACCGAGGATCATGTCGACGAGCTTGACGATCACGAACGTCGCGACGACGGCGTAGGCGATCGTGGCCCCGACGGCGAGCAGCTGGGTGACGACCTGGCCGGCGTTGCCGTCGATCAGGCCCTTGTAGCTGGCCTGCACGGCACTCGTCGCCAGGACGCCCGTCGCGACGGCTCCGAACGTCCCGCCGACGCCGTGGACGGCGAAGACATCGAGTGCGTCGTCGACCTTGATCCGCTCGCGAAGGAGGGTGGCGCTGTAGCACAGGCCACCAGCGATGAAGCCGATGAGCAGCGCGCCGCCCGGCGTCACGAAGCCGGAGGCCGGGGTGATCGCGACGAGACCAGCGACCGCGCCGCAGGCCGCACCGACGACGCTGACCTTGCGCTTGTGGAGGTAGCTCGCGCCGACCCACGTGATCGTGGCCGCGGCGGCCGCCGTGTTGGTGACGAGGAAGGCGCTGGCCGCGAGTCCATTCGCTGCGACCGCGGACCCGGCATTGAAGCCGAACCAACCGAACCACAGCAGACCGGCGCCGAGGACCGTCATCGGGACGTCGTGCGGTTCCATCCGATCGCCGTTGACGACGCGCCGGCCAATGAGGACCGCGACGATCAGCGCCGACACGCCGGACGATGCATGGACGACGGTCCCGCCGGCGAAGTCGAGCGCGCCAAGCTTGAACAGCCAGCCGTCGGTGGCCCAGACCCAGTGGGCGATCGGCGAGTAGACGAAGATCGACCAGAGAACCGTGAAGAGGACGAAGGAGGCGAAGCGCTTGCGTTCGGCGAAGGCGCCTGTGATGAGCGCCGGCGTGATCGCCGCGAACATCAGCTGGAACGCCGCAAACAGGACGAAGGGGATGGTCACCGCGTAGACCGTGCTCGGCGCGAGGCCGACGCCCATGAACCCGACGAAGTCAAGGTTGCCGATCAGACCCATGCCGTTGACGTCCGGGCCGAATGCAAGGCTGAACCCGACCAACACCCAGACGACGCTGACGATCGCCAGCCCGAAGAAGCTGTGCATGATCGTCGAGAGGACGTTCTTGCGGCGGACGAGCCCGCCGTAGAAGAGGGCGAGGCCCGGCAGCATGATCATGACGAGCGCGGTGGCCGCCAGCATCCAGGCCGTGTCGCCGCTGTCCGGAACCGGGTCACCCTCGGCTCCGAGCGCGATGCCGGGGATTGCCGCGACGGCGAGTCCTGCTGCGATGGTTCCGAAGGTCAACTTTCGACGCATGTTCCTCCTCCACTCTTCCATTGGTGTTGGAGGCTACGTCGCGAACCGTGCGGGTGGCACTCGTCAACGGGGGTCAGAAACAGTGCGAATCGGTGGCGGAACGGGTGCGGGACGGACACAGGCCGGCCGGCTCCAACGGCGATCGGCCCGCCTCGAAAGCCGGATCCACGTGCCTCGCCTATAGTTGAAATCGGACCCATCGGCAGCGACATGGAGGCCTGACACTGAATCGCCTCCTCGTGGTCGCGGTGCTCGCCCTCGTCGTGGGATGTGGTGGGTCCGGCCCGACCACTGCGCCGACGGTTCCGTCCCCTTCGCCGTCTGTCAGCCCCACACCGAACCCAACACCGTCCCTCTCGCTGTCGCCCACGCGGCCTTCGCCTCAGAGTCCGGGGTCGCCGATCGTCGCCTCATGCGACACCAGCCTGCAATCGATTCTCGACCAGGCACCCGACGGCGCGATCGTGGACCTCGGCACCTGTGTCTACACGGACCCGGTCGACATCCACAATCCGGTCACGATCCTGCACGGGACGATCCGCGTTCCGGCCGGCGTTACCGCCGTTACCGTCGACGCCGACGACGTGACCATCGACTCGGTGAAGTTCGAGGGCGGGGGCTTCACGGTCAAGGTCGCCGGCCGCGACCGCACGAAGATCCTCCGATCGACCTTTACCGACATGACCGAGACCTCGATCAGTCTCGATGGCCCCGGCGTCGACGACGCCCTCATCGAGGGCAATACGATCGTCCAGTCGATCCCCAACGGCGACGGCTACTCGCCGATCAGCGCCCAGGGTTTCGGCCGCGGCGTCAACACGAATCTCGTCGTCCGCGGCAACACGATCGACCAGGGCGGCAGCGGCGTAGCCCACTTCGGCATCGAGGTCTGGGATAACACGGGTCTCGTGATCGAGGGCAACAACCTGCGCGGACTGGATACCCTGATTTCCATCCCCCGGTCCGACGGCGCGATCGTTCGCAACAACACGTTCGACTTCACATCCGGTTCCTACTGGGGCGTGGAGGTTTCCGATTCGGATGGCGTGCAGATCGTCGACAACGTCGTCCTCGGCAGGGGCGCGAGCGACGGGCCCGACGGCCGCGCCTTCGTCCAGCTCCAGAAGGGATCGGGGACGGTTGAGAACGTAACCATTCAGCGGAACAAAGTGTCGAACCTGTGGGCGCTGGTGAACGCGGCCGGCTCGGGCCACACGATCACGAACAACTGCCTGACCGACGTATCGAAGATCTTCGCGTTCAAGTTCGACGGCCCCGTGACGATCGCAGACAACGAGACCTGCCCCTGATCGAGGCCTATTTGGTCAAGGCGCGAGGAGTTCGCTAGGTGCCCGGCGCTCGATAGTTGGGGTGGAGCTTGATCGCCTCGTCGATGTCGTCGGCGGTGAGGAGGACGACCGTGCTGATCGAGACGGCCCCCGTCGCACCCGTGGTGGCCGTCAGGGCCGCGGCCGCTGCGTGGCTCGGCAGGTCGGCGATCACGTAGAAATCGTTCTTGCCGAACGCCCAGTACATCTCGTCGAGCGTCCCGCCGATGCTGGCGGCCAGGGCCTCCACCGCCTTGCGGCGGCCGGTCCCGCCGTCCTTCAGCACGCCTTGGATGCCCGCTTGAGTGTACGAACCGTGGAACAGGTACTTCGCCATGACGCGTGCCTCCATCGTGATGGGTTCTGGGGGGTTGGAACTATGGTCGCACCTCTACGGCGATGTCACGCAGCCGTTCCGAACAGTCCCGGAATCAGGGACGCGGGGGTCGCGCCCACCGACCGAGACGAAGTGAGCCGGGTGGGGTTCGAACCCACGACACAGGGATTAAAAGTCCCCTGCTCTACCACTGAGCTACCGGCCCTCGGCCATTCTGCCGGATTCACGTACGAATACAGATGAGACTGACCCTTTCCGGGTGTGCGTAACATCACTCCCATGTCAGATTCGGACGACGAGGACGGTTTGCAGACTGACTCTCTAGCGTTCCTGGAAGGGTGGTACGCCGAGCAATGCAACGGAGACTGGGAACATTCGTTCGGGATTGAGATCGGTTCCCTCGACAACCCCGGTTGGAGGGTTGAGATCAACCTCGAAGGCACTTCCTGGGAAGGATGGGCGCTCGAACACCGCGGCATCGAGCGATCAGCCAACGACTGGCTCAACGTGTGGTCGGACGGTCTCCGCTGGGAAGCGGCGTACGGTCCACGCAACCTAGGCGAAGTACTCGACGCCTTCAGATCGTTCGCCAGCGCGTCTTGAAGCCGCTAGAAGGCCGCCATCCCCGGTTCCATCCGGTGCCACCCGTAGGACAGGTTGTCAGCGGTGTGTCATGTCTTGGGACTGCAGGCGACCGTGTTGTTAGAGCTTCGGGCGGCGAACAGCGCCACCTCGTAGACGGTTCCGAAGGCAACATCAGTCCCGTAGCGCTCCGCGAACTCGGTCATGTCCCAGAAGCTCAGGCGAAAGACGAGATCCGTCGTGTGCCACGCGCAGGCTTGAGTCTCACTCGTTGTAGAAGCCGGCCGCAACACCGAGGATCAACGCCCGTCCGCTGACGACCGGCGAGCCCCGCGCCCAACGACCGACACCAGCGGCGCAGTCGGAGTACGTCGGTACCGACTCGACGAACGCTGGTCGCCGATCTAGGCGAAGAACTCGACGATTGCAGCCGTGTCGTCCGAGAACGCCCAGCGCTCCGTGACCTTGCCGTCCTTGACATGCATGATCTCGGCGGTGCGGTAGTTGAGCGTTTGGCCATTCCGGTTGGCGGTCGCGTCCACGAGCGCGATCACATGCTCGTCGTTCGCGACGACGTCATGCACCTTTGCCGTTATGTCCGGGCCGGGAGCGCCACCTGGCGTCGGCAGCGCGGCCTTGCCTCGCCGTGGCTCCGCGCGACCAATCTCGTGCCACACGATATCGTCGGACAGGGCCGCCGCCATCGCCTCGTAATCGCCATGATTCAGGCTGTCGATCAACCGTCGCGCCATTGCGGCATTCGGGTGGTCTGCCATTTCCGATCCTCCCATCGAGTGAGCCCGGTTCTCCGCCCGGTTCGGTTCGCCTTCGAGTATGCGCCCGCCTCCGACTCTGAGCGTCGAAAACTCGCACTGCCGTTCGTCGGCAGGAATCCCATCACATGTGATCGTTGCGCCGCGCGTCAGGCCAGCTCGTACGCCTGACGGAGCCAGCCGAGCAGCTCCGCGTCCATCTCGTCGCGTGACGCGATCCGAACCCTGTGCGTGCACATCCCCGTGGTTGACTCGAGGCGGCCGAGCGGCTGGACGTCGCGGAGGTTCAGGCCGATCTCGAGCTTCCCGCCAGCCCCGGGCCCGACCGTCCCGAATTGCTTCTTGCGGCGGAGACTGACGTAAGCCTTCTTTGGCGCCACCTCGACGTCAGGCCCAAACTCGCGGGCGGCCTCGACCGCCGCGTCGTGGAGCGACCGCAGACTCGCCTTCGGTCCCGCGTACATCGCATCGACGAGGTCGTCGGTTGAGGCCGGCGCATCCGGCTTGAGCGCGGTCAGGGCGACCAGATTGGCGAACCCGTGGCTCATCCCGTGCTCGGTCTTGAGCATCGTCATGATCTCGCCGTGCTTGGCAGGCCCGCTCGCCCGGACGAGCGCGACCCACTCATCGAGGGAGCGACCCGTGCGGGCCGGGAAGTTGGCGATCATTGTTGCGGTTGCGTCGTCGACGACGGACATCGCGGCTCTCCTCGTGTGTCGGGCGGCGATCGTCGCCGGCCCCTGATCCGGTGACGACCGATCGACGGCCCAATTGACATTTCTTGACCATGCCATCCACGCAACTGGACAGATTCTCGCCCACGGAACGTTAGTCGAACTTCGCGGCCGAACGACGGCGGGTCACCGACCGCGCTGAGCGTGGATCCGCCCGACGAAACGGCTCAAACGGCCCTGAATGGCTCGAAAACAGCCATTGACATGGACTTACGTTCCGCGGGTGTGCATTTGTCCAATTGTGGCCCTGGTTTACGCCAGGTCTGCAGCGCCCTCGTGGATCGGCAGGGCGAACCCGAACTCCGAGCCGCCGCCGACCCGGCGATAGATGCGGAAATCATCCCCGGGCGCGTCTGACATGCATTTGAAAGGCACGGCGATCGCGCCGGTGCGGGCACTTAGGTCGTGTCGCCGGCGCGCTCGTACACGTCGGGGTTGACCGGCGTTGGCAGCCGCTCGCCGCGCAAGCCGGCTAGGAGATTCGCCGCCGCCATCTCCGCCATCTTGCTACGGGTAGCCCGCGACGCGGATGCGATGTGCGGGACGACGAGGCAGTTGTCGAGCGTCAGGAGCGGATCGTCGACCGGGATCGGTTCGGGATCGGTGACGTCGAGAGCGGCCGCGAAGATCGTTCCGTTGCGGAGGGCGTCGGCCAGGGCTCGCGGATCGATGACCGGGCCTCGCGACGTGTTCACGATGACCGCCGTCGGTTTCATCCAGACGAACTTCTCGGCGTTGATCATGCCCCTGGTCTCGTCGGTCAGGTTGACGTGGAGCGAGACGAAATCGGCCTGGGCGAGGAGTTCCTCGAGCGGCAGGAACGTCGCTCCGTACGCCGCCTCGACGGCCGCCTCCGCCCGATGGACGTCGTGATAGATGATCCGCATCCCGAAGCCCGCCGCACGCCGCGCTACCGCCTGGCCGATCCGCCCGAAACCGACAACGCCGAGCGTCGAACCGTAGACGTCCGGGCCAAGGAGAAGCATCGGGCCCCACGT
The DNA here is from genome assembly GCA_038250445.1 of Candidatus Limnocylindrales bacterium. Taxonomy (GTDB): domain Bacteria; phylum Chloroflexota; class Limnocylindria; order Limnocylindrales; family CSP1-4; genus CF-46. Next base: position 1,881 of record JBBSCI010000139.1, on the reverse strand, counting down.
CTTCCACTTCCCGGCCCGGACGTAGCGGTCGCCTTCCGGCAACCGCCGCCCGGCCGCCATCATCAGCGCCCAGGCGAGATCGGCGGTGGTCTCGGTGAGCACGCCCGGCGTGTTGCCGACCGGGATGCCGCGACGGGTGCAGGCCGGGACGTCGACATTGTCGAACCCGACGGCGTAGTTCGAGACGACCTTCAGCTGCGGCCCGGCCGCGTCGAGGAACTCGTCGTCGACCCGATCCGTGAGCAACGTCAGGACGCCGTCGCAGCCGGCGACCGCGCTGAGCAGTTCGTCCCGCGGCGGGGGCAGGTCGTCCTGCCAGACGACGGCGTCGGTGGCCGCGACGATCGGGTTGATCCCATCGTCGGGGATCAGCCGCGCGACGAAGACCTTCGGCCTGGACCCAGCCACTTCGGTCACGGAACGCGAGCCGGGTCAGCTCGCGAAGCGAGCTGTTCGACGACGCCGCGGATGCGGTCGAGGGCCAGCGTCAGGTTCTCCCGCGAGTTCGCGTACGAGATCCGGATGTGGTTCGTCCCGACCCCACCGAATGCCGTCCCGGCGAGCACGCAGACGCCGGCGTCCTGAAGCAGCTTCTCGGCCAGGTCCGCGCCGGACATCCCTGTCCCCGAGATGTCGGGGAAGGCGTAGAACGCGCCGGTCGGGAGCAAGCATCGGATGCCCGGGATCGCGTTCAATCCGTCGACGATCAGGTCGCGTCGGGCCCGGAACTCGACGACCATCGCGTCGACGTCGTCCTGCTGCCCACGCAGCGCCTCGACGGCGCCCATCATCGCGAACGTCGGCGCGCAGCTGATCGTGTTGATGATCAGCTGACCGTACATCTGGACGAGCGACGGCGGCACGATCGCGTAGCCCAGCCGCCAGCCGGTCATCGCGAAGGTCTTGCTGAAGCCGTCGAGGACGATCGTCCGCTCGGCCATGCCGGGCAATGAGGCGATCGACACGTGTTCCGTGCCGTCGTACAGGATCCGGCCGTAGATCTCGTCGGCGAGGACGACCAGGTCGTTGCGGATCGCCAACTCCGCGATGGCTTCCAGGTCGCCGCGGGTCAGGACCCCGCCGGTCGGGTTGGCCGGCGAGTTGATGACGAGCATCTTCGTCCGGGAGGTGATGAGCGACGCCAGCTCGTCGACGTCGAGGCGGAACTCGTTCTCCATCCGGATCGGGATCGGGATCGGAGTGCCGCCGACGAAGCGGGCGAGCGATTCGTAGATCGGGTAGCCCGGATCGGGGACGATCACCTCGTCGCCTGGATCCACGAGCCCGATGATCGCGTAGAGCATCACGCCCTTGCCGCCGACGGTCACGAAGACGCGATCCGGCGTGACGTCGAACCCCTTCCGCTTCGTGGCGTCTTCGGCGATCGCCTCGCGGAGCGCCGGGATGCCGGAGAAGGGCGCGTAGTGGGTGAAGCCCTCGTCCAGGGCGCGCTTTGCGGCCTCACGGACGTTCGCGGGCGTGTCGAAGTCGGGCTCACCGATCTCGAGGTGGACGACGCTCCGGCCAGTTGCCTCGAGGGCGCGGGCACGAGCGGCGACCTCGAACGCGGACTCGGTGCCGATCGTGCTCATCCGGGCTGCGAGTCGCACGGCGTTCTCCCATTCGCGAGCCACGGCCGATGGTCGCCGCGGACCGCCTACTCTATCGCTCCCGGGACCTTCATCCACCCCGCGTCCCGCCGGGCGAGCGGCGCCCCACCAGGGCGCAGGCAGTTGATCCGATTCCGAACGTCGCCCGGAATCGTGCCAGTTCCGCCCACCGTTCCGATTCCGGAGTCCGATCTCGGAGCGTCGGATCCGGGACGAGTGACTATGCGCGGCGTTCGGAATCGGACGAATTCGATCGCCGCAGCCGGCCCAT
>JBBSCI010000138.1:0-8501 GCA_038250445.1 Candidatus Limnocylindrales bacterium | reverse complement strand
GGCCGCTCGCCCGCCGCGAGATTGCGTCACTCGCCGGTGTCGACCGGGCGACCGTCGACGCGAGACTCGGCGACCTCGAGGTCTCGCTCGGCGTGCGGGGGATTCACCTTGTCCTGTCCGGCGATCGTGTCGAGCTCGCGACGACGCCCGAAGCCGGTGCACTCATCGCCCGATACGTCGGCGCCGACGCTGTCCGCCTCTCGCCCGCGTCGCTGGAAACGCTCGCGATCGTCGCCTACCGCCAGCCCGTGGTGAAGGCGGCGATCGAGCGGATCCGCGGCGTCGACTCCGACTACACGATCCGGACGCTGCTCCATCGGCGCCTCGTCGTCGAGCTCGGTCGTTCCGACGCGCCCGGCCGGCCATACCTCTACGGCACAGGCTTCGAGTTCCTCGAGCGGTTCGGCCTGACGAGCCTCGACGAGCTGCCGCTGCTCGACGTCGAGGTCGCCGCGCGGCTCGCGGAGGAGGGTGGCGAGGCGGCCACCGACGACCGCGATGATGCTGAGCAACGCGCCGAACGACCGGCCGAGCCGGCCTGATGCCGCCTGAACGACTCCAGAAGGTGCTCGCGGCTGCCGGCGTCGCGAGTCGTCGCGCCAGCGAGGAACTCATCGCCGCGGGGCGGGTAACCGTCGACGGTCGCCGAGCGACTCTCGGCCAGCAGGTCGATGCGACAACAGTCGCGATCGAGGTCGACGGTCTCCCCATCGGATCGGCGGCACGAACGACGTACCTGCTTCTCCACAAGCCCGCGGGCGTGACGGCAACGACGCGTGATCGGCATGCCGCGACGACAGTCCTCGACCTCCTCCCGACCGCCCTCGTGCCGGACGGCGCCCGGCTCTATCCGGTCGGGCGGCTCGACCAGGATTCCGAGGGGCTTCTGATCGTGACGAACGACGGCGCCTGGTCCGAGCGGGTGCTCCACCCGAGCTTCGGGGTTGAACGGGAGTACGCGATCGGGTTGCGAATGCCGCTGGATGTTGACCAGCGGGGGGCCCTCGATGCCGGGATCCCGCTTGACGAGGGACTTGCGACGCTCTTCCACCTTCGGTCGATGACCGACGTCGAAATTCGCCGCCTCGTCGACCTGCTCGAGCCGACTCCGGGCGAGCTGAGTTGGTATCGGGCGACGTTGCGACAAGGCTGGAAACGGCAGTTGCGGCGGATGTTCGCCGCGGTCGGCGCCCCGATCGACCGGCTCGTCCGGGTCCGGATCGGCCCCGTTCGGATCGACGGCCTCCGGAGTGGCCGGACGAGGTCATTGAAGGCGCCCGAGGTCCGCGGCCTGGGCTCGGGCGCGGGTCGATCCCGCGACGAGGCTGGTGCGAGGCCGGCAGGAAGCCGTGGCGCCCGGCGACGACCTTCGGGGCGACCCGCCACGGGCGGAACCGCGACGCGACGCCGCCCGCCAGCCTGATCGGCTCATGCGGGCTGGGCCACCGACTCCGGTATCCTCGACCGGATGACCGACGCCGACCGACCCCCCCTCGTCGTCGCCCTTGATGGGCCGGCCTCCTCGGGCAAGAGCAGCGTCGGCGCCGCGGCTGCGCTCGAGCTCGGCTACCGGTTCTGCGACACCGGCCTGCTCTACCGAGCTGCGACCTGGCTCGCGCTCCAGCGCGGCATCAGCCCGGAGGGCGACCCGCGCCCGCTCGTCGCGCTCGTTCCGGAGATCGAGCTCGTCCCAGATAAAAAGGGGCGTGTCGCACATGTCACGGTCGACGGGGAGGATGTCACCGCGCAGGTCCACACGCCCGTCGTCGACGAGTCCGTATCGGCCGTCTCGCGCGTGTCGGAGCTCCGGGCCGCCCTCCTCGATCGGCAGCGTGCTCTGGCCCGCGACGGCGGCATCATCATGGCCGGCCGCGATATCGGCACGGTCGTCCTGCCCGACGCCGACCTGAAGATCTTCCTCGACGCATCGGTCGAGGAGCGAGCCCGCAGGCGGGCGGAGGAGCGGGGACTGGACCCCGACGGGCCAGAAGCCCGAGCCAGCCTCGTCCAGCTCCGCCGGCGCGACGACCTCGATCGGAATCGGGCGGTGGCCCCCCTTCGACCCGCTCCAGACGCGATCCACATCGTCACCGACGGCAACCGGTTCGAGGAAACCGTCGCGGCCGTCGTCGACACGATCCGCCAGGCGGAGCGCCGAGCGGCGATTGCACCGGCGGGACGTTCGTGAGCGACGACGCCCCGGAACGCCTCGATGGCCACCTCACCCCGCTGATCGAGACGGTCGCGCTCGGGGCACGGACGATCGCGCGCAGCATCACGAGGGTTCGCGTCGAGGGCGCGATCGACGGGATCCCGCGCGAGGGCCCGGTGATCCTCGCCGCCAACCACATCTCGAACGGCGACGCTGTGATCCTCGGGGCGTGGCTGACGAAGCGGCTGGGTCGCCGGATCCACTGGCTCGGCAAGAAGGAGATGTTCGACTGGCCGATCGTCGGCTGGATCGCCCGCAACGGCGGCGTCCATCCCGTCGATCGCACGGCCGCAGACGTCGATGCCTTCCGATTGGCCGAACGAGTACTGAACGAAGGCCACGTCCTGATGATCTTCCCCGAGGGCACGCGCAGCCGCACCGGCGAGCTTCAGAAGCCGAAGGACGGCTTGGCGATGCTCGCTCTGCGGACCGGGGCGCCGATCGTGCCGATCGGGATCGCCGGCACGGACAGGGTCTGGCCGAAGGGCCGCCTCCTGCCGCGACCCGGTGGCCACGCGACGATGCGGGTCGGGCCGTCGTTCCGGCTGGCCGATGAACTGCCGGACGGGTTGGACCGGAAGCGCGCCAAGGCCCTCGCCACCGACCTGATCATGCGGCGGATCGCCGCGGAGCTGCCGCCGCGCCACCGCGGACCGTACGGCGAGGAGGCAGAGCCCAGCGCCGTCGGGTAGCGTTCGCCCATGGGTCGTTCCCGACGCAGGCTCCTCGTGCTGCTTCTGCTGGTCGCCATCGGGGCCGGTGTCGCCGGTTGCAACAGTCCCGGTCGAGACTCGGGTTCGCCGTCGGCGACGCCACCATCGCCCGTCCGCCCGACGCCGTGACCTGAATTCCGAGATCCCCGTGGAGCGGGCATTAACCATCGATATCCCGACCTGCGCTCGTGATCTCGAGCGGACTTAGCGCCCGAAGGCTAACAAGCGGCTGACTCCGTTTCTCTTCGTCGCAGTTTCGGGCTCACGAGGGTTTTCGCACGCCGCCGTACCCGCCGGGTGAGCATTTCGGAACGAGGGCGCACCGGGGCACGCCGGGGCCCTCTCGGCGGCCGTTCCCCCGGCCTCATGCGATACTTGAACGTGAGATGGGAACCGTCGAAACGATCAGGATCGCCAAGCGCACCGGCTTCTGCTACGGCGTGCGCGAGGCAATCGACAAGGCCAAGGAGGCGTCGGCCGCCGGCAAGGTGACGCATACCCTGGGCCAGGTTGTCCACAACGAGGGCGTCGTTACGGACCTCCAGGCGATGGGCATCCGGACCGTCGAGACGCTCGACGACGTCGATCACGGCGCAGCGGTCGTCATCCGGGCGCACGGCGTCCGCCCAGACGTCATGGAGCGGGCGAACGCCCGGGGCCTCGAGGTCATCGACGGGACCTGCACGTGGGTCATCCAGGAACAGAGGGAGCTCCTCAAGCTCGTCGAAGAGGGCCACACGATCGTCCTCCTCGGGACTCCGAACCACCCCGAAGTCGTCGGCCTGCTCGGCTTCGCCCCCGATGCGATCGTCGTCGACGAGGAAGAGGAGTGGGAGGCCAAGGTCCCGCGCAAGAAGCGGATGGCGCTCATCTCGCAGTCGACCCAGCCGCCCTGGAAGTTCGAGAAGCTGGCAGCCTTCATGGTCAGCCGCAGCCATGAGCTGAAGATCGTCAACACGGTCTGCCCCGTCACGATCCGGCGCCAGGAGGACACCATCGAGTCGGCCCGCGAGGTCGATCTTATGGTCGTTGTCGGCGGGCGCTCGAGCGCGAACACGAAGGAGTTGACGAGGCTCTGCGGGATCGTCGGTACGCCTGCAGTCCAGATCGAGCACGCGGCCGACCTCGACGACGCGGCGGTCTTCGACGGCAAGAAGGTCGTCGGGGTGACCGGTGGCACGTCGACCCCGATCGAGGACCTGCGCGACGTCGCCGAACGGGTCCTAACGATCGCCGGCACTCCCAAGGCTGCCGCTCACGCTGCCCAACTCGCCCACGAGGCCCTCGCAGGTGCCGCGACGCCGGCCGGCCGAACAAGCTCGCTTCCCAAGTTCGTTCACGCCGAGGCCGCCGCCCAGGCCCACGGCGCGGCGTAGCAACACGTGGCCTCCTCGAGCCTTGCGGGTCTGCCTGTTGTTGCGGTTGTGGGACGACCGAATGTCGGCAAGAGCACGCTCTTCAACCGGATCGTCGGCAAGCGCCAGGCGATCGTCGAGGACCGGGCGCGGACGACTCGCGACCGGATGTACGGCGACTCGGACTGGAACGGGCGGCGGTTCATCATCGTCGACACCGGCGGACTGGAGGTCGATCCGTCCGATCCGATCGAGCTCAAGGTCCAGGAGCAGGCCCGGCTGGCGATCCGTGAGGCCGACGTCATCGTCTTCCTCGTCGACGCCGTAACGGGCCTGACCCCGGCCGACGAGGAGGCTGCGGCCCTGCTCCGCCGGTCGACGAAGCCGATCATCGTCGCGGTCAACAAGACCGACAACACCCAACGCGAGGCCGACGCCGCGGAGTTCTACTCGCTCGGCTGGGAGGAGACGTACCCGATCTCCGCCTCGCACGGCCGCGGCACCGGCGACCTCCTCGACGCGATCGTCTGGGCCCTGCCGTCTGAGAGCGAACAGGAGATCGCCCGCAAGGCAAAGGAGGATGAGGCTGACGAGTGGGCAAAGGAGGTCGCGGCCGGGCGCCTCGAGCCGTTCGTCGTCGGCGAGGAGGAAGCGGACCTCGACGAGACCGATGCCGACCCCGGAATCGACCCAGCGGCCGCGGCTCGCTGGGATGCGGCGATCGCGGCATCGGATGACGACGAGCCGGCGGCGATCGCCTTCGTCGGCCGGCCCAACGTTGGGAAGTCATCGCTCCTGAACGCCCTGCTTGGGGAGGATCGGGCGATCGTCTCGGAGGTGCCTGGCACGACCCGCGACGCGATCGACACGACCCTCGCCTGGGGCCGGAGCGAGATCGTCCTGATCGACACTGCGGGGATCAAGCGCCGCGGCAAGGTAGCGTCCGGTCCGAACGCCGAGCGGTTCTCGACGCTCCGCTCGATGAAGGCGATCGGTCGGACCGACGTCGCCGTCCTCGTCCTCGATGCGGTTGAGGGCCTGACCGCCCAGGACGCCCACGTGGCTGGCTATGTCGTCGAGGAGGGCAAGGGCCTCGTCATCGCCGTGAACAAGTGGGATCTCGTCGAGGATAAGACGGATCGGACGTTCGACCAGTACGTCGAATGGATCCACAACGAGGTCCCGTTCCTCGACTTCGCCCCCCTCGTCTCGATCAGCGCCAAGACCGGCCAGCGCGTCGGCCGCGTGCTCGAGCTGGCCGTCGACATCTGGGGCGAGCGGCGGAAGCGGATCTCGACGGCGGAGCTGAACCGGGTCCTCAGAACGGCGGTCGAGCGCCAGGTCCCGCCGGTCGTGAAGAATCGTCGCCCGAAGATCTTCTACGGGACGCAGGCCGCGGTCGCGCCGCCGACGTTCGTCTTCTTCGCCAACGACGCGGCCTCGATCCACTTTTCCTACCGCCGCTACCTCGAGAACCAGATCCGTGACGCGTTCGGGTTCCATGGCACGCCGATCAAGCTCGTGTTCCGCGATCGGGAGTCGGTCAAGCTGCCGCGGCGCCGCTCCAAGCCGGCCGCTCCGCCCCGCCGGACCGCAGCTGGGAGCAAACGCCCGAAGCGTTGACGCCGTTTGGCGGCGTGTTCGCTTGACGTGAGCCCACCGCCCGGGCCTATGCTCACGGAGCGCACAACACTGAGAGGGACGTGTCGTACACCCCGCCGGACGCCGAGGCATTCATCGCGCGCGTCGCAGCCGATCCGTGCTGCGCGGCGATCACTGCCCAGGAGAACATCGGCGACGCCCTCGCTAGCCGAGCGCCCGTCGTCTTCATCCTCCGCGGCAACGGCCTCGCTCTCGGCCAGGTTGTGCGCCGGATCCATGACGCGGGCAAGCTCGTTGCCGTCCACGTCGACCTCGTCCGGGGCCTGCGCGCCGATCGATCGAGCATCGGCTGGCTTGGCCACGCGGGCGTGGACGCGGTCATCAGCTCACACGGCCAGCTGATGCCGGCGATCCGCCACGAGGGCATGACGGCCATCCTGCGGCTCCTCCTCGTTCGGCGGAGCCAGCTCGATACGGCGGTCGCCGCGATCAACCGCTCGGCGCCGAACATCGTCGAGATCCTGCCAGGCGTGATCCTGCCGTCGGTCATCGGGATGATGCCGCCCTTCGAGGTTCCGGTCCTGGCGGGAGGGTTCATCCGGACCCAGGCCGACGTCGGAGCTGCGCTCTCGGCAGGGGCGCTCGGCGTCACGACAAGCTCCCAGGCGCTGTGGGGCTACGGTGCCTCCTGAGATCGTCCCGGCAAGACTGCCCGCCGTCCTCATCGCGAGCGACGGCCGGCACCCGGTCTACACACCGCCGGGCCTCGACGCCGGCGTCCTCATCCGCGACACGGACCTCGCCGCGCTCGTCCATCGGGCCGGGTCTGACTGCCCGCCGCTGGCCGTCGACATCGACAGCGTCGCCGGGCTGGGCAGCGACGATGCCGCCGTTGACTTCGTGACCAGCCGGCTCGGGATCCGCGTCGTCCTCGCCCGCCGGCCCCAGATCGCCGCACGCGTCTCGGATCGAGGCCATCTTGGGCTCGTTCATGTCTTCGGCTACGACTCGACCGGCATGGCGCGCTCGCTCGAGAGCCATCCGCGGACGCCGGGCGTGGGCTCGCTCCTGTCGCCAGGCCTCGTCATCCTCCATCTCCGGCCGGACGAGCTGGTCGACCTGCCACGCCCGATCGTTGCCTACGGCCTGATCGACGACGTCGAGGATGCACGGGCCTGCCTGGAACTCGCCGACGCCATCGTTGTTCGACCTGCGATCGCGGCGAAGCTCGCTGCACAACTGGAGGAATTCGTTCCTACGGGATCTGGTCGCCGGGAGGCAATTCCCGAAACTTCTTGACAACCCGTTCGCCACCGGAGTACAACGGTGATGCCCTCACTCGGGACAATGATTCGACAAGTCCCGCTTCGGCAGTCGTGTCGAGGCGCGGACTTTTTTGATGCCCCAATTAGCTCCCGAGGGTAGGTGGAGACGGGCCTGCGACAGGTCGTCGTCGGCCGGTAGGGAAGGAGAGGACATGGTTGAAAAGTTCCTTGCGGAAGTCCTCGGCACGGGCGCGCTGATCCTGCTCGGCGATGGCGTCGTGGCGGGCGTGCTCCTCGCCAAGTCGAAGGCCCAGAACTCCGGCTGGATCGTCATCACGACCGGGTGGGCGTTCGCGGTCTTCGTGGGCGTGATCATTGCCGGGCCGATCAGTGGGGCGCACCTCAACCCGGCCGTGACGATAGGACTGGCGGTTAACGGCGCGACTCCCTGGGCGGAAGTGCCTGTCTACTTCGCCGGCGAGATGCTCGGTGCGTTCATCGGCGCCGTTCTCGTCTACCTCCACTACTATCCGCACTGGCAAGACACGGAGAGCGCCGATTTGAAGCTGGCCGTCTTCAGCACCGGCCCGGCGATCCGCAGCCCGTTCTGGAACCTCCTGAGCGAGATCATCGGGACGTTCGTTCTGGTGTTCGCTATCTTCGCCTTCGCGAACAACAAGGGCCCAGCGGAAGGCCTCGCGTCGCTCGGCGCCCTGCCCGTCGCGTTCGTTGTCCTCGTGATCGGTCTGTCGCTCGGTGGCACGACCGGGTACGCAATCAATCCCGCCCGCGACCTCGGGCCGCGCATCGCCCACTTCCTCCTGCCGATCCCCGGCAAGCGCGACTCGGATTGGAGCTACTCGTGGATCCCGGTCGTCGGTCCGCTCATCGGCGGCGCGCTCGCGGCCGTCGTCTACAACATCACGTTTACGCAATTCATGCTCTAGGCAAGCGGTCATCGACAGAGGAGAAGGAGCGTTGCTCATGGCGCAATATGTCGGAGCCCTAGATCAGGGCACAACGAGCACCCGGTTCATGATCTTCGACCACAGCGGCCAGGTGGTCGGGATCGACCAGAAGGAGCACGAGCAGATCTTCCCGAAACCCGGCTGGGTGGAGCACGATCCGCTCGAGATCTGGGTCAACGGACAACTCGCCCACGCCGCGGGGCCGCGGTTCAACGGATTCGAATCCACACGCATCGAGCTTCCGCTCCGAGAGGGTCGCAACGAAATCGTCGTCCGCGTCTCGAACTACTTCGGTCGGAATTTCAACTGGGCCGGCGTCCGCCTCCGCCCCTTGGCCCCGTGAGCCGGCGCCCCACCCGCGTAGCGGCGAACTGGCGTTCGCCGGT